>JASGDV010000001.1:0-9583 GCA_049841255.1 Sphingobium sp.
CCTTCGGAGAACCAGCTTGATACGCCCATGGGGGCGTCAATCATTCCCACCCATTGGTGAATCATTTCATGAAATATGGTCGTGCGCGGTGCCTCCGGCGTTTCGCCCGGTTTGACCGGCCCTTGGGAGAGCATAAATGACTGCGTGAGCGCAGTGCCGCCCCCGTAAGGCTCGGCATCACGAAATTGGAAGTAGACTCGATACTGCGGCGACGGACGGAGGTGCGGGAAATAGCTGGCAAGATAGTGATAGCCGTCGGCGCTGAACCGTGCCGCGGCGTTCACATCATAAGTCGGCTTTCCCAGCCATGCGGACGCGAAACCGTTCACACTTCCCTGTTGTGGATATCGGCCGGCCGGTCCCGCAACGAGCCAACTGTTGAGCAACTGGAGAGGGCTTCCGTTTTGCGTGAAGTCTCCGTCGCCGAATGAGGTGCTTGCGAACGATCCAGTAGGAAGTGCGCTCAAATCCCACCGGATGTTCGTCCTGGCGATCCCTTCGTCATCTGGGAGGAGAAGGAAACCAGCGCCTGAACCGGCAACACCGCCGCCAACCGCCCTGATAGCGAATGCAGGCCCCTTAGGCCCACCGGCGGGTTGGATGAGGGCACGATAGCCGATTTTCACGGGATAAGTGACCGATCTCTGGGCTTTCCAATGGCGCAAGTAAGGAAAACCGCCAGGCTGTGCTGGGTCTTCGCTTACTGCGAGTGCCACTTCGCCTTTTGCATCCGTTACAACGAGGTTCTTGATCCGCTCGGCCACTCCAGGAGCGCCTGGGTATACAACCGGGGCGGAAAAGGCTGCGCCGTCTGTTGGGCCGCCGGTAAGCTCGATCACGACCTCGATAGCATCCACGGCGCCGTTGGTGGATGTGGGATGGAACAGAATATTCGCCTCGTAAGCCGAGGGTAGCTGCTCAGCGGCGCCAGCAGGAGTAGTCAGCATAGGACAAAGGCTGGCGATAACGGTTGCGGCGGTGGAACATCTCATCGATCGTTTCCTAGTAGAATAGCAGGGGCAATTTTTTAGTCGGAGGACGAGGGGGCAATCATTTTTCACGAGTCGTTTCGGCTGACGAAGCTTGAGGGCTCCTTTGCGGCCAAGACTTGCAGCCGAAGTAGGGCCATCGTCGAAATGCCTGCGATTGCAGCGATTGGGACGAGAGCTAGAAATACGTCATTGGCTGTTCGCCCACCTGCGAGAAGAAAACCTGCAAGGAGTGGGCCCACGATCGAGCCGATCCGGCCCATGGCAACCGCCGCACCTACACCTGTCCCACGTACCTGTTCTGGGTAAATCTTCGGGGCAGTGGCGTAAAGAATACTCTGAATCGCAACCACCATGGCGCCTGAAGTTGCTGCAGCTATGCCGACGATGAGTAAGGCGATCAAGTTCGTGGCGGCAGGTGCTAAGGAGAGCGCCAAAAGCGAGAGAATCAATATTCCGAATGCACAAAGAGAAATATTTGCGCCGTCGTATCGGCCAGCAACTGCCCCGAGACCGATACTGCATAGAGCGCCCACGGCATTGAAGGAAATCTGAATAAAACCGGTAGTGGAGTGATCAAAACCCTTTTGCTGAAGCAGGGTCGGGAGCCAGTTAAGCAGAAGATACATAATCAATAGGCCGAAGAAGAATGCGCCCCACAGCAGTAGGGTAAGCGGGGTGCGATTTTTTCCGAAGAATGCATTCTCAATCCCTGAGGCACTCCGTTCGCCTTTCGATGCAACCAATTGCTTACCAATTTGCAGCGAGGTGCCGACAACCGGCAAAAGGACCAGCGGCGCAATTCCTCCGACTATGAATACGGTAGCCCACGAGCCGAGAGGGCTAACGAGTGAGACAAATCCTGCAATAGCGCCTCCTGCTGGCATCCCCGAGTACGTGACGGCCACATTACGGCTGCTCAATTCGGGTAGGCTAGCTTCAGCGGTAATTGCAACCAGGATTGGCAGGGCGCCCCCGAGCCCAACGCCGGTAAGGAGCCGAACCAAAAGCAGGCTTTCGTAATTCCAAGCCAAGCTCACTGCGATAGAAGATGTTCCGAACATAGCTATTGCTAACATCAGGCCCAGTTTACGCCCGAACTTGTCGGCAATGCGGCCTCCCACGAGGGCGCCAATCGTAAGACCGATAGTGGCAGCGCTGAAAAACCAAGCCATTTCACCTGGGCCTAGCTGGAAGGCTTTCGCAATGTTTGCACTTACCACGCCCGCTGCCTGCAGGTCGAAACCTTCAATCATAGCGATAAGAAAGCACAGCATCCGTGCTGTGCCGTCCGAACGGGCCTTTAAATTAGCGGGCGCCATCTCGTAACTCACTCCTATACACCGTAACCTATCGCCGTTTGGTGTACTTAGGGCATTGCCCTGAAGGCGGTGATACGCCGAGACCAGCACGAGTCAATTCACTTCTGTCTCGTGAATGATGGGCGCATCATTCGAACCGGCGGATGCGATGAGCGGCAGGGGAAAGATCGCACTTAGCCGCAAGATGGCGAAGATGAAGCATCCCTTAATGGGCAAAATGATTGAACAGATCTGGAGCAGGAAAACCAGTTAAGAGTTCCAAGCCGCGAGCTCGTGGATTAGATTTGGACCTGCTCTGCGGATCATCATACCGGCCAGCGGCTTCTGGAAATCGCCGCAACCAAAGGCCTGACAGAAGACCGCGCTCGATCACCTGCTCGCAGGATCAGAAATTTCTTGCCTCACGGGCGGCAACCGCAGAAGGCTCTTAGAACGGCAGGGCACTTGTATCCTTGACGCATTTCAGCGCAAAGCTGGAATTTACTGAAGCGACGCCGGGGAGGTGTATGAGTTCACGCTTCAGGAAACGCTCGTAAGTCTCGATGCTTTGAGAAACGACGCGAAGCAGGTAGTCGCTTTCTCCGCTCATCGAGAAGCACTCGATGATTTCGGGATGGTCGGCCGTCGCCAATTCGAACGCATCGAGGGCCTCCTCGTGATGGGATTTCAGCTTCACGTGGGCGAATACATTGACCGTCAAACCGAGAGCGGCAGGGTCGAGCAAGACAGCTCGCCCTCGCATGACCCCCGATTGCTCAAGTTTCTTAAGGCGCCGCCAGCATGGTGTCTGGGAAAGGCCGATCTTGGCAGCGAGATCAGTTAAAGAGATGTCTGGTTGGGACTGAAGGGTCCGCAGAATTCGCAGATCGATTTCGTCCATCTTTCACCTGCCTACGCTCCTTCCGACAGGAAGAAATTTCTCCTGAACGGCCCAGAATGGGAATGAACTGTTCGTATGTGGCGCACTTGAGGCGCGAGAACAACAAGGACTTTCCATACATATGTGTATAGGGTGTCTTTCATACATCTGAGGGATAGGAAGCCATGGCGAACCGGCCACCACTCAAGTTGCATATTCCAGAACCACTTGGTCGGCCTGGTGACCCTGTCAGTTTCGAGCATTCCTCAATTCCGGCCGCCGGGGGCCTGGCCCGGCCCGATCCTCTAGAAAATTCGACGCAATTGCGCGATTTGCCGTTCTCGCTGGTCCGTGTTCTCGACGATGACGGCAAGGCAGTGGGCGATTGGGCACCAACGCTTTCGCCCTCCTTGCTGCGCAAGGGCCTCCGCGCGATGATGCTCACGCGGGCCTTCGACGACCGGCTTTTCCGTGCCCATAGGCAAGGCAAGACCAGCTTCTACATGAAGTCCACCGGTGAGGAAGCCATCGGCGCTGCTCAGTCGCTTGTGCTGGAAAAGGCAGACATGTGCTTCCCGACCTATCGTGTCATGAGTTGGCTCCACGCCCGCGACTACCCGCTCGTCGAAATTGTCAACCAGATTTTCTCGAACGAGCGCGATCCGTTGAAGGGGCGGCAATGCGTTCGTCTCTGTCGACCTGTTCAAAATGACCGAGGCTGCCTCGTACAAGAGGGTGCGTAACTTAGCGTCGCCGCGACGGGAGGTATGACCTTCATAATCCACCTCTCCCGATTGATACCGCTTTGGGGTCAGACCGACCCAGGCGCCTACAGCGCGCGAGTTTTTGAAGTTGATCGAATCCTCCACTGCTGCTGCGAAGGCCGTGGCAGTGACCGTACCCACACCAGGCACGGACGTGAGCAGGCGGCAACGTTGATCCGCGCCGGCCATCGCAACGAGTTGCTTGGTCAATTCCGCAACGCGAAGCCGGATATCTCCCCAGGCTTTAAGCAGAGGTAGGATGATGTGTGCCAAATTGTCCTCGCCTTCCAAAAGCGAAATTACATTGCGGTCGAAGACGCTGCTGGCGCCTTTGGGCACTACCAGCCCAAACGTCTTCATCAGCCCACGTATCTGGTTCGACATCTGCACCCTCATCTTCATGAGTTGACGGCGGGCGGCGATCAGCGTCCTCATTAACATGCTGTCGAAGCCTTTGACGCGGACCTCCCTATAGAAACCAACTTCAGCCAGATGGGCCAGGCCGTCAGCGTCGCTCGCATCGGTCTTGTTGGCAGTCATATCGAGAGCGGCCTTGGCATGGCGCGCATCTATACAGATCGCCGGCAGACCTTCCGCAGTGAGGGCATGGAAAAACCATACTGACAAAGGTCCGGTCTCAAATACCACGCGCTTTGCATTCGGTGCGCGCTTTCGGATCACTTCTGCGAGAAGCTTCGGGTCGGATGCACACTTGCCACGCCAAATGCGCTTGCCGTCCTGACGAACCGATACTGAAGTGTCTTTCAGGGAGACGTCGAGTCCTATATCTGATCCACGGTTGTCCTCCATATGATGCTGGGCCCGGTCCAAAATCGTGAGCCCGTTCTTCATCTTATCGGGGGGCAACCAACCTTCCAGTAATCCCGTGCATCTGGCCAACGGCTGGCGCTCCCGCGATTACGTCATGTTCGTACAGGTCCCACTTTTCCGACGTGCGCGACCCTGCCGCACGCCCCAAATTTATGTCCGCTTCTGGGAAGGCTAAAAGTGCTCGTCAGTGGCTGGGAATGGTCGCCTGCTGCCGGAAGTTCGTGGGACGAATACGCAGTCTACACGCAATTGGATGAATGATCGCTGTTGGTGCGGCCCTGAATAACGTCATTCCGATTGACCGATATTCGACGATTGCATTTAGCCAGATTTCACATAGCCATCTTACCAAAGCTGCACATCGTGTCATTAACGCTTGCCAGATCATGGTTGCCAGTCCGTCATCTGGAGCACGTTGCCACCGAGACTCTGAAATGCGCGCTGGCGGCAAGAAAAGACGATGATCTGCTGATCACGTGCCTGTCGGTGCAGTGCGTCGAACATGCGCTCGATCCGGTCATCGTCCGAATAGACGAGCGCGTCGTCGAGGATCACCGGTGCGGGTCGGCCGTCGCGCGCGAGCAGACGCGCAAAGGCCAGGCGCGTGAGGACCGACAATTGCTCGCGCATGCCGCCGCTGAGGTGGTCAACATCTTCCTGCAGCCCAGCGCGCACGATTGTCTGCGGTAGCAGCGTCTTATCGTCGAAGGTGATAGTGACATCGTTGAAGAGTAAGCCGAGCAGTGGGCGTAATTCATTCATGACCGGCTTGAGATAGAGATCACGCGCACCTGAACGCGCTGCCCCGAGCGCCTGCGTCAACCGCGTCAGCACGGCGACTTCCCGTTCGAACGCGGAAACGTGAGTTTCCGCAGCGGACAAGGCATCTGCCGTCTCTCGCCACGCCTCCTCCACCGCCTCGTCAGATCGCGCGGTGATGCGGGCGTTCAACCCGGCGATGGTCTCGCGCAACTGCTGGATCTCGGTCGCGGCAGCCTGTTCGACGGAGCGCACCCGCCGCAGCGTTGCATCCGCCGCTTCCATATCAAGCGCTTCGGCACTGCGTGCATCGAAATCCCGCTGGGAATCCGCCAGCGCGGCATCGCGTTGGACGAGACGCGCCGCCAGACCTTGCGCCCTGGCTTCGCGTTCATCGGCGGGGCCGAGGACCGCAACCACCTGTTCGTCGCGTGTTTGTAACCGTGCAAGCGCGGTCTCAGCCTTAATAAATGCCTCGTCGGCCTGTGTTCGGGCAGGTTCGGCTGTCCCTAATGCCTGTGCCGCCTCGCGCCGCCGCCTTTCTGCAGAGTCATGGGCGGCGCGTGTTTCATCTGGATCGGCCTTCAACTCGACCGGAGACGTATCCACGCCGACCAAAGCTGCCACCGTCTCGCGCAACGCCTCCAGCCCGTCGGGTGCGATGATCTTGAGTTGCGCCTTGGCCTCGCTGGCCTGCGCCTCAACCGATTGGGCGTGAACCTGCTGGGCGCGTGCCGTCGCCAAATCTGACACCCCCATTGAGGCAAGTAAGGTCCGTCGCTGCGCTTCCGCTGCTGCGAGTCGACCATCGTCGTCGGTGGTGTTGGAGCGTAGCGTGATCGTGCCGATACCAGGCGCGATGAGCTGAGCGCGGCCGTTATAGCCGCGCTCCTCAACATCGCCGAGCGTCGTGTCGCCCATCGTTACACGTGCGGCAGCGGGCGAATCATAGGCGACCGTTACAGTTGGCCGCGCGGCGTCCTGCACCGCACGAATGCGGGCGATCTCGATATCCAGATCTGCAAGTTCATCGACCGCGCCGTCAGGTAGCCGGATCCCGGCGAGTTGCGCCTCGCAGGTTTCGATCGTGCCGCGCACCGCTTCGGCACCCTGCAGCCGTTCCTCCCACTCCGCACGTCGCTCAGCCGCATCCCGCGCTTTGATCGCCGCATCAAGAATGGCGAGCAGTTCGCGTGCCGCCTTCTCATCCGCCTCGGCTGCTTCGATCTCGGCCTGCGCATCGGCTATCGTCTCGCCAGTCAAGCGCCGACGTTCGACCGCCTCGTCGCGGCGGCGATTGGCTTCGCGGCTGTCCTCCGCCAACTGTCGCGCTTCGGCCAGTGCCTCCTCGAACTGGCGGTGCTCGCGCCACGCGGTGTCGCGCTGTTCGCGCGCAAGACCGAGTTCGGCCTGCGCTGCCTTCAGCCGCTCGGCCTGTGCGCGGGCAGCGTCGAAGGCGACTTCGGCGGCGCCCACCGCCTGTTTGCGAGTATCGCGTGCATCGGGGCTTTCCAGCTCGGCCAGCCGGCGCTGAGAAGTTCCCCGCTGATCGAGTGCTTCGCGCAGGTTGGTCACCTCACCGGCTAACCGCTGCTCCCCTCCCGCCAGTCGGTCGCGTAAATCGATCGCGGCGGCATAGCGGCCGCCAGCTTTTGGGCGTCCTGTTGCGGTGACAAGTTCCCCCGCAGCCTCCCCAGCAGCGGCCATAATCTCGGCCATACGCCGGCCACCGGTCATAGCCTCGACTTCACCCTGCACCGATTCAAGCAGGCTGGTGCGGACCTGCAGGTCGTTATCTTCGTCTTTCTTGTTGCGTGGCTCTATACCGGTAAGCCCCTGACGCACCCATAGCAGCCCCGTCGGCCCACCGGCGCCGCCGTGGACGAGCTTCCCGATGAAATTCTCTGCCTCGTCCGCCTGTGCAATCAGACGCCCGGACGCGAGATCTACGACCTTCGCGAACTTCCCCGTATAATACTGCTTGGTGATCCGATAATGGGCATCGTCGACAACGATATCCGCCTCGATCAGCGGGTTGCCGCCGCTATAGGGACGCAAGGCACGGACGCCGCCCGCCGTGCTGGAATGCGGCTGGAAGAATAGTCCGTGCAGCGCCTCAAAGCTGGTGGATTTGCCGAACTCATTGGCGGCGCACAACACGTTGACGCCATCGCCGATGCCTTCGATCGCAACGCCGCGCCCGGCGAACCGCTTGACGTTGTGAAAACGGAGTGCTGCGACCTTCACTGCGACACCTTCTCGACATAGCCGTAAAGACGCCCCAGCGCGGCAATGGCAATCGCTCGTTCAGCGGACGAGCGGCTCGCATCCTCGCTCTCGGCGAGCAAGGCGTCGGCAGCGTCTCTCAGAGCACCTGCGCGATCGATCTGGTCAAGGTCGCCGACGTCGCATTCGGTCGCCAGTCCGGTCTCGTCGAGGTCGAGCCATGCGAAATCAGGGGCGGCGCGCTCGATCCCAACTGTCAGCGCGTTGCGCGTGGCAAGCCCGGTGCGGCCGGTGGCAACGATCCGGGCCAACGTCTGTCGGCGATCCCGCAGATCGGGTAGCAGCGCCTCAAGTGCCGCGCCAGGATCTTCTTCCGCCAATATGTGGAGGTCCAGGGTGCGCCAGGCAAAGCTCCCGGTAGGAACCGGCGTTACTGTAGGCACTGCGCCAACTCCTGCGATGTCGACCAGCAACGCCGTGCCGGATCGATCATGCTTGAACCGATCCTGCTCGGGCGAGCCACTATAGTGGGTGCGCGGATCGACCTCGATCGCGCCGTGCCAGTCGCCCAGTGCGAGATAGTCAAGCCCGGCGCGGCGCGCGCGATCCGGGGCGATGACTTCGGCGCTCACAGCATCTTCTGAAAAGCTCTGGATCGCACCATGGGCAAGGCCGATGCGGATCGCGCCATCGGCAGTGGCTGCGCCATCCATCCACTCGCTCAGATCACGACCCGGTCGCCTCGTCGTGCAGGGGGCTGGCAAAAGGACTGCGCCAGCAGTCAGCTCGATCGGCTCTGCGACTGTCGCCAGCACAACATTGTCTGGTGCCTCACTGGCCAACAGCGTCCATAATTCAGTCGCCTGCAGGGAGTCATGATTGCCCGGCAGGATTACCCAGCGGACCGGCATGTGATGCGCCATCTCTGTCAGCGCCTGTCTCCGGACATCGGCAGCGGGCGTTTCGGTATCGAATGTGTCGCTGGCCAGCAGGATCGTGTCCACGCCGTTCAGTAGCGCCTGTTCTGCCAGCTTGCCGAGCACCGCGTGGCGGGCCTCACGCAGGCGACCGGGAAGGTCGCCGGAGAAGTTTCCGAAGCGCTTGCCGAGATGCAGGTCGCTCGAGTGGATGAAGCGCGCCATGCTCACTCCACTCCGGGTATGGCGGAAGTGTTCGGCACGGCCGCGTCACTGCCACGGCCGCGCGCGATCGCCTCGTCTAGCCGGATGCGAGATCCGGCCGCCAGCCGCTCGACCCCGAGCATCCGGGCCAACTCGCGTGCAGGATCCGGCTCTTCGAGCAGGTCCGGATTGTCCCGGACAACCGCCGATAGCTCCGCGAGCGGAATGTCCGGGATCGCCCGGCGCGCTTCATCGTCATGGGGAGGGCGATAGGGATGGAAATCCACGATAGCGCCAGTCCTCCAGATGAACTCGCCGCTCGATTCCTGGGTCCGATCATAGTCGCGCAGGTGCATGTCGATCCTGTCGCGGATCTTGCCGCCCGTGCGCAGCCAGCCATGCGCGCGGGCGACGCGCTGGCATAATATATCGGTGCGCAGCGGACTCTCATTTTCGATCACGGCGGCAATCATTGCGCGCAACGAATCCCGATAGGCGAAATCGAAAAACTGATTCGGATCGGCTGCAAACCTCGTCAGATCGGTGATGCGATAACGGTCGCCCAGCAGCGCCTCGAACACCCGCTCCCATACCCCGGCATGGCACCAGCGGCTGAAGCGGCGATGCACCGTCTTCCACTTGCCGTAGCGCTCAGGCAGGTCGCGCCAGTGCGCACCAGACCGCAAAACCCACAGACATCCGTTCACAAACA
>JASGDV010000002.1:0-4842 GCA_049841255.1 Sphingobium sp.
CCCGCATACCAGGGGCCGCCTGATCGCGCTGTTCGGCGCGGGTGGGGATCGCGATGCTGGCAAGCGGCCGCTGATGGGCAAGGTCGCGACGGAACTGGCCGACCATGTGATCGTGACGGACGACAATCCGCGCTCCGAAGACCCCTCCGCCATTCGCGCCGCCGTGATGGCGGGCGCGCCGGGCGCGGAGGAGATTGGCGGGCGCCGCGCCGCCATCGCCGCCGCCATCGCGCAGGCGGGCGCGGACGACATCGTGCTGCTGGCGGGCAAGGGGCATGAGCAAGGGCAGATCATCGGCGACCGCGTGCTGCCCTTCGACGATGTGACCGTGGCGCGGGAGTGCGCGGGTTGACCGACCTCTGGACCTCCGAGGAGATCGCTTCGGCCACGGGCGGCGCCGCGACGGCGCCGTTCGCCGTTTCCGGCGTGGCCTTCGACAGCCGGGAGGTGACGCAGGGCGACCTCTTCGTCGCGATGAAGGGCGAGGCGACCGACGGCCATCGCTTCATCGACAAGGCGTTCGCGCAGGGCGCGGCGGGCGCCATCGTCAGCGAGGCGGTGGACCATCCGCATGTGCTGGTGCCCGACAGCGCCGCCGCTCTGGAGGCGCTGGGCCGGGCTTCGCGCGCGCGCATGGGCGGCAAGGTGATCGGCGTCACCGGATCGGTCGGCAAGACCGGCACCAAGGAGGCGCTGTTCCAGGCGCTCGACCGCAATCATCCGGGCGAGGTGCATCGCTCGGTCAAAAGCTACAACAACCATGTCGGCGTGCCGCTGAGCCTGTCGCGGATGCCCCGCGATACGGCCTTCGGCGTGTTCGAGATGGGCATGAACCATGCGGGCGAACTTGCCGCGCTCACCCGGCAGGTCCGTCCGCATGTCGCCATCGTCACCGCCATCGCGCCCGCGCATATCGAATATTTCGGCACCGAGGACCGGATCGCCGAGGCGAAGGCGGAGATTTTCGAAGGGCTGGAGCCGGGCGGCACGGCGATCATCCCCTATGACAGCCCGCATGTGGCCATCCTCTATGCAAAGGCGGAGCGGCACGCCGCGCGCATCCTGACCTTCGGCTTCGGCGAGGAGGCCGACGTGCGGGCGCGCGAGATGGTGCCCGCCGCCAATGGCGGGACGCTGGTGACGGCGAGCCTGCCGGACGCCGAGCTTTGCTTCACCGTCGCCGCGCCGGGCGAGCATTGGGTGTCGAACGCGCTCGCCGTGCTGGCCGCGGTCGAGGCGCTGGGCGGGGACATTGCCGCCGCAGGGCTGGCGCTGGCGGAGATGCCGGGCCTTCCGGGCCGGGGCGAGCGCCGCATACTGCCGGTCGCGGGCGGCGAGGCCTTGCTGATCGACGAAAGCTACAATGCCAACCCTTTGAGCATGGCCGCGACGCTCAAGCAACTGGGCCGCGAAAAGGCGGGGCGCCGCATCGCCGTGCTGGGCGGGATGCGGGAGCTGGGCGACCGCAGCGCGGAGCTTCATGCGGGCCTCGCCGAACCGCTCGCCGCAGGGCAGGTGGACTATGCGATCCTCGTCGGGCAAGAGATGGCGCCGCTCGCCGACGCGCTGGGGCAGGGGATTCCCTTTGCCCATGTGCCCGACACGGCGGCGGCGACCGGCCTCCTGCAATCGGAAATGCGCGCGGGCGACGCGATCCTGGTCAAGGGATCGAACGGCATCGGCCTGTCGCGCCTTGTCGCGGCGCTTCAGGACAAGTCCCGAGATGGGGAAGGGAATTAATGCTCTACTGGCTGGCCCAGACACTGGATTTCGCGGGGATCTTCAACCTCGTCCGTTACCTGAGCTTCCGGGCGGGCGCGGCCATCGCGACGGCGCTGCTGATCGGCCTCGTCATCGGCCCGCGCTTCATCGGCTGGTTGCGCGTGCGGCAGGGCAAGGGTCAACCGATCCGCGACGACGGCCCGCAAAGCCACCTCGCCAAGCGCGGCACGCCGACCATGGGCGGCCTCATGATCCTCACCTCCATGATCGTGTCGGTGCTGCTGTGGATGAACCTGTCGTCCATCTATGTCTGGGCGTGCCTGTTCGTGACGCTGGGTTTCGGCGCGATCGGCTTCCTCGACGATTATGACAAGGTGACGAAGGCCAGCCACAAGGGGCTGTCGGGCAAGGTGCGCCTGCTGTTCGAATTCCTGATCGCGGGTTTCGCGGCGTGGATGATCGTCAGCCATCACGGCAATACCGCGCTTTACGTGCCTTTCTACAACGGTCCGGCCATCGAATTGGGGCCGTTCTATTTCCTCTTCGCCGCCTTCGTGATCGTGGCGTTCGGCAATGCGGTCAATCTGACGGATGGCCTCGACGGCCTTGCCTCCATGCCGGTCATCATCGCCTCGCTCGCCTTCATGCTGATCGTCTATCTGGTCGGCCGCGCGGACTTCGCGACCTATCTGGGCATCCCGCATGTGCCGGGCGCGGGCGAGCTCACCATATTGTGCGGCGCGATCATCGGGGCGGGCCTGGCGTTCCTCTGGTTCAACGCGCCGCCCGCCGCCGTCTTCATGGGCGACACGGGCAGCCTGGCGCTGGGCGGGACCATCGGCGTGATCGCCGTCACCGCGCATCATGAGATCGTGCTGGGCATCATCGGCGGCCTCTTCGTCGTGGAGGCGATGAGCGTCATCATCCAGGTCTTCTTCTACAAGCGCACCGGCAAGCGCGTGTTCAAGATGGCCCCGATCCACCATCATTTCGAGCAGCTTGGCTGGGCCGAGCCGACGGTCGTGATCCGTTTCTGGATCATCGCCTTCGTGCTGGCGCTCGCCGGTCTCGCCACGCTGAAGCTGAGGTAAGGGATGGGGATCGTATCCGAGGTCTTCGCGGGCAAGCGTTACGCGGTGCTGGGCCTCGCGCGCTCCGGCCTCGCCACGGTGGAGACGCTGGCGGCGAGCGGGGCGCAGGTCGTGGCATGGGACAGCCGCGAGGAAGCGCGAGCCGCCGTCGCGGACAAGGCGGAACTGGCCGACCCCACCGAAATCGACCTCAAGGGCTTCGACGGCGTGGTCGTGTCGCCGGGGGTTCCGCTCAACAAGCATCCCATCGCCATGCAGGCGAAGCTGGCGGGCGTGCCTATCATCGGCGACATCGAACTGTTCGCGCTCGCCCGGCCGACGCTGCCGCCGCACAAGGTCGTCGCCATCACCGGCACCAACGGCAAGTCCACCACCACCGCGCTCATCCATCACATCATCGAGCAGGCGGGCTATCCCACCCGGATGGGCGGCAATATCGGCCTGCCGATTTTGGGGCAGGAGCCGCTGGAGCCGAACCTCAAGGGCGTGGGCGTCTATGTGCTGGAACTGTCGAGCTATCAGATCGATCTGACCCACAGCCTCGATTGCGACGTGGCGGTGCTGCTCAACATCACGCCCGATCATCTGGACCGCTATAATGGGTTCGAGGGCTATGTGGCGTCCAAGGCGCGGCTGTTTGCGATGCAGTCGCCGGAGCATGTCGCTGTCATCGCGACCGAGGACGACCCCAGCCGCGCCATCGCCGCCAAGGCCATCGCCCGCACAGAAGAGGTGAAGGCGGCGGACATCGACTCCGCCGCGCAGGCCGCATGGCCCTCGCTGCAAGGACCGCACAATGCCCAGAACGCCGCCGTCGCTATCGCCGTCGCCCGCGCGCTGGAGATTGATGATGACACGATCTTCAACGCGCTCGCCAGCTATGCCAGCCTGCCGCACCGGATGCAGCGGGTACGGGAACTGAACGGCGTCCTCTACGTCAACGACAGCAAGGCGACCAATCCCGCCTCCACCGCGCCCGCGCTGGCGGCCTTTCCGCCGGTGGACGGACGCCCGCGCATCCACTGGATCGTCGGCGGCCTCGCCAAGACCGACAATCTGGACGAATGCGCGCCGCAGTTCGGCAATGTCGCGGCCGCCTATACCATCGGTGAGGCGGGGCATATGTTCGCCGACCTGCTGCGGCCGCATATGGCGGTGGACGATAGCGAGATGCTAAGCGCCGCCGTCCGCCGCGCGGCGCGGGTGGCGCAGCCGGGCGACGTGGTGCTGCTGTCGCCGGCTTGCGCGAGTTTCGACCAGTTCCGCGATTTCGAAGCGCGCGGCGATGCCTTCGCCGCCGCCGTCGCGGCGCTGGAATAGGGTAGAGGGAAGGGGCGAACGGGCATGTTCAAGGCTGGGGAACTGGTGAAGGGCTTCAAGTCCCGCACCGTGCCGCGCGAACGGACCGCGCTCGCCATCTGGTTCTGGGAAATCGACCGCGTTCTCCTGTCGCTGATCGTCGCGCTGATGGCGATCGGGCTGGTGGCGGTCGCAGCGGCTTCGCCCGTCGCGGCAATCGACCGTTCGACCAGCACGGTCGCGGTCAATCCGCTCATCTATTTCTACCGCCAGTTGATGTGGGTGGGGCTGGGCCTGCCGATCATGCTGGTGATCTCCATGCTGCCCCGCACGCAGGCGCGACGTTTCGCCGTGGTGATGTGCGCGATCTTCGTGCTGGCGCTGATGCTGGTGCCGGTGCTGGGATCGACCGTCAACGGCGCGAAGCGGTGGATCGACCTGCCCGGCTTCCGCTTCCAGCCGTCCGAATTCCTGAAGCCCGTCTATGTGGTGACCATGGCGTGGCTGCTGTCGCTGCGCGGACAGGACCAGAGCCTGCCTGTTATCCCGCTCACAGGCGTCATCACCGCCTTCGTCGCGCTGATCCTGATGCGGCAGCCGGATTTCGGGCAGACGGTGATCATCGCGCCGATGAAACGCATGGGTACGCCCGACAGCAGCAGCAGACAGCCCCAGCAGGCCGCGAAGATCACCGTCTGCCCGAAATCCGGCTGCCGCATCAGGATCAGCG
>JASGDV010000003.1:0-10464 GCA_049841255.1 Sphingobium sp.
GATCCAGAACAGCGTCCCGCCGGTGATCGGCTCTTCGTTGAGGATGGTCCAGGGGATCACCGCCCTGCCGCGCATCCGGGGCAGCGGCGCGGGGTGATAGCCGATCGTCCCTCCCCCTGCCGCCTGCATGAACGGCTCCCGACAGATTTGCGACCAGCCGATGACGAAGACATGATCCGGCGCGGCGTCCCTGATCGCCATGCAGATATCGGGCGCGTTGACGTCCGGCGCGTCGATCACCCGCGCGCCCGCAGCCTCGGCGGCGGGGCGCAGGTCGACATGATCGGAATGGCGGCGCGCGAGGCTGAGCGGCAGGGTGACGACCAACGGCAGAGTCCAGCCCGGCGCGCGGGCCACGGCCTCGATCGCGACCCGGCTGCTTTCAACGCTGCCGACTATGACCGCCCGCATGGGCTTTCTCCAGCAGCAGGGAATCGACCTTTTCACCGCGAATCATCATCAGCGGCGTCTGGGCGATGATCCAGAGGTCCATTTCCGTTCCGCGCTCGCGGACGTAGAGCAGATCCAGCGCGAGCTTTTCCTCCATGCTGAGCAATGTGTTGCCGCTGATCTGGGCGAGGCCGGTCAGGCCCGGACGCACGGACGAACGGAGAACGCCCGCCGCTCCAAGCGAAGCTATGGTCGCGGGAAGCAAGGGCCTTGGCCCTACAAATGCCATGTCGCCGCGCGCGATGTTCCAGAGTTCGGGCAATTCGTCCAATCGCGAGCGCCGCAGCAGCCGCCCCATCAGCGGAGTGCGGACCTCGTCGGGCAGCGGTTGGCCGGACGCGTCGCGCAGATCGCGCATCGACCGGAATTTCACCAGTTCGAAAGCCTGCCCGCCCAGACCCGCGCGCGCCTGCCGGAACAATATCGGCCGACCCAGAAAGAGGAACACGGCCAGTCCGATCAGGATCATCGGGACCGCCATCGCCACAAGGGCGGCCAGCGCCACGAGGCAGTTGACGCTGCGTCCCATCAGCTTGCGCTCCATGACATGGCCGTCGCGCGATCCATTGTCTCATCCTGCGCCGTGCCGCCGATCTGCATCACGCGCATCAGTTGCCGGTTGACCTTGCGCACGTCGAAACGCTCTTCGGCATAGGCGCGGGATCGCGCGCCCATTCCCACGGCGAGCGCGGGGTCTTCGATAAAGCGTTCCATCGCTCCGGCCAGCGCATCGACATCGCGCGGGGGCACCAGAAAGCCGTTGACCCCCGGCATGACCGGTTCGCGACATCCCGGCATGTCGGTGGTGATGAGCGGCCGCCCGACCGACATCGCCTCCAGCAAGGTGCGCGGCAATCCTTCGCGGTAATAAGAAGGCAGGACGAACACCGTGGCCTGCGCCAGGACAGGCCGGACGTCGCGCGTTTCGGGCATATAGTCGATGATCCCGTCCCTGACCCACTCGTCCAGTTCCGCTTCGGAAAGGCCGGTCGGATTGTCCCGGTCGAGACGGCCCAGCAGGCGGAACCGCGCCTGTGGATGGCGCGCCTTCAGGCGACGGGCGGCCTCCGCATATTCGAACACGCCCTTGTCGCGCATCAGCCGCGCGATCATCAGGAAGACGGGCGGCCCCTCCGGCAGGGGCGAGGCGGCGAAATGGGCAAGGTCGATGCCGGAGCCGGGAACCTCCACCACGGGCGCGGACCTTTGGACGATGCCTTGTGCGATCAGTTCATCGCGGTCGTCGCCGTTGAAGACGAATATCGCCCGCGCCCTGGCCACCGCCAGCCGGTAAAGCCGACCGACGATGGCGCGCAGCAGGCGGCGATGCTCCGCCGCCGGACTGAAGACATAGCCAAGGCCGCTCATCAGCGCATAGAAACGTGCCCTGCCGAACAGCCGTGCCGCGAGCCCGCCATAGATGATGGGCTTTTGCGTATAAGCGAGCACGACATCCGGCCGCTCGCGAACGATGAGCCGGACATAACGCAGCAGCAGCAGCAGGTCCGACAAGGGATTGCTGCCCGTGCGCGCCATGGCCGTCCGGCGATAGCCCGCGCCCATCGCCGCGAGCTGCCGCTGGACGACAGGGTCGTCGTCAGGCGCGCAGGCGACGACCCGATGCCCTTCGCGGACCATCGCTTCGATCAGCTTCCCGCGGAAATTGACCAGTGAGAAGGCGAAGCTCGACAGGACCAGAATCTTCATTCGACGAGACTCGCTCCGCTGGAGGAAAGGACGGGCTGCCAGTGCCGCAGCCAGTTCTGGAAGGTGAGCAGCGTCCAGAGCTGGAACGACCAGTTCCGGTCGCCCGACAGATGCTCCGTCCAGAGCTGGCCGACCGGCTCAGGGTCGAGCAGGCCCTGCGAGCGGATGAGGCCGGGGTCCAGCAATTCTTCCGCCCAGCCGCGCAGGGGACCGCGCAGCCATTGTTCGATGGGGACGGAGAAGCCGCGCTTTGGTCGGTCGGCGAGAGCCGGGGGAAGGTGGCGGCGGAACAGCGCCTCCAGGGGCCATTTCCCTTTCCCTTCCCGCAACAGCGCCGATGTGGGCAGGCGCCAGGCCAGTTCGATCAGCCGGTGGTCCAGCAGCGGCGCGCGCGCCTCCAGCCCCACGGCCATGGTGGCGCGGTCGACCTTCACCAATATGTCGTCGGGCAGGTAGCGGAAGCTGTCGATCAACATCATCTGCCGCAGGGGATCGTCCAGCACGGTGCGTAGCGGCGAAGATGGCTCCGTCCCTCCAATCACCAGCGTTTCGGGGTCGGGATGGACGCTGGTGAGGTTGCTGTAGAGCGCGTCCGCATTCTCGCACCGGAACAGCGCCGCCAGCTTGTGCAGCCTGTCTCCCGACATGTCGCCGCGCAGCGCGCGCCCGGCACTGACCGGCATATAACGGAAGATCCTGTCCCACGCGGCGGGCGACAGGGCGTCGATGCCGCCCGCGATGGATCCGCGCAGCCAGGTCGGAAGGGCGGTGATGCCCCGCCCCAGCTTGCCCGCTATCTGATAGCGGCCATAGCCGGCGAAGCTTTCGTCGCCTCCGTCGCCCGAAAGGCAGACCGTCACCGTCTCCCGCGCGAAGCGGGCGATGTGGAACATCGGGATGGCGGACGGGTCCGCGAAAGGCTCGTCATAGATGGCCGGCAGTTGCGGCACGGTGTCGAGGAAGGAGGCCGCGCTCATCCGCACCATATGGTGACGCGATCCGATCGCCTTGGCCACCTGCGCGGCGTGGGCGGATTCGTCATATTCGGGTTCTTCGAAACCGATGGTGAAGGTGCTGATCGGTTCCCGCGCTTCCTGCTGCATGATCGCGCTGGTGAGCGATGAATCGATGCCCCCGGACAGGAAAGCGCCGACGGGGACATCCGCGATCATCCGTTCCCGCACGGCCCGGCGCAGCGCATCCTCCACCCGGTCGAGCAGGACGCTATCCTTCGCCGCGAAGGGTTCGGCCTGACCTGCCAGCGCCGTTTCCTCTATCGACCAATAGGGGTGGGGCGCGCTCGCTCCTTCCGCCGTGACGACGACATGCGTTCCCGCCGGGAGCTTGGAGATGCCGCGCAGGATGGAATGGGGCGCGGGCACATATTGATGCCGGAGATAGGCGGTCAGCGCCGCGCGATCCACCTCGATCCCCGCCTCCGCCACCGCCATGATCGCCTTCAGTTCGGAGGCGAAGAGAAAATCCTTGCCGTTCCAGCCATAATAAAGCGGCTTCTTGCCGACCCTGTCCCGGACGAGGTGAAGCGCGCGCTCCATCCGGTCCCAGAGGGCGAAGGCGAACATGCCCGCGCAGGCGCGTGCCGCGGGAATCACGCCATATTGCTCGATGGCGGCCAGCAGCACTTCGGTGTCGCCGCTGCCCTGGAAACGGCAGCCACGCGCGATCAGATCTTCCCGCAATGCGCGGTAATTATAAATCTCTCCGTTGAAGCAGATGACATAGCGGCCGCTCGCCGACGTCATCGGCTGGCGGCCTTGCGGCGAAAGGTCGAGGATGGACAGGCGGCGATGCGCCAGGGCGATCCCCGCATCCGCGTCCACCCATTCGTCCGCCATGTCGGGGCCGCGATGGCGCAGACTGTCGTTCATCCGGCGGGCGACCGCCTGCAACGCATGATGAGGCCGGTCAGCGAGAAGGCCGCTTATCCCGCACATCGCGGCATCCCCGTATGGCCTCGCAAGGAGGGCGGTTCCCGCAACACTCTTTCGTAGAGTTCGGCATAGCGGGCGGCGACCGCCGTCAGGGAGAATTCCTTGACGACCCGCTGGCGTCCCAGTTCGCCTTTCCGGCGGCGGCCGTCCTCGCCCATGGCGCTGAGCAGGGCGATGGCGTTGGCGATTGCCGCTGGGTCGCCCGGTGGGACGCATACCCCGCTTTCCCCTATGATCGCTCGACTATCGCCCACGTCGGTGGCGACGCAAGGGACGCCGCATGCCATCGCTTCGCCCAATATATTGGGAAAGCTCTCGCCCCATGCGGAGGAAAGCGTCACGATGTCGCATCCCGGCAACCATTCCGCCACGTCGGCCCGGTCGCCCAGCAGGCTGAGCCGGTCGTGAGGCAGCCAATGGTTGCAAGCGCCTTGCAGGTCGGCGGGAAGCGCGTCGGTCCCCGCGCCCGCCAGCAGCAGATGCACGTCATGGCCCATCCGCCGCGCCCGCCCCACCGCCTCGATCGCGGTGGCGTGATCCTTCATCGGGTGACGCCGCGCGATCACCGCGACGATGATCGGGCCGGGCTCTATGCCGAACCGCTCCCGCAATCGCGTGCGGGCGTTTCCTTCCGGCTCGTCGGGTCTGAAGCAATGAGGATCGAAACCGTTGGGGATGACGATAGCGCCTTCGGGCGCATAGCCGTTGGCCACATGCTGCCGCACGGAGGCCGCGGCATTGTAGATCGTCGCCCTGGGCCGCCGGGAAAGCATCGCGCCCAGACGGATGACGAGGCGGCTGGTCACTTTCTCGGCCCGGATGTCGTGCAGCGAATGGCGGATGTTCCAGAGCATCGGCCCGTTCCGCCGGGCGGCTTTGACGGCCCAGGCGGCGGCGATATTGCCATGATACATCCATCCCTGAATGAGATCGGGTTCATAACGCCGGACGATGCGGGTCAGCCGCGCCATCGCGCCGGGCAGGCATCCGATATTGTTGAGGCCCAGCGTTTCGACCGCGACGCCGCTCGCCGCCATCTCCTGCCCCACGCGCCCCAGCGGAAGCAGCGACAGGACGGCGGAATCGGGATGCGACGAATGCGCGCCATGCTGACCGACCAGCTTGGCCAGCATGGCTTCTGCGCCTCCGTAATTGAGGGCGGTTATGACGTGCAGCACCTTCATGAACGGTCCGCCGCGCCACCGGCGAGGCCTGCGAAGGAAGCCATCAGGAATTTCATGCGCTCACCCCAATGGGAAAGATCACCTCGAGCGGAAGAGAGGTGGGTTCATTCAATCGATGCGGGGAGATTAGTCGCTGGGCGGCTCATGCGGAGTGACGAAAAGGGTTGATAGCCTTTGGGCGCAGATCGCCGCATCGACCTGTTCCCGGTTGGCGTGGGATGGGCATGGAGGCGAGCCGTCTCGCGCTCGATGCCCGGAAAAGGCGGAAGAAACAGACCCGTTCGCTCTCCGGTCCGCCTTTTCCAACGCGGATGACCCGGATGAAAGGCGCCTGACACTAAAGGATAGGGGACTGCTCCGTTGGAAGTGCCGGAGTCCTTAAGGGATAGTCTCCCACCGATCAGCTTATCAAGCCGTGCCTTCCGGTGGCACTTTCGCCCCTGACAATGGACGTGCGTGCCCGCGAAAGCGCGCGCCGCTCCCCCGTCCGTCCAACAGGAGGCCAAATGAGCTATGTTCGCCGGTCCGCAGGCCGAATCCGGCCGCGTCATCTCGCTGCCATCATGCTCGATGCCAGCGCCGCCGCGTCGTCGCTGTTCCTGGCGCTGCACCTGCGCCTTCAGGCTCCCCTGCCCGAAGCGACGGTTTCGGCCGCGTCGGGCAGCGCGCTCTGCACGGCCATCATCACTGTCCTGCTCTTTCAGGGGCTGGGCATCTATCGGCATGCATGGCGCTATGTGTCGGTGAAGGAATTGCTGTTTCTGGCGCAGGCGACCACGGCCACGGTGGTCCTGTCCTCCGCCGCGACATGGATGTTCTTTTCAGACCCGCCATGGCTCCCCCGCTCGGTGCCCATCATCCAATGGTTCATCCTGCTGGTGATGCTGGGCAGTCTGCGGGTGTTGAGGCGGATGGCGCGCGAATTGCTGCTGCCCGCTCCGGCATCCCGTCATGCGTTGGCGCGCGCGCCCGTGGAACGCCATGCGGAGCCGGAGGACGTGCTGTTGCTGGGCGATCCGGACTGGGCCGAAACCGCGCTTCGGACCTTGCAGGGGCCGCGCAACCGCCAGATCCGCGCCGTGGGCATCCTGACGCATGACGACGATGGCGAGCGCAACCTCAGCATCCGGGGCGTGCCGATCCTGGGCACGATGGATGAGCTGGAGAATATCGTCGGCGAACTCGCGCGCGGCAAGCATCGGCCAAGCTACATCATCGTCAACCAGGGCGACGCCTGCCTGACGGGCCCCCGCATGGCGAAGCTGGCCACCCGGGCGGCGCAACTGGGCCTTGAGGTCGCGCGGGCGCAGGAGCCGGGCCGCCTGCAAAAACCGGACGACGGCAATCTGGACCTGCGTTTCGTCAATCTCACCGACCTGCTGGGCCGCCCGGAATTGCGGCTGGACGGGACGGTGGTGCGCAACGCCATCAAGGGGCGGCGCATCCTGGTCACGGGCGCGGGCGGCACCATAGGCAGCGAGCTCGTCCGGCAGATCGCCTCCTTCGAAGCGGCGGAAATCCTGCTGCTCGATCATGGCGAATATAATCTTTATGCGATCGACATGGAGCTGCGCGAACGCTTCCCCGATGTCCGGGGCACGCCGCTGCTCTGTTCCGTCCGGCAGCGCGAGACGTTGGTCAAGCTCTTCGTCAAGCATCGGCCGGACCTCGTCTTCCATGCCGCCGCGCTCAAGCATGTGCCGCTGGTCGAGCAGAATCTGTCGGCGGGCGTGCTCACCAATGTCATCGGCACGCGCAACGTGGCCGACGCGGTCATTGCCTGCGGCGCCAGCGCCATGATCCAGGTGTCCACCGACAAGGCCGTCAATCCCGTGGGCATGATGGGCGCGACGAAAAGAATGGGCGAGCTTTACTGTCAGGCGCTGGACCTCGCCGCGCCGGGCGACGCGGACGGCTGCCGGTTCCTCACCGTCCGCTTCGGCAACGTGCTGGGATCGAGCGGGTCGCTGATCCCGCTGCTCCTGCGCCAGCTCAGCCGGCGCGGGCCGCTGACCGTCACGCATCCCGACATCGAACGCTATTTCATGACGGTGCATGAAGCGGTCCAGCTCATCCTGCACAGCACCGCGGCCACGCTGCGCGGCGGCATCCGTCGCGGCCGGGTGTTCGTGCTCGACATGGGCGATCCCATCAAGATCGTGGAGATCGCCCGCCGCATGATCCGCGCCGCCGGCCTCGTGCCCGACATCGACGTGAAGATCGATTTCATCGGGCTCCGGCCGGGCGAAAAGCTGTTCGAGGAGTTGTTCGACGAGAGCGAGGAACGGCTGCCCTCGACCCTGCCCGGCATATTCGAGGCCGAGCCGATCTCCATCCCCCTGCCGGAATTGCAGGCCGTCTTTCAGCGGCTGGAGAAGCTGGCGCAACAGGGCGACGCCGAATCGATCCGCCTCATCATGCATAGCGTCATCCATATGTATGGCGACGACGCCGAACCCGCGCATGCGCCCGCGAAGAACGCCCCGCCGGTCATCGCCGGACCGTCCGAACTGCGGGCGGCGCGCCTGTGACCGGCCCCGCGATGCAGGTGGCTGCACTGGCCCGGCGCGTTCCCATGCCCGCCGAAGAGGACGCGATCCGGTCGCGCTGGCCCTTCCATGGCGAGGATGAGATCGCGGCGGTCGGGGAGATATTGCGGTCGGGCCGGGTCAACACGTTGGTGCATGGAGATTACCGGCGGCGCTTCGAACAGGGTTTTGCCGACTATATCGGCGTGCCTCACGCCATCGCGGTGGCCAACGGCACGCTGGCGCTCGAACTTGCCCTGCGCGCCCTGGGGATTGGCGCGGAGGACGAGGTGATCGTCAGTCCCCGCAGCTATTTCGCGTCCGCCAGCGCCATCGTGGCCGTGGGCGCGAAGCCTGTCTTCGCCGACATCGATCCGGTCAGCCAGAATATCGATCCCGACAGCATCGCCGCCATGGTGACGGCCCGGACCCGCGCGGTCTTGTGCGTTCATCTGGCCGGCTGGCCGTGCGACATGGACCCCATCAGAGCGACATGCGACCGGCATGGGCTGAAACTGATCGAGGATTGCGCGCAGGCGCTGGGCGCATCCTATCATGGCCGCAAGGCGGGATCGTTCGGCGATGCCGCCGCCTTTTCCTTCTGCACCGACAAGATCATGTCCACGGGGGGAGAAGGAGGAATGCTTCTCCTGCGGGATGCGGCGACATGGGAGCGTGCATGGTCCTACAAGGACCATGGCAAGAGCCACGCCAAGCTGACCGCCGCTTCCGCCGCGCCGGACGGCTGCTTCCGGTGGCTGCATGAAGGATTCGGCAGCAATTACCGCCTTACCGAGATGCAGGCCGCGATCGGAACCCTGCAACTCGCGAAACTGCCCGCATGGCTGGCGGCCCGGCAAGGCAATGCCGCGATCCTCGACGAAGCGCTGGGGGACATCCCCCTGCTGCGGCTGGCGCGCCCGCCCGCGCATGTCCGGCATGCCTATTATAAATATTATTTCTTCCTGCGCGGCGACGATGACGATGGCGCGGCGCGCGATGCCTTCGTGCGCGAACTTCAGAAAAGCGGGGTCCCCTGCGGGACGGGTTCCTGCCCGGAAATCTATCGGGAAGAAGCCTTTGCCGACAGCGATTCCCGTCCGGCACGGCGATTGCCGATCGCGCGGATGGTCGGAAACAGCAGCGTCATGCTGCCCGTCGACCCGTCGCTCAGCGCGGCGGACATGCGGCGGATCGCGGAACGGATCATCAGAACATGCGCGACGCGCAGCGCGTCATGAGGCCCTATCCGGCAGGCGCCGCTCGCCCGCGCGAGGCCTTTCCGGAAGGTTTCGTCCCGCCGGAGCAGAGCGGCGGCCTCCACGATGTCGGCAAGATACTGGTCACGCCGCTGCTGACCGTCGCCGTATTGTTCTTCTGCTTCCACCTCTGGCGCATCGGCAATGTGAACGTCACGCTGAGCGACGCCCTGTTCATGATCGTCGTCCTGATCGAACTGGGTCTGGGACGTCTCAACGGATCGCCGTTCGGCACGCTGACGCCGATCTGGCTCGGCAGTCTGGTGTTGATGCTGACGGGCCTGTTCGTGGGCAGCTATGTTAATGGCGATCTGGTGCGCTGGATCATCGTCGCGGGGCAATATCTGTTCAGCTACATGCTGCTGCCCATGGTGCTGATCCGCGACATCGGCACGATCAACCGGCTGATCGTCACGCTCATCATCGGCGTGACGGGGATGGAGAGCCTGGGCATCGTCATCTACTACACGATGGACGGATGGACTCAGGCCAACGCCATATTCGGCCCGGATTTCATCACCGGCGGCAGACGGCTGGGCGCGATGGTGGGGGATGCGAACTGGAACTCCGCCGTCATCGCGATGACTCTGCCCTTCGTCCTGTATGCAGGCATACGCAGGCTGATTCCCGTCCCGGCCGCGCTGATCGCCGGGGTGATGCTGATGTGGGCGCTGATGCTCGCGGCGTCCTTCACCGGCTTTTCCGCCGCGCTGCTGGCGCTGGCGGTGATGGCTTTCTTCGGACGCCTTCGGCCTTCGCCGCAGATGATCCTGCTGGCAGGCGCGCTGGCGGTGGGCCTCTATGCCGCCGGATATCAGATGCCCGACATCTTCGCGAAGCGAGTCGCGCCCGCTTTCCAGAATGGCGATCTGGAGGAAGCGGGAACCTATGACGACCGCGCGGAGCTGATCGCGGAAGCCTGGGGAAATGCCGAGAATACCGTCATCATCGGAATGGGCGTCGACCAGTTCCGGGAATTCAGCCCGTCCGGCCAGCCGGTCCATAATATGTACATGCTGGAACTGGCGGAGGGCGGCATCGTCGCGCTCATGGGCTGGCTGGGCGTCGCGATGAGCCTCGCCCTGATCCCGTTGACGAGGCTGAGGGAGCACCGGCTGGAAGCGGCGCTGTCCCTGGGGGTCATCGCCGTGTTCCAGGTGTTCACCATGGCGAGCCCGCATATGTATGCGCGGCTGTGGACGATACCCGTCCTGCTGTCGCTGGGCGCCGTGCTGAAGGCCGGTCCCTCCCCCTTATGGGCAGGCCGTTCCCCCCAAAGCGTAACCCGCCCGCGCGCCGCATGGAATAAAATCCGTCGCACTCAAGTTCCACGGAGGCGATGATGACCAAAGACAAGCGGCATCCCTGGCTGGGGCTCTTCGCC
>JASGDV010000004.1:0-23252 GCA_049841255.1 Sphingobium sp.
CTGATCGACGGGCTAGAACCCGCTTTCATTCAGCCTTGGACCCGGGACACATACGACACGGGTCTGCCATGAGGCCGGACAAAACACAGACGGCTGACTCCTTCCAAATCACCTCAACGCGACTGATTGACTATTGCTTCGAGATCTCTTCCATCGCGTCGGACTGTCTTAAGCATCTCACGTCTCATCGGATGCGATAATTGCACGACAAGGTGGCGTGACGTTCGTCTTTCGTCTGCTATTGAAGCAAGGAACGTCAATGCGTGGAGTGAAAGGCAGCCAATGAGTGGACAGACATGGGAACGCGTGCCGATCGATGCGCAGAGCGTAGAAGCCCCTCTGTCGCAATCGGCCGTGTTCCTCGTCGTCACGGTGCACGACGGTGATGCCGCGCTCGCTAAGGTACGCGAGACTGTGGCCACCATCGACGATCTTATCAAGACAGTGGGGTTCCGCGACCTATCCGGACGACTTTCCTGTGTCGTCGGGGTCGGGCACGACCTGTGGCGCCGCTTGACCAAAGATAGGCTGCCGGCCGAACCGCGCCCGTTCAAGCCGGTCGAAGGGCCAGTCCACCACGCGCCCGCGACGCCAGGAGACATTCTGTTCCACATTCGGGCAGAGCGCGTCGACCTCTGCTTCGAGTTTGAACGGCTGCTGTTGTCCGCGCTGGGCGAAGCCGTCAGTGTGGTCGACGCAGTTTCGGGCTTTCGGTATTTCAATGCCCGCGATCTCCTCGGCTTCGTCGACGGCACCGCCAATCCCGCCGGAAGCGACATTCCCGAAGCCGCGCTGGTCGGTGACGAAGATCCGGATTTCGCCGGCGGCAGCTATGTCGTGGTCCAGAAATATCTGCACGACCTGGCGGCGTGGGGCGCGATCGGCCCTGCCGAGCAACAGGCTATCATCGGCCGCACTATCGTGGACAATATCGAGATCGACGACGAAGATGCGCCGCGCAAGTCGCATAAGTCGCTGGCGACGATTGTCGATGAACAGGGCATCGAGCACGACATCCTGCGTGACAACATGCCGTTCGGCAACCCGGCGCGCGGCGAGTTCGGCACCTACTTCATCGGCTATTCGCGACGCCTCTGGGTGATCGAGAAAATGCTGGAGCGGATGTTCGTCGGTGATCCACCCGGCAGCTACGACCGCCTTCTGGACTTTTCGACACCGAAGACGGGCACGACGTTCTTCGCCCCGTCACGCCGTGTCCTGACCCAACTCTGCGGGGGCTGACCTCACTGCTCCGCGCGCCCAGCATACCGCCCAGTGCGTTTCGCTGTATTCCTGACGCTGAGGTTCAGTTTCTGCTTCGAGAGCAGCTTGTCGTGCCGGTTCGAGCGCTTGAAGCCGCCATAGGAATAATACCAAGTCGGCACGATCTGCGCGAACCAAGTCCCGCCCAGATTCGAGAACGACAGGCCGAACGAGAAGCGCTGGCGATGCGCGATCTTGTCAGGGCCCTTCTTCTGATACTTCACTACGTATACGGTGCGGGTCGCGCTAGCCTTGCCGACCCATGCCTCCATGCGTAGCTCCTGAGCATCCCCGTTGGGCACGAAGAAAAAGCCATCCTTGGGATGAAACCGCACGTTGCGCGCCTTTAGCATCTGCCGCGTCTCTGCCGGGAGGAGTTGCTAGAGGATGTTCACGTTGTCCGGCTCGTCGTTCTCGGTAAAGATCGGAGAAATCCAGCCGCTCTACCGTTCCCTCGTCCACGATATTGAGGAGGCCGCTGGTCTTGATATCGGTGAACGAGAGCAGCTTGTTGTCATGACAGACCCACCCGTCCGTCTGTACGTCATTCAAGAGCAGCGCCATCTTCACGACGGCCCTGCGGCCCTTGTGTAGTTCAGCTTCGCCTTGGCTCGCGCGATCACGGCCTTATCGTCGATCGTCAGTTCAGCGGCGTAGGCCGCCACGGGCAGACGAATCTCCTGGAGATTGGTAGCGATCGCCATCGGCGCTTCAACCTTTTCCGACATGATGCTGATGAAGGCGTCCACCTCGCCAGGATGTGCTAAACTCGGTGAGCACCCGTTCCTGCGCGGCTGGGCGCAGCCCAGGGACCATGTGCAGGATGTCGCTGAGGTCGATAATGTGCTTGGCGCAGTTGAACGAGAAATCCTCGCGTTCACGGGCATTCTGGCTGTAGGATGCCTGCTTTTTGCCGAGGGTCGCGACCTGATCCTTCCACCGGTCGATAATCATGGCAATGCGATTGGCGCTGTGCCTAGTCGCGCTGGGGTGTGTGGATTATCTATAAAGGGTCGCTCATGCCCACGCAGGTCTGACCCAAACGAGGGTGTGCTCCAGCCATAGCGGACAATCGAAGCTGCGATGGATCAGAAGCCAGTTTTGATGGCGGTCACGTCCGTGCCATGGAAGCGTCTTTGCTGACTATCGCAGTACGTGGGAATGAATGTGGCAACAAAACGGCGAATTTTGCCATATTATTCAATGAAAACAATGAGTTGCTGGATTTTTTTGGCTCCCCGAGTAGGATTCGAACCTACGGCCATTCGATTAACAGTCGAATGCTCTACCGCTGAGCTATCGGGGAGCAGCCCGGCTTTCACCGGGCAGGCCGCGCCTATAGCAGCGGGATTCGCGGAATGGCAAGCGATAATCCGAGGAAAATTTCAGGCTATGAATTGCTCGGCCGCGATGCGGTCGTCCAGCGTATGTTCCGGGTCGAAAAGCAGCGTCAAAGGGGTCGCGCGATCGATGCCGACCTCCACGCGCGCCACGTCGCGAACCTCGCGCTGATCGGCCACGGCGCTGACGGGGCGCTTCACGGGATCGAGCACGATGAAGCGGATCGCCGTGCTTTCCGGCAATATCGCGCCCCGCCAGCGACGGGGCCGGAAAGGGCTGATCGGAGTCAAGGCGACAAGTCCCGAGCCAAGGGGCAGGATAGGCCCGTGCGCCGATAGATTATAGGCCGTCGATCCGGCCGGGGTCGCGACCAGGACGCCGTCACATACCAGTTCGGGCAGAACCGTGCGATCGTTGACCTGAACTTCCAGCCAGGCGGTCTGGCGGGTTTCGCGCAGCAGCGACACTTCGTTGATCGCGGGAATGGAAAAGCTCTCGCCATCCACCGTATCCACGGCCATCCGCAGCGGCGTGACCTTGAACGGCTTGGCGGATTGCATCCGCTGCTCCAGCCGTTCCAGCCGCCATTCGTTCATCAGGAAGCCCACGGTGCCCAGATTCATGCCGAAGATCGGCAGGATGCGGCGGCTTTCGAGCATCGAATGGAGCGTTTGCAGCATGAAGCCGTCGCCGCCCAGAGCGACGACCATGGTCGCCTGGTCCAGCGGCACGAAATCATAGGCGGCGCGCAGCCTTTCTTCCGCCGCCTTGGCTGCCGGAGTGGGAGACGCGACGAGCGCGCGCCTGACTTCGCCGCTCATCCGCCGGTGACGCTCATATGACGGCGAACGGTGGCGGGGACATCGGCGCCGATGCGGAAATCATGCCGCGCGGGCTTTAGGCGCAGGGCGCGGTCGATCAGGGGCTGAACCGCTTCCAGCCCGCCTTCGCGCAGCGCGGCACGGAAATCGACATGGTCCTCGTGACCCAGGCACATGAAGATCTTGCCTTCGCAGGTCATCCGCATCCGGTTGCAATCGGCGCAGAAATTATGGGTGAGCGGCGTGATCAGACCAAGGCGGACGCTCATTCCATCCACGGCATGATAGCGCGCGGGGCCGCCTGTCCGGTGGGGCAGGGCCGTCAGCATATGTCGCCGCCGGATATGCTCTGCCACTTGCGTCAGCGGCAGATAATGATCGGTGCGGTCTTCGCCGGTATCCCCGAGCGGCATGGTTTCGATCAGCGTCAGATCGAAACCCCGGCTGTCGCACCAATGGAGCATGGGCAGGATTTCGTCTTCGTTCACGCCCTTGAGCGCGACCATGTTGATCTTGACCGCAAGGCCCGCTTCGCGCGCGGCGTCAAGTCCAAGCATGACCTTGAAAATATCGCCGCCGCGGGTGATGTGGGCGAAGCGATCGGGCGAAAGAGTGTCGAGACTGACGTTGATCCGTCGGACGCCCGCATCATGCAAGGCGGCGGCGTGCCCTGCCAACTGCGTGCCGTTGGTGGTCAGCGTAAGTTCGTCCAGTCCCTTGCCCAGATGCCGTCCGATCCGGCGCACCAGATCCGGCAGGTCGCGGCGCACCAGCGGTTCGCCCCCCGTCAGCCTGATCTTCCGGACGCCGCGCGCGATAAAAAGATCGGCCAGCAACGCGATTTCTTCCAGCGTCAGCACCTGGCTTTTCGGCAGGAAGCTCATCCGCTCCGCCATGCAATAGCGGCAACGCAGATCGCAGCGATCCGTAACGGATATCCGCAGATAATCGATCCGGCGGCCCAGGCCGTCGGTCATGGGAAAGCGGGAAAGATCGGCCATGGCCATGCATCCTAGCTAGGCGATGCATCGGGCGGGTGCAAGCGCTGCCAGTTGCGGGACGCTCAAGAGGTCGGTAACCGATGGCTGTTAAGGGGGAAGCGGTGCCTATCCCCAAGGAGTCGATTGTGTGAGCGGGACAGCCGCGCCCGAGGGGCAGCGCAGTGTTTTCATTCTTTCCCCGCGCGACCGGGATAGGCTGTGCCATGCCGTGCAGGCGACCGGATGGAATGCGATCGGCGCGCGGCGGGCATCCGACGCATCCCAGCGCTATTTGCGGAGCGAGGCGCAAATCGCGCTGATCGACATGCGCGGCGGATATGATGTGGAGAAACTGCTGGCGCCGCTGGTGCCTGCGACGGTGGCGGGCGGCGGCGCATTGATCGTGCTGGTGGACGCCGCCGATATGGACGCCATCCCCGCATTGCTGACGGCGGGAGCCACGCATTTCCTGACCGGACCCTTTACGCAGGCTTCGCTGGTCGCGACATTATGGTCGGCCGATAGACTGGTCGAGCGGTTGGAAGGCGGGGCGATGCACAGCCGCCGCGCCCAGCGGATCAGGCGCGGGGACGCACTCTATTGGGAAATGGACCATGCGCGCGGCGCACTGCGGCTGAGCGAAAATCTGGCGCGCCAATTGGATTTGCCGGGCGAATATATGGCGCCGTCCATGTTGCTGCGCCGCCTGTCGCGGCCGGAACGCCGCGCGGCGCTGACCGCTTTGCAAAAGCTGAGGCGTTCCGGCCGGGCCGCTGCCTTCGCGCATGACGTGCCGGGCCGCCCGGGGGACAGGCTGGTACATCATTTGCGGACTGCGGATGGCGTTCCGGCAGCGGATGTCGAATGGCTGCATGGCGGGCCGGAACAGGATGGCATCGGCCGCGATTATCTGACGGGATTGCATTCCCGGCAGGCTGCGCTGGATTGGCTGGATGGCCGCGCGGGACTGGCGACGACGGTCCTGCTGCTGTCGATCAGCCAATTCGACAGAATGAACGCGGCCTATGGGCAAATGATCGGCGACGCCTTGCTGGGCCGCATCGCGCGCAGGATCGAGCGCGTGGTGGACGATATGGCGCAAGGCGCCACCGTGGCGCGCATCGCGGGCACCGAATTCCTGATCGGATTGACGGGCGAAGCTGCCGAATGCGAGCGCGCGATCTTTCTTGCCCGCCAGATCATCGGCGCGATCGGCCGCCCTTTCAGCGCGGGGGACCATCTGATCCGGCTGACGGCGCGGTGCGGCATCGCCCAGTCCCGCACGGAGGATGACGCGACGCAATTGTTGAAGCGGGCCGGGACGGCGCTGGCCGACGCCAAGCGCACGGACGGAGAGGGGATCAGAATCCTGTCCGCGCAAAAGCGCAGCCGTCAGGTCGATTCCGATCAACTTGAGACGGACTTGCGTCTGGCGTTCGACCGTGGAGAGATCGGCATCGTCTTCCAGCCGCAATATCCGGTGGGGCAGGAACGGATCATCGGCGTCGAGGCGCTGGCCCGCTGGAATCATCCGCAATATGGCCCGCTGGGAGCGGGGATATTGTTCACCACGGCGGAGCGGTCCGACTATATGTTGCCGCTCTCCGCTCATATTCAGGCGGAAGCCCTGCGGCAGGCCGCTTCATGGCCGCGCGCCCTGTCGGACCTGCGCCTTTCGCTGAACGTCACGGCGGCGGACATCGCCCAGCCCGGTTTCCTCTCGGAGTTCCTGAATCTGGTCGACCGGACCGGCTTCCCCCGCTCCCGCTTGACGGTGGAGATCACGGAAAGCGGCCTGATCGAGGATCTGGATGCCGCTGCGGCGCTGCTTACCGCGTTACGGACGGAGGGACTGGCCGTGGCGATCGACGATTTCGGCACCGGCTATTCCAGCCTCGCCTATCTCAAGAACCTGCCGCTCGATTATCTGAAGATCGACAGCGGACTGGCGCAGGACATTTCGGGCACGGCGCGGGACCGGATCATCGTGCGCGGCGTGATCCACATGGCGAAGTCGCTTGGTTTGCGCGTGATAGCGGAGGGCGTGGAGACGGAGCAGCAACTGGACCTGCTCGCCCATGAAGGATGCGACTATTATCAGGGCTTCCTGCGGTCGGCGGGGGTGTCATCCGATGAACTGGTGGCGCTGGTGCTAAAGGCTTAGGCCGAAACGGGCAATCAGGCTCGCGCCTGTGTGGGCGCTGTATGGACCGTCGATGCTGCTGTTGGCGTAGCGCAGCCCGGCGAACCAGCGGCCCTGGAGATAATCGATGCTGACGCCATGGTCCCAATAGGTGCCATCCGGCCGCAGTTGCGCGGCGCGGACGGGATTGTCGGCATTGCCAGACGAGCGCCCGATGCGCGCTGAGACGGTGAGGGGCGTTCCCGGCACGCCCACCGCCGCCGATGCCGCGAGGTAAAGATTGTCGCCGCCAATGGCCGACTGTTTCGGTGCGTAGCTTGCGCTGAGGTCGATGCTGGCCGGGCCGATCAGGAATCCCGCGCCCGCGCCCAGTTCGCCATAGCCCCGATGCGACGCGCCGGGGAACAGGTGATAGCGCCCCTCGGCGGAAAGCCGCCAGCCGCCGATCTGCCACGCATAGGTCGCGCCCAGATCGGCTACCGCGTCCGCGCCACCGTGGCGGTCGCTGCCCCAGAGGGAGACAGCGGCGGCGTCGAGGCTCAATCCTTCGGCGACGGGCAAGGACAATGTGCCGCGCACGACGGGATCGCCGGCGCTCCAGCTTATGCCCCGGCGTCGCTCGTCGCTGGCGACCTCCACCGTGGCGGACAGGCCGCTCGCATATTGAGCGTGGGCCGGGACGGCGCTCGCCGTGGCGAGGACGCTACAAATGAGCGCCGCCAAAACAGTCCGGTCAGTTCGAGGCAAGATTCCGAATAGCATCGAGTTCCGCCAATAGCGGCGCGCGGTCCTGCTGTGCAACCGTCATGAGATGAGCGTGGATTTTCTCCTGATGCTGCGCGATCTGGCGCGCGCCGACATCGCGGCCGGGCGTGCAGGCGCCCGCTTCGTTGCCGGAAAATTCGCGGTCGGCCGGGATGGCGCGTGTCAGCGAAGGACTGTGACTCAACTGCCGTTCGACCATGACCGTCGCCTTCCAGTGGCAACGCCGCATGTCGGTGCGGTTGGGCGTGTGCGCGCCCACGGTGCGCATCTTGATGTCCGTGCGGGCAGTATAGGTCGCCTCGACCGGCGTGCCGCGATGGTCGATCTGAACCGTATGTGTCGCGGCCGCGGCGGCCAGCGCGATAAGCATCAAACTCATGTCATTCTCCTGCGGTGAAGCCGGGCTGTACCGCCCGGTCGTCACGGCAGGATTTAGGAAAAATGTGTTGCTGCTCTTTTGCCCGGCCATGACAAATGGCTGCAAGGGTCAGCCCGCCGCCTTCGCCAGCCCCTTCGACAGTTGCAGCGCGCCGTTCAACCGCGCGCCGGGATCGGCCCATGCGCGATTGACCACGACCTTGCTGTCGGGACGCAGCCGCGCGACGCCATTGAGGCGCTGGACATAGCTGACGAGGCCCGCCGGATTGGGGAAGCGATCCTCATGGAAGCTGACCAGCGCGCCCTTGGCCCCCACGTCGATCTTGGCGATGTTCGCGGTGAGGCAGTTCTGCTTGATCTCGATGATCTTGAGCAGGTTCTGCGTCGGCGCGGGCAGCTTGCCGAAGCGGTCGATCAGTTCGGCGGCGAAGGATTCGAGGCCCTGCCGGTCCTCCAACTCATTGATGCGGCGATAGAGGCCCATGCGGAGATCAAGGTCGGGCACATAATCGTCGGGGATCATGATCGGCGCATCGACGGTGATCTGGGGCGAGAAGCTGTCGCGCGGACGCTCCAGCCCGACGCCGTCCGCCTTCGCCTCCATGATCGCGTCCTCCAGCATCGACTGGTAGAGTTCGAAGCCGACTTCCTTGATGTGGCCGGATTGCTCGTCGCCGACCAGATTGCCCGCGCCGCGAATGTCGAGGTCGTGGCTGGCAAGCTGGAACCCCGCGCCCAGCGTGTCGAGATCGGACAGCACCTTCAGGCGCTTTTCCGCCGTCTCGGTGATGACACGGTTGGCGGGCGTGGTGAAATAGGCATAGGCGCGCGCCTTCGATCGTCCCACGCGCCCGCGTAGCTGGTAAAGCTGGGCCAAGCCGAAGCTGTCGGCGCGATGGATGATGAGCGTGTTGGCGCTGGGGATGTCGAGGCCGCTTTCGACGATGGTGGTGGACAGCAGCACGTCATAACGCTTGTCGTAGAAGGCCGACATGCGCTCCTCCACCTCGCCCGCCGCCATCTGGCCATGGGCGACGACGGGACGGACTTCGGGAACTTCGGTGCGCAGGAACTCCTCGATATCCGGAAGGTCGGATATGCGCGGCACGACGAAGAAGCTCTGACCGCCGCGATAATGTTCGCGCAGCAGCGCCTCGCGGATGACCACGCCGTCCCACGGCATGACATAGGTGCGCACGGCAAGCCGGTCGACCGGCGGTGTCTGGATAACGGAAAGCTCGCGCAGGCCCGACATCGCCATTTGCAGCGTGCGGGGGATGGGCGTGGCGGTCAGCGTCAGGACATGCACATCGGTCTTGAGGCTTTTCAGCCGTTCCTTGTGGGTGACGCCGAACCGTTGCTCCTCGTCCACGATGACGAGGCCGAGCCGTTTGAACTCCAGCCCCTTGGCGAGCAGTGCGTGGGTGCCGACCACAATGTCGATGCTGCCGTCGGCAAGGCCAGCCTTCACCGCCTTCGTTTCCTTGTCGGGGACGAGGCGGGAGAGGCGGCCGATGTTGATCGGGAAGCCGCGGAAGCGCTCGACGAAATTCATGTGATGCTGGCGGGCGAGCAGGGTGGTGGGGCAGATCAGCACCACCTGCATCCCCGCCATCGCCGCGACGAAGGCGGCGCGCAGGGCGACCTCCGTCTTGCCGAAGCCCACGTCGCCGCAGACGAGGCGGTCCATGGGCTTGCCCGCGCCCAGATCCTCGATCACGTCGCCGATGGCGCGGTCCTGATCGTCCGTCTCCTGATAGGGGAAGCGGTCGACGAAGGCCGGATAGCCCGCCGCGTCCGGCTCCGCGACGGTGGCGGGGCGCAGCGCGCGTTCGGCGGCTGTTTTCAGGAGTTCGCCCGCGATTTCGCGGATGCGTTCCTTCATCCGGGCCTTGCGCCGCTGCCATGCCTCGCCGCCGAGACGGTCGAGCGCGACGCCCTCGCTTTCCGATCCGTAGCGGGACAGGACTTCGAGATTTTCGACCGGAACGTAGAGCTTGTCGCCGCCCGCATATTCCAAGGCTATGCAGTCGTGCGCGGCCTTGGCGACGGGGATCTGCGTCAACCCTTCATAGCGGCCGATGCCATGGTCGCGGTGGACGACGAGGTCGCCGGGGGAAAGGGTCGCCAGTTCCTGAAGGAAGGCGTCGGCGTTCTTCTTGCGGCGCGCGCGGCGGACGAGACGGTCGCCCAGCATGTCCTGTTCGGTGAGGACGGCGACATCGGGCGCGGTGAAACCATGATCGAGATGAAGGACTGAAAGCACTGTGGCGCCGGTGGCGGCAAGGCCCAGGGCTTCCTGCCAGTCGTCCGCGGCGGCGAGCCTTTTGACGCCATGGTCCGCGAGGAGACCGGAGAGTCGTTCGCGCGCGCCGTTGGAATAGGAGGCGATGATGACTCGCTTCCTTCCCCTCTGGAGGGCGGCGATATGTTTTCCTACAGCCTCGTAGACGTTCGCGTTCTGGGCGCGTTCGGGGGCGAAGTCGCGGGGGCCGTCCACGGCGAAGTCGATGACGGTCGCGCTTTCCGGTTCGTGGAAAGGCGTCGTGGCGTGCATCGGCCAGTCGCCGGCGACGGCTTCCCATTCCTGCGCGTCGAGATAGAGCGCCTTGGGTTCCAGCGGCCGGTAGGCGCCGGGATCGGAGGATTTCGCGGCGATGCGGTTGGCGTGATAGTCGCGGATCGCCTCGAACCGGGCCTCCGCCGCGCCCGCGACGCCATGATCGAGGATGATGACGGTATCCGCGCCGATATGGTCGGTGAGGGGGACCAGCTTCTCTTCGAACAGGGGAAGCCAATGCTCCATGCCTGCCAGCCGCCGCCCTTCGCTCACCGCCTGATAGAGCGGGTCGCCGGTCGCGGTCGCGCCGAAGGTTTCGCGGTAGCGGCCGCGGAAACGCTTGATCGTGTCCTCGTCCAGCAGCGCTTCGGAGGCGGGGAGGAGGGTGAAGCCCTCCACGCTCCCCGTCGTGCGCTGGTCGGCGGGGTCGAAACGGCGAACGGTCTCGATCTCGTCCCCGAAGAAGTCGAGGCGCAGGGGCTGCTCCTCGCCGCCGGGGAAAAGGTCCACGATGCCGCCGCGAATGGCGAATTCGCCCCGGTCGTGCACCGTGTCGGTGCGGACATAGCCATTGGCTTGGAGCATGTCGGCGAGGCGTTGGATCGCGATCCGCTCCTTGGGGGCGAGCTTCGCGACAAGCTGGCGGACGCGGAAGGGGGTGAGTGTGCGCTGCGTCAGGGCATTGAGCGTGGTGACGACGAGCTGCGGTCCCTTGGGAGCCGCTTGCAGCGCGTGAAGCCCGGCGAGGCGGGCCGATGCGCTGCGCAACGAAGGACTCGCGCGATCATAGGGCAGGCAGTCCCATGCCGGGATTTCGACGATTTCGATTTCCGGCGCGAAATAGACCGCCGTATCCGCGACGGTGCGCATCAGCGCATCGTCGGGCGCGACGAACAGGGCGCGGCCTTCGTTGGAGCCGAAGGCGGCGCGCGCCATGTCGGCCAGCAACCAGGGCTGGAAACCTGCCGGAACGCCGGAAAGGGTGAGCGGCGTTCTGGCCTTCAGGATTTTGGGGAGATCAGTCATTTCAGCTTGCGTTGTTCCGGCTCGGTCGTGCTCCTACGAAGGCAGGAGCCCAGATCCCACGTTTGAACTGGGTTCCTGCCTTTGCAGGAACACGGAGTGCTGCTCTTACCCGATCTTCACGAAATCGAGCTTGAGGAAGCGATCCATCATCGGGCCTTTCCATTCATCGGGCACCGGGATGGTGCCGAGCGCCCAGCCCATGATGTCGGCGTCCTGTTCCTCCATGAAGCGTTCGAACCAGTCGATATCCTCTTCGCTCCATGTCGGATGATGACGGTCGAAGAAGCCGCCGACCGTATAATCCGCTTCCCGCGTGCCCCGATGCCATGCCCGGAATTTGATGCGGCGCATCCGGGGATTGTCGTTCATGATGTGTTCCTTTAACGGGCAGGGCAAATGCGCCGATCGGGTGTTTGTGCCACGACTCGGCCGATTGGGTAAAGTTGCCAAGCGGCAGGGCAAATGCGCCGATCGGGTGTTTGTGCCACCGTCCCGGCTGCGCTAGATGCAAGCAGATAGACATGCGACCCGATATTCTCAATCCGCTCTTTGCCGAAATATCGGCCCTGAAAGGCGTCGGCCCGGCGCTGGCGAAGCCCTTGGAGCGGCTGGGGCTGGCGCGGGCGGTGGATGCGGCGTTTCACCTGCCGGTGAGCTTCATCGACCGGCGGCTGACCGATGAACTGAGCATGGCGGATGCGGGGCGGGTGATCGGCATCACGCTAACACCGGTGGATTATCGGGCGAGCGGCAGCGCGCGGGCGCCCTTCCGGGTGCAGGCGGTGGATGCGCACGGCAATGCGGTGAGCCTCGTCTATTTCGGCCGGAACAGCGCCTGGCCGCGTAAGCTGCTGCCCTTGAACGAGCCGCGATTCGTGTCGGGGAAGCTGGAGAGCTATGGCGACAATCTCCAGATGGTGCATCCCGACTATGTGCTGCCTGTCGAGGAAGCCGCGACGGTTCCGGCGCGAGAGCCGGTCTATGGCCTGTCCGAAGGGCTGACCAACAACCGGATGCGCGATCTGGCCGCGCAGGCTTTGGCGCGCGCACCCGACCTGCCCGAATGGATCGAACCCAGCCTGTTGGCGCGCAAGGGCTGGCCCGGATGGCGGGAGGCGCTGAACCGCGCCCATGCCGATCCGTCTGACGCTCTGGCGCGGGAGCGGTTGGCCTATGACGAGATTTTCGCGGGGCAACTCGCGCTGATGCTGGTGCGGCAAAGCTCACGCAAGCGGCGGGGCGTGCCGATCGCGGGCGACGGGCGATTGCGGGCGATGCTGAAGCTGCCCTTCGCGCCGACGGGCGCGCAGCGGCGGGCCTTTGGCGAGATAGAGGGCGACATGGCGCAGGGCGTGCCGATGCTGCGCCTGTTGCAGGGCGATGTGGGGTCGGGGAAGACCCTTGTGGCGCTGATGGCGTTGCTCAACGCCGTGGAGGCGGGGGCGCAGGGGGCTTTGCTCGCGCCCACCGAAATCCTCGCGCGGCAACATTATGAGGGGCTGCGCAAGATGGTGGCGGGCCTTCCCGTGGAAATCGCCATCCTGACGGGGCGCGAGAAGGGGAAGGTCCGCGAGGCCACGCTGATGGGCCTTGCGGATGGTAGCATCGACATATTGGTCGGCACCCATGCGATCTTTCAGGAGGCGGTGCGCTATCGCAATCTGGCGCTGGCGGTGATCGACGAGCAGCACCGCTTTGGCGTGGCGCAGCGGATGATGCTCGCGGCCAAGGCGGAGCGGACGCCGCATCTGCTGGTCATGACGGCGACGCCGATTCCGCGCACGCTGACGCTCACTTATTATGGCGAGATGGACGTGTCGCGGCTGGACGAGATGCCGCCGGGGCGGCAGCCGATCCAGACGCTGGTGATGTCCTCGCAGCGGCTGGATGAGGTGGTGGATGCGCTCGCCCGGCATATGGAGGGCGGGGGGCAGGCTTACTGGGTGTGTCCGCTGGTCGAGGAAAGCGAGACCAGCGATCAGGCGGCGGCGGAAGCGCGGGCGGAGGCTTTGCGGATGCGGTTCGGAGATCGGGTCGGCCTTGTCCACGGACGGATGAAAGGGCCGGATAAGGACGCGGCGATGGAAGCCTTTGCGGGCAACCGGACGCAGATTCTCGTGGCGACGACCGTGATCGAGGTGGGGGTGGATGTCCCCAATGCCAGCCTTATCATCATCGAGGGGGCGGATCGCTTCGGTCTGGCCCAGTTGCACCAGTTGCGCGGGCGCGTGGGGCGCGGGGACAAGGCTTCGGTCTGCCTGCTGCTGCGTGGGGGCGCCTTGAGCGAGACGGCGCGGGCGAGGCTGGCGCTGATGCGCGAGACGAATGACGGCTTCCGTATAGCCGAGGAGGATTTGCGGCTGCGCGGCGCGGGCGAGATATTGGGCACGCGCCAGTCGGGCGAGGCGCAGTTGAAGCTGGCGACGCCGGAGCATCTCTCCACATTGATCGACGCGGCGCGGGACGACGCGCACCTGCTGATGGAGCGCGACGGCGGACTAACGGAAGCGCGGGGAGAGGCGGCGCGGACCTGCCTCTACCTGTTCGAGCGGGATGCGGCGGTGGGCTTGCTGCGGAGCGGGTGAGAGCTTGGCGGTTATGGCCAGTAGGGTATGTTGTCTTCCCTCACCTCCGTTCGCCCTGAGTAGGGGCTGAGCGAAGTCGAAGACCTGTATCGAAGGGCTTCTCGTGCACTAACCTGTCCTTCGATACGTCACTTCGACAGGCTCAGTGGCTACTCAGGACGAACGGAAGTTGGGAAAGCAGACTGTCCAACTTCCACCCACAACCGCCATTCCACTCATGCCTCAGGCGACGATCATCCCATGCTTCTTCGCGCCGAAGCTGACCTTGTCACCGGCTTTCAGCGTCAGATGCGGGTCTTTCACCACTTCCCCGTTTACGCGGATCGCGCCTTCGTCGAGCTTGCGGCGCACTTCCTTGTTGGAGGTGGCGAAGCCCAGCGCCGTGTTCGCCTGAACGATGGTGAGGCCTTCCGTGCCGAGACTGACGGTCGGCAGGTTCGCGTCGGACGCGCCTTCCTCGAATGTCTTGCGGGCGGTTTCGGCTGCTGCTGCTGCTGCCTTCGCGCCGTGGGCGAGGGCGGTGGCGGCCTCTGCCAGCACCTTCTTCGCCTCGTTGATCTCCGCGCCTTCCAGCTTTTCGAGGCGGGCGATCTCGTCCAGCGGCAGGTCGGTGAACAGGCGCATGAAGCGGCCGACATCGGCGTCCTGCGTGTTGCGCCAGAACTGCCAGTAATCATAAGGCGCCAGCGCATCGGCGTTGAGCCACACCGCGCCCTTGGCGGTCTTGCCCATCTTGCCGCCGTCCGCCGTGGTGATGAGCGGGGAGGTCAGGCCAAAGACCTGCGTGCCGTCGACGCGGCGGGCAAGTTCGATGCCGTTGACGATATTGCCCCACTGGTCGGAGCCGCCCATCTGCAACCGGCACCCGGCCCTGCGCGACAATTCCAGAAAGTCGTAGGCTTGCAGAATCATATAGTTGAATTCGAGGAAGCTCAGCGACTGTTCGCGGTCGAGGCGCAGCTTCACCGAATCGAAACTCAGCATCCGGTTGACCGAGAAATGCTGGCCGATGTCGCGCAGGAAGGGGATATATTCCAGCCTGTCGAGCCAGTCGGCATTGTCCACCATCACCGCATCGCTCGGCCCGTCGCCGAAGGTCAGGAAGCGTTCGAACACGCGCTTGATGCTGGCGACATTCTCGGCGATCTTCTCGACCGTCATCAGCGAGCGCGCCTCGTCGCGCAGGGAAGGATCGCCGATCTTGCCGGTGCCGCCGCCCATCAGGACGATGGGCTTGTGCCCGGCCTGCTGCATCCGGCGGAGCATCATGATCTGCACCAGGCTGCCGACATGCAGCGATGGCGCGGTGGGATCGAAGCCGATATAGCCGGGAACGACCTGCTTGCCTGCGAGGGCGTCCAGCCCTTCCGCATCGGTGAGCTGATGGATGTAGCCGCGCGTGTCGAGCAGACGGAGAAGATCGGATGTGTAGGTCGTCATGGCCTGTCTGGTCTGGAAGTGTGCCTTGGGAAATCGAGGCGCGCATAACATGGGGAAGGGCGCTTGGGTAGCATGCTTGCAATCGGGTTGATGTCGGGCACGTCGCGCGACGGAATCGACGCGGCGCTGATCGAGACGGACGGCGAAGGCGCGGTGAAGCCGGTCGCCTTTCACGCCATGCCCTATGATGAGGGGTTCCGGCTGCGGCTGGCCGAAGCATGTCGGCGGGCGATGGCGATGGATGCGCCGGGGTTCGAGCCGCTGATCCGCGCGGTCGAGGAGGAGTTGACCGAACGGCATGTGGAGGCGGTGGCGGATTTGCTGGGACGTAGTGGGCATGTAGCGGGCGACATCGGCGTGATCGGCTTTCACGGGCATACGGTGGCGCATCGGCCCGAACGGCGCTGGACATGGCAGATCGGTGACGGAGCGGCGCTGGCGGGGGCTTTCGGAATCGACGTGGTGGCGGATTTGCGGAGCGCGGATGTGGAAGCGGGCGGGCAGGGCGCGCCTTTGCTGCCGGTCTATCACCGGGCGCTGGCGCATGGGCTGGCGAAGCCGGTGGCGGTGCTGAACCTTGGCGGAGTGGCGAATATCACTGCGATCGGGGCGGATGGGGAGCTTGTCGCCTTCGACACCGGCATGGCGAGCGGGCTGATCGACAACTGGATGCACAGTCATGGCGCGGGCGGCTATGATGCGGGCGGCGCGACGGCGGCGAAGGGGTGCGTGGATGAAGCGCGGTTGGCGGAGATGCTGGCCGATCCCTGGTTTTCCGCGCCGCCGCCCAAGAGCATCGACCGGGAAGCCTTCTCCATGGAGGCGGCGCGGGGCCTGTCGCTGGAGGATGGGGCGGCGACGCTGACCGCCTTCTCCGCCGCCGCCGTGGCGCGGGGCGTCGAACATCTGGAGGCGCGGCCGCAGCGCATCTATGTGGCGGGCGGCGGGCGGCATAACAGGACGCTGATGGCGATGCTGGCGCAGCGGACGGGCGCGGACGTGCGGCCCGTCGATGAACTGGGCTGGGATGGTGACGCGCTGGAAGCGCAGGGCTTTGCCTATATGGCGGTGCGGTCGGTCAAGGGACTGGCGATCAGCTTTCCCGGCACCACCGGCGCGCCGGAGCCGATGACGGGCGGCGCATTGTTCCGGCCCGCTTGACGGGAATCCGGAGGAAGGTGGTCATCTTGTGCTTCTTCGCCTTGTCGACTGCCCATTTTCGGTAAGTTCGGCTAGGAGCGGACCGTCAAATTCTCCCCTTTGAGGGGAGGGGGGACCGCCGCGAAGCGGTGGTGGAGGGGTATCCCCCTCTCGATAAGGTGATACCCCTCCGTCTGGCCTTCGGCCAGCCACCTCCCCTTGCAGGGGAGCATTTCAATGTCTGAAATCTATCGCCCATCGCTTCGCCCGATTTCTTCTCCCCTTGCTGGACTTTTGCCAACAGCCGCATAGTTATGGACGGATCAAAGGGACAAAGGCGCTGCCCGGCGCGGAAAAGAACGGATCAAGGACAGGATGACGGACATCGCACGAGGCAGCTCCCTCGCCATGGCGGAATCGAACAAGGCGGCTTTTTCCGAATGGCGCGCTGGCTGGATATTGGTGCTGGTGTCGCTGATCGGCTATGCGATTTCCGGCACCCATGCTTATACGCTGGGCGTGTTCATGCCTCTGGTCGAAGCCGAATTCGGATGGACGCGGGCGCAGGTTTCGTCGGGCATGCTGGTCTACAGCGTCATGGGGGCCATGCTGTCTCCCTTTGCCGGAGCGTTGATCGACCGCTTCGGCGCGCGCCGCGTCGGCGTGCCGGGCATGGCATGCTATTGCATCGTGCTGGGACTGGCGTCGGCCGTTTTCCCGCCCATCATGATCTGGTGGAGTTTGTGGGCGCTGATCGGATTGACCAGCGTCTTTACCAAGGCGACGTTGTGGGGAACGGCGATTTCACGGCATTTCGTGCGGCAACGGGGGGTGGCGCTGGCGATTGTGCTGTGCGGGTCCAGCCTGAGTTCCGCCGCGATGCCCTCCATCGCCAACTGGTTGATCGATCATTATGGATGGCGCCATGCCTATGCCATGCTGGCGGGCGGCAATGCCGTCATCATCATGCCGCTGATGCTGTTGTTCTTCCGCAGCGGCAGGGCGGGCGCTTCCACTGCCAAAGGGCAGGCCGATGCCCATGACTCCCCTTCTGTTCCGGCCGGTTACACCGCGCGCGAATCGATCCTGTCCTATCGCTTTCTGGCGCTGGCGCTGCCCGCCCTGTTCATGACCACCGTCCTGATGGGCATGGTCGTGCATTTCGTGCCCATGCTGACCGCCAAAGGCATGGACAAGACGGTCGCGGCGGGCCTGATGGGCGCTCTGGGCGTCGGATCGGTCATAGGGCGGCTGGTGTCGGGCGTGCTGCTGGATCGCTATCGCGGACACATCGTCGGAGCATTGGTCTTCCTGTTGCCGCTCATCCCCATCGGATTGCTGTTGGGAGGCGCGTCGGGCATAGAGATGATGGCGCTGGTGGCGTTTCTGGTGGGCTGTTCCTTCGGATCGGAGATGGACATCACCATCTATCTGAGCTCCCGCTATTTCGGGATGCGCGCTTATGGGACCATATTGGGCACGATCATGGCCGTGATGCTGATCGGGAATGGCGGGGGATCGACGCTGGCGGGGTGGATATTCGACCTTACCGGTTCCTATGACGTTTTCCTGATGGCCATGGTGCCGCTGGTGGTGGTCGCGGCGCTGCTGACACGATCGATGGGCGATTATCCGGACCTTTTCAGCGGGGAACCGGAAGCCCGCGCCTAACGCTTGCGGGTGAGCTCGCGCATCGCTTCGTCGATGCCCTCTATGGTCAGGGGATACATGCGGTCGTTCATCAATTGCCGCATGATCTTCGTCGACTGATTATAGTCCCAATGGTCGCGTTCCATGGGATTGAGCCAGACGGCGGCGGGATAGGTATGGGCGACGCGCTGCATCCAGACCGCGCCGGCTTCCGCGTTCATATGTTCGACCGATCCGCCCGGATGGGTGATCTCATAGGGGCTCATCGCCGCATCGCCGACGAAGATCACCTTATAATCATGCCCATATTTGTGGAGGATGTCCCATGTGGGCGTACGCTCGGCAAAGCGGCGCGTGTTGTTCTTCCAGACCGATTCATAGAGGCAGTTGTGGAAGTAGAAGAACTCCATATTCTTGAATTCGCCGGTGGCGGCAGAGAAAAGCTCCTCGCACAGCTTGATATAGGGGTCCATCGATCCGCCCACGTCGAGGAACAGCAATAGCTTCACCGCATTATGCCGTTCCGGCCGCATGCGGATGTCGAGCCAGCCCTGCCGCGCGGTGCCGCGGATGGTTTCGTCCAGATCCAGCTCGTCCGCCGCGCCTTCGCGGGCGAAGCGGCGCAGGCGGCGCAGCGCCACCTTGATGTTGCGCGTACCCAGTTCCTTGCTGTTGTCGAGATTCTGGAACTCCCGCTTTTCCCAGACCTTGATAGCGCGCTTGTGGCGGCTTTCCCCGCCGATCCGCACGCCTTCCGGATTGTAGCCGCCATGGCCGAAGGGAGAGGTGCCGCCGGTGCCGATCCACTTGTTGCCGCCCTGATGACGGCCCTGCTGTTCTTCGAGGCGCTTTTTCAGCGTCTCCATGATCTCGTCCCAGTCGCCCAGCGACTTGATCTTCGCCATCTCCTCCGGCGTCAGATATTTCTCCGCGACGAGGCGCAGCCATTCCTCCGGGATTTCCGCCTCGACGCCTTCGGTGCCGAGCACGCCCTTGAACACCTGCGCGAAGACCTGGTCGAAGCGGTCGATCAGTCCCTCGTCCTTCACATAGGTGGCGCGGGCGAGATAGTAGAAGTCTTCGGGGCGGCGTTCGATGACGTCGCGGTCCAGCGCCTCCAGAAGCAGCAGATGCTCCTTGATGCTGGCGGGAATACCGGCGGCGCGCAGCGCGTCGAGGAAGTTGAGCAGCATGGGGCGCTTGTCGGGCAGCGCGCGCCGGGATGCAAGCGGGCTTTTCAGCCGGGCCTGTGCCGGACGCCGTGGATCAGCGAGACGAGCACGAAAGAGATGATCATCAGCAGATGCCAGGAGCCCAGCTTGGCGACGCCGACCATCTGCCAGCCGTCGCGCTGATCGGGATAGGCCCATGCGCGTGGCCCCGCCGCGACACGGACGGATTCGAGATGGGCGCGGATGCGCGCGAAGCGGGTCGCGCCCGTCGGGAGGGTCATGCGACGGGTCTAACGCGGGCCGGGCTGGCGGGAAAGACACGCGGTCTTGAGGCGATGATGGAAGTTGCAAAGCCGCCGTCCTGCGGTGGCGGGATTCGGTCAGGAGAGGACGTCCAAATCCTCCCCTCTCAGGGGAGGGCGACCGCCGCGCAGCGGTGGTGGAGGGGTTGGCCCCCTCTCGATAGGGCGCTACCCCTCTGTCTGACCTTCCGCCAGCCACCTCCCTTTATAGGGGAGGATTGATCTGTCCGCCTTCCGCCCATGCCGCCGTCCGCCATGCCGAAGGGGATGGACGCGCCTAGTCTTTCAACCGCGACGCCGAAGCGAAAGTGCCGTCGACCCACACCAGCGGATCGATTTCCGGATGGTTCACGATACCGGTGACTTCGCCGGTATAGAGGATGTGGGTCGATACCTCGAACGCGCCGGACTTGCGGCACATCATGCTGGCGACCGCGTCGCCCAGAACGGGCGGGCCGTTGGGGTCAAGCTGCCAATCGCCGGTTTCGAAGCGTTCGCGGCCCTTCTTCTGGCCGCTGAAGATGCCGACCAGTCCCTGATGCCGGGCGGCGAGCAGATTGACGCAGAATGTCTCTTCATCCGCCAGGATCGGCGCGATGCTGGCGTTGCGGTTGACCGCGACGATCAGCGTCGGCGGATCGGCGGTGACGGACATGACGGCGGTCGCGGCCATGCCGGTGCATTCGTCGCCCTTGCCGGCCGTGACGATGGCGATGGTGGTGGCGAGGCGACGCATCGCCTGTTTGAAATCATCCGTAAGATCGGTCATCGATGCCTTCCTCAATCAAGCAGGTCGCGATATTCCTTATATGCCGCGTTCTTCAAATACTTTCTTGGCGATCTGGATCGCGCTCATGCCGGCGGGCCATCCCGAATAAAGCGTGGCATGGGTGATCAGCTCGGTCAGTTCCTCCCTGGTCACGCCATTGTCCAGCGCATAGCCGATATGAAAAGGGAGCTGTTGGATGCGATATTGGGCGGCGAGGATGGACACGGTGATGACGCTGCGGTCCCGTTTCGACAGGCCGGGGCGCTCCCAGATGTCGCCGAACAGCACTTCGTCGGTCATTTCGGCGAGCTTGGGCGCGACGTCTCCGATCAGTTGCTGGGTAAGGGACGGTGTTTCGGTGCCGGTCATGTGATCTTCCTCAAATGCGTGGCGAACAGGCTCCTTCCCAGCCATTTCTCTCCGATAAGCGCAATCAGAATATGGCGGACATACCAATAGGTCAATATGAATACCTAATGGTAATCCTGCGCCTCAACGCTGCGGAAGCGTGCCGCTCGCCATCGCGTCGCGATCGCCCGTGCGCGATGCCACGAAGTAGAAGATGGCGGCCAGCAGCGCGGCGATGGTCGTCACCGGCAACATGGCATAGCGCAAGGAATCCGCGCCTGCATGAGGCACGAGCCTGTCGCTCAGCATCCCGATAAGCAGCGATCCGAAGCCGAGCCCGATTTGCATCACGCAGAAGTTGATGGCCGACGCCCGCGCCTGCGCGTCGTGCGGCGTGATGTCCTGAATGAAGGCCAGCAGGGAGCCGTAATTGGACGCCGTCAGCATGATGACGACCGACAGCGCCACCAGCGTCCATGTGGCCGAGGGGGCCAGAAAGACCATCAGGAACGCCGTGCCGAGGGTCAGCATCACGCCGCAGCCCAGCCATTGCGTCGCGCCCACGGACTTGCGGCGAAGTCGGGTGGCGATCCAGGTGCCGCCGCCGATGCCCAGCAGGCTGAGGAAGCTGTAGTTGAGCCCCAGATACCAGCTGATCTCCACCTGGCTCATATGCAGCGAGCGCGTCAGGAACATCGGCATCCACAGGAAGCTCGCCTGTGTGCAGATGGTATGCGCGATGGCGGCGCAGACGATCCAGCGGAAGCTCCGGATGCGGAACAACATGGGAAATCGCTTGAAGTCGCGAAAGCTCATCGCCTGTCCGGAACCGCTCCGCACCGTGTCGCGCAGGAACAGGAAGACGAGCAGGGCGATGACCGCGCCCAATATCCCCGCTCCCAGAAAGGCGATCCGCCAGCCGAAGGCGGCGGCGATATTGCCGAAGATCAGGAAGGCGCAGAGCAGGCCGACGGTGCTGGCCGCCCCGATCACCGAATTGGCGAACTGGCGGGCGGGCCCATGGAAATTATCCGCGATGAGGGAGATGGACGGCGGATTGGTCGATCCTTCGCCCACGCCTACCCCCAGACGCGCCCAGAAGAGCGACCAATAGCCCTGCGCCGCGCCGCACAGCATGGTCATGATCGAAAACAGCCCGACCGATCCGGCGATCAGGCGGACGCGGTTCAGCCGGTCCGCCGCGACGGCGGAGATCAGGCTCATGATCGCGAACACGACCGGGAAGGCGAGGCCGGTGAGCTGCCCGATCTCGGAGTCGGTCAGGCCGAACTCCTTGCTCATCTGCGGCATCAGCAGGGCGAAGATGTTCCGGTCCAGATAGCTGAAGATGTAGACCGCCATCAGCAGCGCCAGCAGCAGCCAGGAGGACAAGCCCCCAGGCAGCGCCCTTTCCTGCGCCGGGACGGTCCTTTCCATCATATCGGCTTCGCTTTCAGCCATCGGCCTCTCCCCGGACATTGCCATGGTTGTGTTTACGGGGCGTTCAGGCGGCGGCAAGCGAGGAACGCAGCGTCGTGCCCGGATATTCCTTGCGGAAGACGCCGCGCTCCTGAAGGATCGGCACCACGGTGCGGGTGAATTCCTCGATGGAAGAGGGCATGACCACTGGCGTCAGCATGAAACCGTCGCAGCCGCGCTGCTCGAACATCTCCTGCAACTGGTCGGCAACCTGTTCCGGCGTGCCGACGACCTGCGGGCACAGTTCGCTGGTCGCATAGAGCTTGCACGCCTCGCCCAGCGTCAGCCCCTGATCGCGCGAGGCGCTGACGAGGATGTCGACCGCCCCCTGCGATCCGGACTTCAGTTCGAAATCGGTGATCGGCTTGCTGAGGTCATAGCCGGTGAGGTCCAGCCCCAGATGCGAGGAGGTGAGGGCGACGCCCAGTTCCTCATCGACCAGGCTGTTGGCGAAGGCCTGCTTCTCGCGGGCAATCTCTTCCGTCTCGCCGATGATCGGGTCGACGGAGGTCAGGATCGCGCAATCCTCCGGCTTGCGGCCGATGGCGGTCATGCGGTCCTTCATGTCGGTGTAGAAAGCCTGCATGTCGGGCAGCGAATATTGTAGCGTGAAGATGACCTCCGCCCATTTCGCGGCGAACTGGCGCCCGCGTTCGGAAGAGCCTGCCTGCATGATGACGGGGCGGCCCTGCGGGCTGGGGGGGACGGTCAATGGTCCCTTCGTTTTCACATGCTTGCCGTTATAATCGAAGGACTTGACCTTGGACACGTCCATGAACACGCCCTTTTCCTTGTCGATGACAAAGGCGTCGGGGTCGATGCTGTCCCAAAGCTGGAAACAGGCCTCCAGCATCTCATCGGCGCGGTTGTAGCGTTCGTCCTTGCCGAGCAGGGTGACGCCGTAGCGGTCCGCTTCCTTCTGCGAGGTGGAGGTGACGACGTTCCATGCCAGCCTCCCGCCGCTCAGCAGGTCGATGGTGCCCAGCGAACGGGCGACGCCATAGGCTTCGAAGAAACTGCTGGAGACGGTGACGCCGATGCCCAGATGCTTCGTCGCGCTGGCGATCAGCATGGCGAGCGGCAAGGGGTC
>JASGDV010000005.1:0-12037 GCA_049841255.1 Sphingobium sp.
CGTTCGAGTGCCTTCGCAAGAGCACGGTGCATTTCAATTTAGATGGATTCCAGCCCCTTCTCTCCGTCATCCCAGCGAAAGCTGGGATCTCCTTTTGATGCCTGATTGGGCCACAAGAAGAGAGATCCCAGCTTTCGCTGGGATGACGAAGGTTGGATGTCTGCAATTGGCCGAAAACAGCCGCCGAAACCGTTGGTTGGCAGGCTTCATGACCGCCTTTTTCCTTCTCTTTAACACCCTCTTAACCACGCTTCGCCATGGTGGCGCCCGCATCATGGGGCGTGGGGCATGGACGAACTCCTGCAGGAATTCATATCGGAAACGCAAGAATCCCTCGAGGCTCTTGCGGGAGAGGTCGTCGCCTGGGAAGCCGATCCGTCCGATCGTGATCGGCTGGATGCCATCTTCCGGTTCTTCCATACCGTGAAGGGCAGCTGCGGTTTCCTGCACCTGCCTCGTTTCGAGCGCCTGAGCCACGCGGCGGAGGATGTGCTGTCGGACATCCGTTCCGGCCAGCGCCGCGCGGATGTGGCGACGGTGAATGCCGTTCTGGGCATCATGGATCGCATCGCCGAACTGACGCATGCCATCGCAGCCGGAGCGCCGCTCGCGCAGGAGGATGACGATTATCTCGTCGCCGCGTTGGCCGTGCAGGAAGCCGGTCTTTCCCAGTCTGATTTGCCCGCGGTGACGATCCATCAGGGGGCATGCCCGCAAGGCATGGCAGGGCAAACCGCGCCCCGCACGATCCGCTTGCCGCTGACTCTGATCGACCAGCTCATGAACGGCGTGTCGGATATGGTGCTGGCCCGCAATGAACTGGCCCGCCAGTTGCGTGACAGGACCGGCGATCCCGCGCTGGAAGGGGCGTTCGAGCGGCTGTCCGCCTGCGTCGCCGACATGCGTGATGCGATTTCGCGTACGCGCATGCAGCGGATCGACCGGCTGTTCGCCGCCATTCCCCGCACCGTGCGCGATCTCAGCCGGGACCTCGGCAAGCTGATCGACCTCAGTCTTGAGGGTGGCGATGTCGAGATGGACCGAGAGATGGTCGAGATGGTGGTGGACCCGCTCGTCCATATCGTCCGCAACAGCATCGATCACGGGATAGAGACGCCTGAACGCCGCCGTTCGCTGGGCAAGCCGGAGACCGGTCAGCTTCGGCTGGAGGCGCGCCAGTCCGGCAATCAGATCGTCATAGAGATCAGCGACGACGGTGCGGGCATAGACACGGGGCGTCTGGTGGAAAAGGCCGCCGCCGCCGGGCGGCTGACGCCGGAAGCCGCCGCGCGCATGAGCGAGGCGGAGAAGCTCGACCTCATCTTCCAGCCGGGTCTTTCGACGGCCGAGGCGGTGACGGCCGTTTCCGGGCGCGGCGTGGGCATGGACGTGGTTCGCGCCAATATCGAGCGCATCGGCGGGACGATCGAGCTGGACAATCATCCGGGGCAGGGCCTGCGCGTCACCTTGCGCGTGCCGCTCACCCTGACGATCATCCCCGGCCTCATCCTGCGCGCGGGCGGCCTCGATTTCGCGATTCCCAAGGCGTCCGTGGTCGAAATCCTTCACGACAATAATGACATGCTCCGCATCGGCGAAGTGGGTGGCGCCCGGATCGTCACGATCCGTGACCTGCGCTATTCCATGATTGAATTGGAGAATATTCTGGATCTTCCCATCCTCGAGCAGCCGGAGCCGCGCGCCATCATGGTCGTACGTTCGGCCAGCGGCCTTCCCTTCGCGCTGGGGGTGTCGGCTGTGGAAAATCATGAGGAACTGGTGATCCGCCCCGCATCCCCGCTTGTGATGGTGAGCGGGATCTATGCCGGGATGACGCTGCCCGACAATGGCAGGCCGATGCTGCTGCTGGACACCACCGGCCTCGCCCGCAAGGCGTCCCTGCCCGAGGTCACCGGGAATCCCGCCGCCGCCAAGGGCGACGAGAAGCCGGACGCCGCCGGTGGCGTGGAAATGGTCGCGGCGTTGCGGTTCGAGGCGCTTTCCGGTGAGCGCCGCCTGCTTCCGCTGTCCCTGATCGACAGGGTGGAGGAACTGGAGGCGTATCTGTTCGGCCGCTCGGGCGGTCATGGCTTCGTGCGGCTGGAAGGCCGGATCGTCCCCGTCATCAACGATTGCCACGGCCTTGGGCGGGATCGCATCTCGGTCCTTCGGCTGCGCGACGGCTTCCGCGAAGCCTATTATGCGGTCGGCGCGGTGCTGGACATCGTCCAGATGCCTGCTGTGCCCGACATGGTCGTCATGCACGGCCATCTGAGCGGCGTGTGCGTCGTGGACGGAGAGCATCTGGAAGTCATGAACCCCTACGCCTTGTTTGCGTCTCTGCCGGAGGAATCTCCGGGGCGCAGCCGCTGCGTCCTTGCCGATGCGGAGGATGGCTGGGCGCGTGAGATACTCGCTCCTCTGCTCCGCCAGGCGGGGCATGACGTGCTGATCGGCCTGCCCGATGGCGAGGCCGTCGATCCGGCGGACATCGTGCTTTGCAACACGTCCGACGCCGCGCAGGCAGCGGACATATTGGGATGCCGCGTGGTCCGGTTACGCGCCGCTCCGCAGCCTTCGGGGCCGCAGGACGCCAGCATATACCGCTATGATCGGGATGCGCTGATGGCGGCCATCGCGGGAGTGGGACGATGACGCAGCTCTATCTCTTCGCGACCCTCGCGGGGACGCGCGTAGCGATCGCGGCGGATGAGGTGGAGGCCGTCGTCCGCCTGACCGATATTTCGCCGGTGCCCGGTCTTGGCAACCATGTCGCCGGACTGTCCGCCTTGCGCAGCCGCGTCCTGACCGTCCTCGACATCGCGGCGCTGCTTCATGGAATCCCGACGCCCGCGGACCGGCGGGAACTGGCCGTCATCGCGCAGATCGACGGGCATGGCTATGCCCTGATGGTCGATGGACTATCGGATATTTGCGTCGCATCCGGCGGGGAACTGCCCCTGCGCGGCCAGCTCGATCTGGCATGGCGGCCCCATGCCCGCGCGGTCGTAGAACATGACGGACTGCCCTGGCTGCTGGTTTCACCTTCCGCCTTCCTCGAAAACGGCGTCGTGGAGCAGGCGGCATGAAGGGATCATCCTTGTTTACCATTTGCTTGGCTTTCGATTTTAGGCTCGCTCCCTCGACAAGGGAAAATGCAAGGGGCGCTTCATGAAAAACTGTCTGGTGGTCGATGACTCCAAGGTCATCCGCAAAGTCGCGCGCCACATACTCGAATCGCTCGACCTTTCGGTTCGCGAGGCGGTGGACGGGCAGGACGCCCTGACTCAGTGCGAGGAATCGTCGCCGGACGTGGTCCTGCTGGACTGGAACATGCCGGTGATGAGCGGCATGGAATTTCTCAAGGCCCTTTCCAGCGCCAATGTCCGGACGCGGCCCAAGGTCATATTCTGCACCACCGAAAACGGCATCGGCCACATCAAGGCGGCGGTCGAGGCGGGCGCCGACGAATATGTGATGAAGCCCTTCGATCGCGAAACGCTGGAAAGCAAGCTGACCATCGTCGGGGTGATCTAAGGATCGCCGCAGCGTCTTCATTCTCCCTGTTTCCCTTGTCCGAAAGTCCCCATTGCCCATGAATGCCATCGTTCCGATTCACCATGAGACAGGCGCCGCCGCTTCGGCCGCGCGGGTCCTGGTGGTGGACGATTCGGTGGTCGTCCGCACCGTCATCGCGCGGATATTGAACGGCGATCCCGCCTTTATCGTGGCGGGAAGGTTCAACAATGCCGAACAGGCGTTACGCTATCTGGCTGAATCTCCGGTCGATCTGGTGCTGCTGGACATGGAATTGCCCGGCCAGAGCGGTCTCGTCGCGCTGCCCGCCATCCTTCAGGCTTGCCCGCGCGCCCGCGTGGCGATTCTTTCGGCCAATTGCGAAGCAGGCAGCGCCGCCGCCATTCAGGCGCTTGCCCTGGGCGCGAGCGATATTCTGTCCAAACCAGGCAGCGGCAGTTTCGGCCAGCAATTCCCGCAAGAATTGATCGAACGGCTCAAAAGGCTGCTCCATGGCGATCCGCTGGCCTTGCCGGAACCGCAATCTCCCGTGCTGCCGCCAGCGGTGAAGCCAGCCCGTCTTCCCCTGGCCTGTCTGGGCATCGGGGCTTCGACGGGCGGCATCCATGCGTTGAGTCTGCTCTTCAGCGGCCTTTACGAGCCTCTGGGCGTCCCCATCCTGCTGACCCAGCATCTTCCCGTCAGCTTCACCCTCTATTTCGCGCAGCAACTGGCGCTGATGACCAGCCTCAAGGTCAAGGTCGCGGAGCAGGGCGAAATGCTGGAGCCGGATACTGTCTTCATCGCGCCGGGCGACGCCAATCTGCAGCTGCGGCGCGATTTCAGGGGACGGGTCTGCGTTCACCTCACCTTCGAACCCACGCCGTCGGGCAATCTGCCGGGCGTCGATCCCATGTTTTCCAGCATAGCGGAAATCTATGGCGCGGGCGGGGCGGGAATCGTCCTGACCGGCATGGGCCGTGACGGCGCGGCGGGGGCGCGGGACATCGTGGATGCGGGCGGCTGGATCGTCGCGCAGGATGAAGCGAGCAGCGTGGTATGGGGCATGCCCGGAGCGGTCGCGGCGGCGGGACTGAGCTGCGCGGTGCTGGAGCCGCGCACGATCATGGATTTCGTCGCGCGGCAGGGGCGGGTGCGTCCTTGAACGGGGTTGCGTTTCCCGCATCGCACGGAGGCATCCGGGTCCTTTCCGCCTTGCTGGAGGCGCGGACGGGGCAGGTGCTGTCGCCGGAGCGGGAATGGCGGGCGGAGACGGCCCTCAAGCCCGTCCTGCGCGCCCATGGCTTCAGGGACGCCGGGATATTGGCGGCGCATCTGGCGCGCCATCGCGATCCGCGTTTGGAAGCGGCGGTCGTTGACGCGCTTTTGAACAATGAAAGCAGCTTCTTTCGCGATCTTCAGATTTTCGACATGATCCGGCGGCAGATATTGCCGGACATCAGGGCGCGCGGGCAGGATCGCCGCCTGCGCATCTGGAGCGCGGGCTGTTCCACCGGGCAGGAAGCCTATTCGCTCGCCATCCAGCTTTGCAACGACGCGGAAAGCTGGCGCGGCTGGCGCATCGAGATATTGGCGACCGATATATCCGCGACGGTGATCGACCGCGCGCGGGCGGGGATATTCCCCCAGATGGATGTTCAGAGGGGGCTGTCCATCAATGATCTCATCCAATGGTTCGATCCGGTCGCGGATGGCTGGCGCGCCAATGACCGATTGCGCGGGATGATCGATTTCCGGCAGGATAATCTGCTCGATCCCCAGGCGCCCTCCGGCGCCTATGATCTTCTGCTTTGCCGCAATGTGATGCTCTATTTCACGCAGGAGCGGCGGCAGAAGATGTTCGGCATCCTGCGGCGCCACAGCCATGACCGTTCCGTCCTGCTGCTGGGCGCGGGAGAGACGGCGATCGGGCATGGCGACGCCTTCGTCGCGCATCCGGATTTCAGGGGCGCCTATCGGCTTCCTTCGGCAACATCGTCCGGCGCGGGGGAAGCTGTTCGCGCGGCAGGCTGATTTCCTCTTCGGCGTGCTTGATTGGCGGGCTGCACTCCGCCATTGTCCTCCTGAACGCCGCTTCAGGCGAAGCGGGCCGGAAAGGGCGCGATGATCGAGAGCTTGTGGTGACTGGCCTTTCCCGATGACAGACATTCCGATGATCGACACGCCCTCGCCCAATTTCGACGAGCGCAGCCTGCCCATAACCATGCTGGTGCTGCACTATACCGGGATGCCGGACGCGGCGAGCGCGATCAACTGGCTCGCCAATCCGGATTCGAAAGTCTCCGCCCATTATGTCGTGACCGAGGACGGACACATCATCCGCATGGTGGATGAGGAGAAACGCGCCTGGCATGCGGGCCGGTCCCATTGGCGTGGGATCGACGACGTGAACTCCGCCAGCATCGGCATAGAGATCGTCAATCCGGGCCATGAATGGGGATACCGGCCCTTCCCGGAGACGCAGATGAGCGCGCTCATCCCCCTCATCCACGACATCGTGCAGCGGCGGAAGATCACGCGCGGCAATATCGTCGGCCACAGCGACATCGCTCCCGCGCGCAAGCAGGATCCCGGCGAGCTTTTCCCCTGGGGGCAGCTTGCCCGGCTGCGGCTGGCCCTGCCGCGCCCGACGAAGAACCTGATGGACCCGCACTGGTCGGACGGCGGATTCATGCTGGCGCTGGAGCGGTTCGGATATGACATAGCCGAGCCGCAGGCGGCGGTGGTGGCGTTCCAGCGGCGCTTCCGCCCCGAACTGATCGACGGGATCATCGACGGGGAATGCCGGGCGATCCTGCTGGCGCTGCTCCTGCCCAAGCCGATGGGGGATGACTGAGCCGGTTTTTGCCTGTATAGGCCGCAGCGCCAGAGGGCCGGGCGGCCGCGGCCCCGCGCAGGCGGGGGCGAGGAAAGTCCGGGCTCCACGAAATGACGGTGCTGGCTAACGGCCGGCTGGAGTGATCCAAGGGACAGTGCAACAGAAAGCAGGTCGCGAAGGTTTCGGCCCCGCGAAATTGAAAGGGTGCGGTAAGAGCGCACCGCGTCTTCGGCAACGGAAGACGGCACGGTAAACCCCACCGGGAGCAAGACCGAATAGGGGCGGCGCGCGGCTTGACCGCTAGGCTGATTTCGGCCGAGACCGCCCGGGTTGGTTGCTTGAGGGACGGAGCGATCCGCCCCCTAGAGGAATGGCCGCCCATCTCCGTAAGGAGTGGACAGAACCCGGCTTACAGGCCCTCTGGCATTGTCGTCCGAACGGCGTTAGTCCTTGCGGGGCAGGGGCTTATGTTGGGGGATGAGATGAGAAAAAGGATGGTGGGTCTGGCGGCGGCCTGGGTGTTGCTGCCTGCCATGGCCGTGGCTCAGGACGGAGCCGCGCCGCCTTCGCCTCCACCGCAGACGCTCCAGCAATTGTTCGATGCCGCCACCGCCGCTTCGTCCGCCGAGGATTATGCCAGGGCGATAGAGTTGCTGACGACGATGGAGCAGAGAACGAGCAACGTCCGCACATTGGCCATCGTCCGCCTGCGCAAGGGGGTGGCGCTGACGCAGATGCAAAGGTGGAAGGAAGCCCGCCCGTTGCTGGAGCAGTCGGTGGCGGCCTTATCCGCGGAGGATCATAGCCTCGACATCGACAGGGGCGAGGCCTTGCGGGCGCTGGGGCGGCTGGCTCTGGCCGATCTGGATTATGACGCGGGGCTCGCTTATTATGGGCGCGCGACCGCCTTGGCCACCGATCCGACCGACCGTATCTCATCGTTGCTTGGGGAAGCGCAGGCGGCGACGTTCGTCGATCCGGCCGTCGCCCTCCAAAAGGCCGAGCAAGCCGAAAAGCTGATCGCGGCGCAGCCGGTCAAGGACAAGCAGAGCCAGGGCTATGCCGCCGCGGCGCGCGGGCGGGCCTTGCTCAACATGGGCCGTTTCGCCGAAGCGGAAAGCGCCTTCGCCAAAACCGTGGCGGCTGAAGGCGGACTGTCGATCAGGGTCAATATGGCCGATCTGATCGCGCGGTCCGACGCTTCCATCGCCGCGATGCTGGCGGGGCATCGCGACAAGGCCCGCGAATATCTGGTCTATACCGGCGCCGGACGCCTGCCCAAACAGGACTTCACCTCGGGCGCGGACATGGGGCTGCCCGTCTGCGGCGAGGAAGGGATTCAACCGGATGATGTCGCCGTGATAGAATTCGGCATCACGGACAAGGGCGAAGTGGCCTATGCCCGGCCTATATACGGATCGCGGCCGGGCGGCATGGCTCTGGTCTTCGCCCGCGCCGTAACCCGCTGGTCGTGGCGGCCGGAAGATGTCGCGAAAATCCCGGCCCCGTTCCGCTTCGTGACGCGGCTGGAGCTGCGCTGCTCGACGGGAGAAGGCGGCCCTTCGCTCGCCGCCGGTTTGCGGAACGCTTTCCGTCAGTGGATCGAGCAGCAGGGCGTGACCCCGTTCGAGCCGGACGGCGTGGGCGAAGCGCGGCGGCGCGCGGAACTGGAATCGGAACTGGCGCGCCTGCGCGCGCAGAACGGCGGCGGGCAGTCCCTGGCGCAGGCATCCGTACTCGCGGACCTCCTCGCCAATCCATTGACGGCGGGGGAGCAGGCAACTGCCCATGCCAGGGCGTTGATCGCGATTCTGGATACTCATGCGCCGCCGCCGCTAGCGCGGCTCTACGTCGGATGGCTGGCGACGGAAGACGCGAAGGGCGGCAAGTCCTCCCCGATTCCCGAAGCGCCCTATGCCGCCGATCCCACCGCGCGCGCGAATTTGCGGCTGATCCGCTATGACCGGCTCCGACCCGGCGAAAAGCTCTGCAATCAGGCGCTTCTCGATTCCGTCATCGATGATCCGGCCCTGCCCGGTGACGATCCGTCGCGCATCGCCGCGCTGACGCGGCGCGCCTCCGCCAGGGCGGCGGCAAACGACTTGACGGGCGCGCGTACCGATTTCACGGCGACGGGCCTGACTGAGCAACAATGTTCAGTCGTCGACGCTCAACCCGCCTTGCGGGGCGCGCCGACTTCCCCCGCCGACTATCCGACGGACATGGTTCAGGTCGGCGTGGAAGGCTGGACCCGCGTCCAGTTCAATATTTCGGTCGATGGCCGGACGCTCAACCAACGCGCCGTCACCACCTATCCGCCGATGATCTTCAGCGAGAACGGCCGCAAAATCCTGTCCCGCGCCCGTTTTGAGCAAAGTTATCGGCCTGCAAGCGGTTTGGGATGCGGGCGCCGTTTCAGCACCGTGAATTTCAGAACGCCGGGCTGACGAAAGCGCCGGGCGCTCTGGCGTTCGCGGCAAAGCCTGCCTAATTAGGGAGCATGGCACGGAACGGGCGATCGAATGACTGGGGTTTTCCCCGCTGGCGCAGCTATGGCGCGACGCGTGAGGCGCAGGCGGTGCGGTTGTGCGATCGGCATGGCTGCGACCGGCCCGGCGACTGCCCTGCGCCCAAATCGCCCAACAGCCGCGAACGCTGGTATTTCTGCGCCGATCATGCGGGGGAATATAACCGCAACTGGGATTATTTTCAGGGTCTCGATCAGGAAGAGCGGGAACGGCGCGAGCGGGACGAACAGCGCGAGGCGAACGGTTATCAGTCGAGCGCCTATCATGGCTGGGGCGGTCCGGGCGACGGCAGCCGCTCGCGCGACGAATTGAACGCCCTCAAGGCGCTGGAACTGGAAGACGATGCCGATTTCGAGGCGGTGAAGAAAAGCTGGCGCAGGCTGGCGAAGGAGAATCATCCTGACGTGAAGCCCGGCGATACGCAGGCCGCCATCCGCTTCCAGACCATTCAGGCGGCTTATGAAGTACTGCGCGCCGCCGAGGAGCGGCGGACATGGAAGCCGAAGGAGAGGGCGGATTGAAGGACCATGTCCGGTCGAACTGGTCCAGCGCCGTTCTCATTTGCCGCAAATGTTCGAAGAAGCTGGACGGCGGCTTCGGCCCCGATGGGGATGAGCGATTGGCGAAGGCGCTGCGCCGTCATCTGAAGCTGAAGAAGGGACGCAAGGCGGCTGCCGGCATCGTGGAGGTCAATTGCCTCGGCGTCTGTCCCAAGGGCGCAGTGACGGTGGTCGATGGCGCGCAGAGCCGGGAATGGCTGCTGGTGCGGCCCGGCGCGGATCTGGACGATCTGGTGCGGGAACTGCATCTGACGGCGGGGGAAGAGAAGATTCCTTCGGCGGATTAGGCTTCCCGCGCATCAATCCGAAACGGTCCGCCCGCCGCCGTCCCACAGCGGCGGGCGGATCGGGATCAGCCCGGCTGGTCGGCGCGGCTTACGCCCTTGCCGTCCAGATTCTGGGCGGCGAAGTCCCAGTTGATCGCTTCCTTGAGAACGCGGTCGGCATAGTTGGGCCGCGCGTTGCGATAGTCGATATAATAGGCATGTTCCCACACATCGAGGATCAGCAGCGGCGCATGGCCTTCATGCGCGACCGGCGTGTCGGCGTCATGATAGCTGGTGACTTCCAGCTTGCCGTCCTTGAGGATCAGCGCGGCCCAGCCGCTGGCGAAATGGCCGACGGCCTCGGCCTTCAGCTTTTCGACCAGTGCGTCGACCGAACCGAACGCTTCGTTGATGAGGTCGAGCAGCTTGCCTTCCGGCGCGGTCTTGCTCGGCGAAAGCGACTGCCAATAGAAGGTGTGGTTCCAGATCTGGCCGACCTGGTTGAACAGTCCGCCCTTGGACGATTTGATAAGCTCGACCAGCGACTTGCCCTGAAGCGCGGGATCGGCGGCGACCAGTTCGTTCGCCTTCACCACATAGGCATTGTGATGCTTGCCATGATGATAGTCGAAGGTTTCAGCCGAAAGGATGTCGCCGAAGGCGTCCTTGGCATAAGGTAGGTCAGGCAGAATGAAGGCCATGGTTTTTCTCCTCGGTTTTTTGGGTGGACGGCCAGATAACGGCTGGCGCGCCCGAAGGCTCCGATCCTTCCCCTAGCAGGGAAAAGAGCGCGGAAAAGACGATTTTTGCTGTCAGCCGCTGCGGAAATATCCATGTGACAGGGCCGAAACGGTCCGCTAGATTGGCCGATCAAGCGCAGGGCTTCCTCCCTTCCTCCTTCGGCATGGGGCGGATGAGGACTGCAATTTACCCCGCGTAAACCATCCCGCTTTATGCCGCTCCCATGTCTCCGGCGCAGAAGATATGGCTTTCGGTAATATTCTCCGTCGCGGTCACGATCCTGCCGCTCTCGGTCATGTCGTGCGTTCCGGGGCTGGGCATTCCGCCCGCCTATTGGATTTTCGCCTTTTTCTGCCCGGCCATCGGTTCCTATCTCGTGTCGCGCAGGCTGGTCCTGCAAAGCGAGCGGCTGACCCGGCTGCATGGCGAGCTGACGCAGGCGCATGAGATGCTGAAACGCGCGGCGGAGTCGGATTCGCTGACGGGCGTGCTCAATCGCGGCGGTTTCTTCCGCCGGTTGGAAAAGCGGCATGGCGCCGATGGCACGGGCTGGCTGCTGATGCTGGATATGGATCACTTCAAATCGATCAACGACCGCTACGGGCATGAAGTCGGGGACCGGGCGCTTCAGGCGGTGGCGGCCATTCTGCGCCGGGCGCTGCGGGGAGAGGATATTATCGGGCGGCTGGGCGGCGAGGAATTCGGCATCTACCTGCCCGAAGCGACGGGGGATATGGCCGCGAACATCGCCGAACGCCTGCGTCGCCGGGTGGAAGAGACGCCGGTCGCCGATCTTGAAGGCCATCCCGTATCCATGACCGTCAGCATCGGCATGGTCGGCATCGGCGAGCAGGCTGCATTGCGCGATTGCCTGCGCATGGCCGACATCGCCCTGTATGAAGCGAAGCGCAAGGGGCGCAATCAGGTCATATTGGCGGCCTGACGCCTTATCCCTGCGGCGGCGTGGTCTCGCCGATTTCTTCGCTGTCCAGCTTGTCCCCGATGTCGAGGCCGTGGCGCATCAGCATCGGGATATTGGCGGCGGCGAAGACCACCGAGACGATGGTGACGCCCCACACCTTGACCGCCAGCCAGGCGTCGAAACTCATCGACCGGCGCATGACTTCGTTCGCGACAGCCATGCCCACGAAGAACAAGGCCCAGTTGCGCGACAGTTTGAGCCAGCCTTCCTCGGTCAGGCCGTCATAGGCGGCTTGCAGCAGATATTTGAGCAGCGCCTTGCCCCGCATCAGCCCCGCGAACAGCATCAGCGCGAAGAAGGCGTAGATGATGGTCGGCTTGATCTGGATGAAGCGCTGGTCGTGGAAATAGATGGTGAGCCCGCCGAAGAAGAGGATCAGCAGCGCCGACAGCCACAGCATCGGCGACACGCGGCCCAGCTTCACCTTCGACACGATCACCGCGATCACGATGGAGATCATGAAAGCGCCGGTGCTGAATGTCATCGCCGTGATCGGATTGTTCGCGCCCCACAGCCAGCCCGCGCCCTTGTAGGTGAGGAAGAAGACCAGCAGCGGCCCGAAGTCGAGCATCAGGCTAAGCGTGCCGTTATGGGGAGATTTAGGC
>JASGDV010000006.1:0-12710 GCA_049841255.1 Sphingobium sp.
CACCTCCGTTCGCCCTGAGTAGGGGCTGAGCGAAGTCGAAGACCCGTATCGAAGGGTCTTTTGCGCCATATCCTTCGATACGCCACTTCGACAAGCTCAGTGGCTACTCAGGACGAACGGTGGTGGGTTGAACGTCCGCCCATGGCCGAAAGCGGTCGCCCATTCCTCACGCCTTGTAAAGCGCGTCCAGCCGATCCTGATACCGCTTGCGGATGACATGCCGCCTGATCTTCATCGACGGGGTCATTTCCTCATTCTCGATGGAGAAAGGCTCGTCCGCCAGAATGAAGCGCCGCACCCGCTCGATCACCGACAGATCCTCGTTCACCCGATCCACCGCCGCTCTCAGCGCCGCCATATAAGCGGGATCGCTCTCTATCCCCTCGATGCTTCTGCCCTGCGCCGCCGCCCATTCGCGCGTCCATTCGGCGTCCGGCACGATCAGGCCCACCAGATGCGGCCGCCGGTCGCCCGACACCATCGCCTGCCCGATCTCCGGCTGGAGCGTCAGCATCCCCTCGACCTTTTGCGGCGAAACATTGTCGCCCTTGTCGTTGACGATCAGGTCCTTCTTGCGGTCGGTGATGCGGATGCGGCCGCGCGCGTCGATCTCGCCGATGTCGCCCGTATGCAGCCAGCCCTCTTTCAGCGCCTTCTCCGTCTCGGCCGGATTGCGCCAGTAACCGTGCATCACCAGTTCGCCCCGCACCAGGATTTCGCCATCCTCCGCGATCTTCACCTCCACCCCGTCGAGCGGCGGACCGACCGTATCCATGGCGATGCCCGCCGCTGGGCGATTGCAGCTAATCACCGGCCCCGCCTCGGTCTGGCCATAGCCTTGCAGCAGCGTCAGCCCCATCGCCTCGAAGAACAGGCCCACATCGGGATTGAGCGGCGCGCCGCCCGACACCAAAGCCTTCATCCGTCCGCCGAAACGCTTCGACACCTTGGGTTTCAAGGTCCGCGACAGCAGCGCCTTCATCGGCAGGTCCAGCAGCGATGACCCGCCGCCCTGTTCCTTCGCCGTGATCCGCAGGGCCTGCCGCAGCAGGAAGTTCGGGAATTTGCCCTGCTTCTCGATGGACTTGATGATGCGCGCGCGCAGCACTTCGAACAGGCGGGGCACCACGACCATGATGGTGGGCCGCGTCTCCTCGATATTGGAGGCGAGTTTCTCCAGCCCTTCGGAATAATAGATTTGCGCCGCCAGCATGATCGGCAGGAACTGCCCGCCGCTATGCTCATAGGCGTGGGAGAGGGGAAGGAAGGACAGGAAAACCTCATCGTCCCAGCCGAAATCCTCCGCCACCAGCGTCGCCGCGCCCTCGATATTGCACAGGATCGAGCCATGATGCTGCATCACCCCGCGCGGCGCGCCGCCCGTGCCGCTGGTGTAGATGATGCAGGCAAGGTCGTCGCGCCCCGCCGTCTGCTCCAGCGCGCAAGCCTCCACATCGGTCGGATGCGCCGCGATCAGGTCGTTCCAAAGGTGGCAGGCGACCTCGCCCTGCACCCCGCGCATCGGCTCCATGCCGACCACGAAGCGCACTTGCGATCGCAGCACGGCGGGCATCAGCGTGGCGGCAAGCTTCGCGGTGGACACGATCACCGCCTGCGCGCCGCTGTCGGTCAGGATATGCTGATGATCGCGCGTGGTGTTGGTGGTGTAGGTCGGCACGGTGACCCCGCCCGCCGCCATGATCGCAAGATCGGCGATGCAGAATTCCGGCCGGTTCTCGCTCACCAACATCACCGGATCGCCGGGCTTCAATCCCTGCGCCCTGAGCGCGCTCGCCAGCGCCGCCACGTCATAGGCGACGTCCGCCCAGCTCATCGAACGCCACGCACCGTCCTTCTTGCGCCACAGGAAAGGCGCGTCGCCCATGTCCCTGGCGCGCGCGAAGAACATCGTCACCAGATTGGGAAAGCGTTCGATTGCCCTCAAAGGCCCACCTCCTGTCATCGGCCCGTCCGCCGCAGGCCTGTCGTCAGCGCAGCTATAACCGCGCCCTGCCGTAACGGCCATGCTCTTTAACGGGTTTCAGTCGAACAGCCCGTCCTGCGATCCGGCGGGCGGATTGAGGCCCAGATGCTTCCACCCCGGCCCGTTGAGGCAGCGCCCCCGCGCCGTGCGGGCGATGAGGCCCAACTGGATCAGATAAGGCTCGATCACCTCCTCGATGGTGTCGCGCGGCTCGGAAAGACCCGCCGCCAGCGTCTCCACCCCCACCGGGCCGCCGCGATAGATGTCCGCGATCATCATCAGGTAACGCCGGTCCATAAGGTCGAGGCCCAGATGATCGACCTCCAGCCGGCTGAGCGCAGCATCCGCCACCTTGGCATCGACCGCCGCCGCGCCCGCGACATTGGCGAAGTCGCGTACCCGCCGAAGCAGCCGTCCCGCGATGCGCGGCGTCCCCCGCGAGCGCCGCGCGATCTCCACCGCCCCGTCGGAGGTGATGCCCAGGTCCAGCAACCGCGCCGCGCGCCGCACCACCAGTTCCAGTTCCTCGACCGTGTAGAATTGCAGCCGCACCGGAATCCCGAAACGGTCGCGCAGCGGCGTCGTCAGTAGCCCCTGCCGCGTCGTCGCCCCCACCAGCGTGAAATGCGGCAAGTCGATCCGCACCGAGCGCGCGGAAGGCCCCTCGCCGATCATCAGGTCGAGCGCGCGATCCTCCATCGCCGGATAGAGGACTTCCTCGACAGCGGGATTGAGCCGGTGGATCTCGTCCACGAACAGCACGTCGCCCTCGTCCAGATTGGTGAGCAGCGCGGCCAGATCGCCCGACTTGGCGATGACCGGCCCGGATGTGGCGCGGAAACCCACGCCCATCTCCTTCGCCACGATCTGCGCCAGCGTCGTCTTGCCAAGGCCGGGCGGGCCGAAGAACAGCACATGGTCCAGCGCCTCGCCACGCCCCTTCGCCGCCTCGATGAAGATGCGGAGGTTTTCGCGCGCCGCCTGCTGCCCGATGAATTCATTGAGCGACTTAGGCCGCAACGCCGCATCCACATCCTCTACGCGGCGACCGGGCGCGATCAGGCGATCCTCGTCACTCATTTCGCCGCTTTCCGCAGGGCTAGTCGCACCAGGGCGTCAAGCGTCGCGCCGTCGCCCAGTTCCTCTTCCGCCGCCGCCACCGCCGCGCTGGCTTCGGCGGGTCGGAAGCCGAGATTCTGAAGCGCCGACAGGACATCCGCGCTATGGCCGCCCGCCGGAACCGCCGCGACACCCGCGCCCGCAATCCCGCCCGCCGCCGGAGCCACGCCAATCTTGTCCTTGAGTTCATTGACGATCCGCAGCGCCAGCTTGGGTCCGACGCCGTTCGCGCGCGCCACCATCGCCTTGTCGCCCGACGCCACCGCGCGATGCAGTTCCAGCGGCTCCAGCGCCGACAGGATCGCCAGCGCCACGCGCGATCCCACGCCCTGCACGCCGATCAGCAGGCGGAACCAGTCGCGTTCCTCCCCCCGCGCGAAGCCGATCAGGCGGATCGAATCCTCCGACACCAGCATTTCGGTGTGCACCGTCACCGCCTCGCCCACCGGACCCAGCGCCGCCAGCGTGCGCGACGACGCGCCGACCAGATAGCCCACGCCGCCCACGTCGATGATGGCGTGGTCGATGCCGGTGCTGTCCAGCCTGCCTTTCAGTTTCGCGATCATGCCCGCCGCCCTTTGGTCATGATCTGTTCCTTACAGCCAAATGCGCGCCGCGCCACCCCTCATTCTCTTCGTTCCTCTTGCATCCCGCGCGCTTTGCGCCTTCCATGCGCGGCATGAAACGATCCTCTCTTTTTCCATGGCGCTATGTCATGTTCCTTGTCTTGCTGGCCGGCATCGCGCCGCTCGCCTTCGCCCTGCCCTGGCATGAGGCGACCATGGCCGGGTTCGACCTCGCCGCGCTGGCCTTTCTCCTGTCCACCATTCCCCTGCTGGAGGCGGACCCGCAGGCGATGCGCCGCAACGCCGCCGCGAACGACGTCAACCGAGAACTGATGCTGGCGCTGACCGGCATCGTCTGCCTCGTCATCCTGCTGGCGGTGGGCGTGGCGATCAGCCAGCAGGGCGGGCCGGACCGGGCGGTGATCGCGCTGGTGCTGGCGACGCTGGCGCTGGCATGGCTGTTTTCCAACCATGTCTATGCGCTGCACTATGCCCATATCTTCTACGTCGCCAATGACGATGGGAAGGACAAGGGCGGCATCGATTTCCCCGGCACGGACGAGCCGCGCTATTGGGACTTCATCTATTTTTCCTACACGCTGGGCATGACGTTCCAGACGTCGGACGTGGCGGTCGAAAGCACCGCCGTGCGGCGCGTGGCGATTTTCCACTGCATAGCGGCGTTCGTCTTCAACCTTGGCATATTGGCCTTCACGATCAACGTGCTGGGCGATTGAGGTTCTCTTCACGGCTTGCTTACCATTTTCCTTTAGGAGCGGCGGCATGAGCAAATCCGCCGATCCCCGCCCGAAATCCGCCGTCAGCCATGGAGTCGGCCTGGCCGGTCTGGCGGGCCTCGGCCTCTGGACGCTGGTCGCGCGCCATTATGGCATGGACGGCCCCAATGCGGGTCTTGCCGCCGTGGTCGCCTGCGCCTTGCCGATGGTGCTGTGGTCGCTGGTCGTGGACAGGGTGCACCGCAACGCGTCCACCGGCATCGACTGGAAAGGCGCGGCGCGGCCGTGGAGCGAAGTGCGCGACATCAGCCTCGTCAAGATCGCGGGGCTGTGGGCGACATGGCTTGCCATCGCGATCTTCTATTGCGTGGCGCGCTGGTATTGGGACGGCGATTACCGCTATTCGATGGACTTGTTCATGGCCGCCGCGCCATGGCTTCTGGTTCTGTCCATCCCCTATGTCCTCTGGCTCGACCGGCGGTTGATGGAACCGCGCGACGCCACTTACGCCTTCGGCCAATGGGTTATCGGCGGAGCGGCGGGCGCGCCCGACATGCGCGAGGTCGCCAACCATGCGCGGGCCTGGGCGGTGAAGGGCTTCTTCCTCGCCTTCATGGTCTCCATCGTGCCGGGCAATTTCGCCAGCGTCGTGCAGTGGCGGATCGACGAAGCCTTTTCCCACCCCGTCGCGCTGGCCGCTTTCCTGATCGCGGTCATGTTCATGATCGACGTGTGCATGGCGACGGTCGGCTACATGCTGACGATGAAACCGCTCGATTCCCACATCCGCACCGCCAATCCTTATCTCGCGGGCTGGGTTGCGGCGTTGATCTGCTATCCGCCCTTCGTGCTGATGGGCGGCGGAGGCCCGCTCGATTATCATGCGGGCGGCGCGGAATGGGATGTCTGGACGGAAGGGCTTCCGGCGCTGCAATGGATATTGGGCGGCTGGCTGGTGCTGCTGACCGGCATCTATGCCTGGGCGACGGTGGCGTTCGGCATCCGTTTTTCCAACCTCACCCATCGCGGGATTTTGACGCACGGCCCCTATCGCTGGACGCGGCATCCGGCCTATCTTTCCAAAAATCTCTTCTGGTGGTTCTCCTCGCTGCCCTTCCTCGCGCTGTCGGGCAGCCTGACCGACATCGTGCGCAACTGCGCGCTGCTGGCGGCGACCAACGCCATCTATTTCTGGCGCGCGAAGACGGAGGAGAAGCATCTCTCCGCCGATCCCGATTACCGCGCCTATAGCGAATGGATGGAGCGCAACGCGCCCGTGCCCCGCTTCTTCGCATGGCTCACGGGACGGAAAAAGCCTGTGGAAGGCGCGCTTCAACCGGCGGAATAAGCGTCAGAAGCTCTCTTCGGCATAGACGCGGCTGATGTCGCCGCCCCATTCGCCATGATAGCGTTCCAGCATCCGCTCGGCATGGGTGCGCCCTGACGCCACGACTTCGTCCAGCGCGGAGAGATAGCCTGTCTCATTGTCGCCCGCCGCGTTGAGCCGCCCGCGCGCCGCCAGTCCGCTCCGCGCGATGTCGAGCGCCTGCCCCGCAATGTCCCGCAGCTTGCGCCCGCCCGCGATGGGCGCGTCAAGACCCAGCTTCGGCACGGAATCGCGGAGCGCCTGCCGCTCCTCCATGGTCCAGTCCTTGACCAGATCCCACGCCGCATCCAGCGCCCCTTGGTCGTAGAGCAACCCGACCCACAAGGCAGGCAAGGCGCAAATCCGCCCCCAAGGGCCGCCGTCCGCGCCACGCATCTCAAGAAAGCTCTTCATCCGCACTTCGGGAAAGGCGGTGGACAGATGATCCTCCCAATCCTTCTCCGTCGGCTTCTCGCCGGGCAGGGCGGGGAGCTTGCCTTCCAGGAAGTCGCGGAAACTCTGCCCCGCCGCGTCGATATATTTCCCGTCGCGATAGACGAAATACATCGGCACATCGAGCGCATAGTCGGCATAGCGTTCATAGCCGAAGCCATCCTCGAACACGAAGGGCAACATGCCGGTGCGGCCCGGATCGGTGTCCGACCAGATATGGCTGCGATAGGAGAGGTATCCGTTGGGCTTCCCCTCCGTGAAGGGCGAATTGGCGAACAGCGCCGTCGCCAGCGGTTGCAGCGCGAGGGAGACGCGGAATTTCTGCGCCATGTCCGCCTCGCTGCCATAGTCGAGGTTAGTCTGGATCGTGCAGGTCCGCAGCATCATGTCGAGGCCCAGCGATCCCACGCGCGGCATGTGTCGCAGCATGATGCCATAGCGCCCCTTGGGCATGATCGGCAGTTCCGCGCGCGTCTTGTCCGGCCACATGCCAAGCCCAAGGAAACCCAGGCCCAGCATGTCGCCCACATATTTGACCTGCTCCAGATGCCGCCCGGTCTCCGCGCAGGTCTGATGCAGATTTTCGAGCGGCGCGCCCGAAAGCTCCAACTGTCCCGCCGGTTCCAGACTGATCGTGCCGTCCGGGCCGGAAAGCGCGATGATATTCTCCCCCTCATAGACCGGCTTCCAGTCATAGCGGGTGAGGCCGATCAGCAGCGTGTGGATGCCGCCCTTCTCTTCATAGGAAGGCGCGTGATGGTCCTTCGTCGAATAGACGAACTTCTCATGCTCCGTGCCGATCCGCCAGCGATCCTTGGGCTTTTCGCCCTGGGCAAAGGCCGCGATCAACTGGTCACGGCTTTCGATGACGGGATCGATCCCCCCTGAGTCGGTTCTGGTGCTCATATCCCGCCCTTAATGTCTGACCCCCGCGCGTCAAACCGAGAGCGCGCCGGGGACAGATAAGTTGCACAGGCGGATGCTGCAACTCTCATTGCGGAATGAAACTATTTCCAGTCTCCATTCAGCGCCATCCACGCCGATGTCGCGGCGATGGCCGCCGTCTCCGCGCGCAGGATGCGCGGGCCGAGCGACACCGGGACCGCCTTCGCCACGCCACGGATCGCCTCGCGCTCCGCCGGGTCGAAGCCGCCCTCCGGCCCGATCAGGAACGCCGCCGGCCCCGGATGCGCGCGCAGGGCCTCTTCCAGCGGCGCGCCGCCCGTCTCGTCGGCGAAGAACAGCCAGCGCTCTTCCGGCCAATCCTTCAGCAGCGCGTCCAGCTTCATCATCTCCCCCAGTTCGGGGATCGCCGTCCGCCCGCATTGTTCCGCCGCCTCCACCAGATGCGCGCGCAGCCGGTCGAGGTTCAGCCTGTCCACCACTGCCCGCCGCGTCAGCACGGGTTGCAGCTTCGCCGCCCCCAGTTCGCAAGCCTTCTCCGCGATCAGGTCGATACGCCCTTTCCTGACCGGCGCGCAGCACAGCCAGAAATCGGGCACATGTTCCAGCGGTTTCGTCTGCGCCTCGCACACCAGCAGCAGGTCGCGCTTGCGGATGTCGCGCGCCCGCGCCGCCCATTCGCCCGAGCGCCCGTCGAACAGCAGCACCACATCCTCCGCCTTCACCCGCATCACGCCGATCAGATAATGCGCGGCATTGCCGTCCACCGGCACCGCAACCCCTTCGCCCAACGGCGCTTCGACGAAGAGGCGGGGCGCGCTTTGCGGCGGCCATGCGGGGGTTGCGGTCATTTGCGTCTCATCCATGGGCTGCGCGAATCGTGCTCCTGCGAAGGCAGGAGCCCAGATCGGACGGTGGAACTGGGCTCCTGCCTTCGCAGGAGCACTATGCGCTTCAATCTAAAACCGAAAGACTCTAATGCCGTCGCGATGAAGCAAGGACAGGTGGAACAGATCGTCCCCGACAGCGAAGCCCGCGGCCTCGTCGCGCGCCTGCCTGCCCTGCCGCGCGCGCTGGCGCTGCTGGCGCGGCTGGACAGGCCCATCGGCTGGTGGCTGCTCTTCTGGCCGGGCGCATGGGCCGTCGCGCTGGCGGGCGGCGCGCGCGAACGCTGGCCCCTCATCCTCTGGCTGCTGATCGGCAGCATCGCCATGCGCGGCGCGGGTTGCGTCTTCAACGACATCGTCGACCGCGACCTCGACCGCAAGGTCGCCCGCACCGCCGCCCGTCCGCTGGCGAGCGGCGCGGTGTCGCTCAGAACCGCATGGGCATGGCTGCTCGCCCTCTGCCTCGTCGGCCTCGTCGTCCTGCTGCAACTGCACCTCGCCGCGCAGCTCGTCGCGCTCGCCTCGCTTGCCCTCGTCGCGGCCTATCCCTTCATGAAGCGGATCACCGGATGGCCGCAGCTCTGGCTCGGCCTCGTCTTCTCCTGGGCCGCGCTGGTCGGCTGGAGCGAAATGATGGGCGCGCTCACCCTTCCGGGCCTGCTGCTGTATGCGGGCACTATTTTCTGGGTCGTGGGCTATGATACCATCTACGCCTTGCAGGACAGGGAGGACGACGCGTTGATCGGCATAGGCTCCAGCGCCCTTTCCATGGGCCGTCATGTGCGCGGCGGCGTGACGCTCTGCTACCTCCTCGCGCTGGCCCTCTGGAGCGCCGCCATCTGGCAAATCCGCCCGCAGCTTCTGGCCCTGCTCGCGCTTCTCCCCATGGCCGCGCATCTCCTCTGGCAGACCGCCACCCTGAAGGAGGACGGCGCGGACCCGCTCGTCAAATTCCGGTCCAACCGATTCGCCGGGCTACTGATGGCCCTCGCCTGCCTCGTGGTGGGCAGCGCATGAGCGGCCCGGTCGAAGGGCAGGATTGCTGGCGCATCGCCCGCGCCACACAGGCCAGCGTCATCATCGACGCCGACGCCTATTTCCGCCACGCCCGCGCCGCGATGCTGAAGGCGACGAAGCGCATCATGCTGATCGGCTGGGACTTCGACGCCCGCATCAGCCTGGTCCGGGAAGAGGATGCGAAGGACGGCGCGCCCGTCATCATCGGCGACTTCATCCGCTGGCTGGTGGAACGCACGCCGGAGCTCGAAATCTACCTGCTCCGCTGGGACACCGGCGCGATCAAGTCGATGCTGCGCCCGTCCAACCTGCTGACGACGCTGCGCTGGATGGCCCATCCCCGCATCACCGTGAAGCTGGACAGCCATCATCCGACGGGCGCGTCCCATCACCAGAAGATCGTGGCCATCGACGATTGCTTCGCCTTTTGCGGGGGCATCGACATGACCGCCGACCGCTGGGACACCCGCCATCACCGCGACGAGGATCCCGGCCGCAAGCATCCGGACGGCACGCCTTACGGCCCGTGGCACGACGCCACCACCGCGCTCAAGGGACCGGTCGCCGCGGCACTGGGCGATCATAGCCGCGCGCGCTGGAAAGCGGCGGGCGGCGACGATCTGCCGCCGGTCGAGGGCATCGACGATTGCTGGCCGGACGACCTGCCCGTCCAGTTCCGCGACGTGGACGTCGCCATCGCCCGCACCGCTCCGGAAATGGACGATCAACCGGCGGTCAAGGAAATCGAACGGCTCTACGTCAACCAGATCGCGGCGGCCGAGCGCTGCATCTATGCGGAAAGCCAATATTTTGCTTCCCGCCGCATCGCCGAAGCCATCGCCGCGCGGCTGGGCGATCCGCACGGCCCCGAAATCGTCATCGTCAATCCGGATCAGGCCGATGGCTGGCTGGAACAGCAGGCGATGGACACCGCCCGCGCCCGCCTGTTCGAGGCGTTGAAGGCGCGCGACACCCACAACCGCCTGCGCCTCTATCATCCCTTCACCGCGCGCGGCGAGCCGATCTACGTCCATGCCAAGATATTGATCGTGGACGACCGGCTGATCCGCGTCGGCTCCTCCAACATGAACAACCGCTCGCTGGGGCTGGACACCGAATGCGACATGGCAATCGACACGGCGCTCCCCGGCAATGACGGGCATCGGAGCGTGATCGCGGCCATTCGCGACGACCTGATCGCCGAACATCTCGACCTTCCAAAGGAGCGCGTCTCCGCCCTGATCGCCGAGCGCGGCCTGATCGCGGCGATAGAGGAATTGCGGACCAAAGCGGGCCGCACCCTGCGCTCTTATCAGACGCCCGACCTCAACGATGTGCAGGAGTGGCTGGCCGACAATGAGGTGCTGGACCCGGAAAGCCCCGACGAGATGTTCGAACCAGTGACACAGCGCGGCCTCTTCCGCCGCATCGAACATTGGGTCCGGCGCGATTGATTCTTTTTCTTTCCTCCTTCCGTTCGCCCTGAGTAGGGGCTGAGCCCTTCGACTGACTGCTTGCAGCAGTCGCTCAGGATAAACTTGGCCCAAGGCCAAGTCGAAGACCCGTATCGAAGGGTTTCTCGCGCGCACTACTGTCCTTCGATACGCCACTTCGACAGGCTCAGCCCCTACTCAGGACGAACGGCGACTCAAAGAAGCGCCCGTTCATTCCGCCGCCAGCAGCGCCTCCGCCCCACCCAGACTGACAGACACCAGCCGGCTCACGCCGCGCTCCACCATGGTCACGCCGAACAGGCGATGCATCCGCGCCATGGTGACGGCGTTATGCGTAACGATCAGATAGCGGGTCCGCGTCTGCTTCACCATCGCGTCCAGCATATCGCAGAAACGCTCCACATTGGCGTCGTCCAGCGGCGCGTCCACCTCATCCAGCACGCAGATCGGCGCGGGATTGGTGAGGAACAGGCCGAAGATCAGCGCCACCGCCGTCAGCGCCTGCTCCCCGCCCGACAGCAGGGTGAGCGCCGACAGCTTCTTCCCCGGAGGCTGCGCCATGATTTCCAGCCCCGCCTCCAGCGGATCGTCGCTATCGATCAGTTCCAGATGCGCCTGCCCGCCGTTGAACAGGGTCGTGAAAAGCTGCCGGAAATGCCCGTCCACTGCCTCGAACGCGGCGAGCAGCCTTTGCCGCCCTTCCCGATTGAGGCTGCCGATGGAACCGCGAAGCTGGTGGATGGCCTGCGTCAGTTCCGCGCTTTCCGCCCGGCTGGTCGCCTGCGTGGCCTCCAGTTCCTCCAGTTCCTGCGCCGCGACCAGATTGACCGGCCCGATCCGCTCGCGCTCGGCGGACAGGCGGTCATGCTCGGCCTGCTCGGTCTGAGCGATACGGATGTCGGCGCTGGGAAACCCCAACCGTTCCGGCAGTAGCGGAGGGGGGCATTCGAAACGCTCGCCCGACAGGCGGTTGGTCTCGATCCGCCGCTCATCCGCCGCCTCGGCCCGCGCCACCGCCGTCGCCCGCGCCTCCCGTGCTGCCGCCAGCGTTTCGCCCGCCTCGCTCGCCTGCCGCTCGGCCGTGCGAAGCGCGGCTTCCGCCTCGATCTCCGCCTTGCGCGCGGTATCGGACGCCTCGGTCAGCGCCGCGCCCTGTTCCGTCAGCGCCGCGATGGCCCGCTCCAGCCGCGCGGGCTCATCGGCCATCTTCGCCTGTTCGGACGCCACATCCTCGCCGCGCTTCGTCATGGCGGCGATTCGCTTGCCCGCCTCGCCCGCGCGGGCGCGCCAGCCCTTCGCGTCCGCCTCCGCCGCCGCCATCCGATCCCGGTCGCCGCTGAGCGCGCGTTCGGCGAGCGCGCGATCCGCCTGCAACTGGCTGACCGCCCCACGCGCCTTCTCGCTCGCCTGCGAGAGACTGGCGACCAGCGCACGGGTTTCGCTGCCATCGGGCATGGCCGCGCGCGCCGCTTGCGCCGCTTCCTGTTCCTGCGCCGCCGCATCGCGATCGCGCCGCGCCGCCGTCAGCCGTTCCTCTATCCCTTCGCGCCGCCCGGCCAGCCGTTCCAGCGCCGTCCCGGCCTCATCCGCCGCGCGCAGGGCCGTGCGCTGGCGCTGCTCCGCCTCGCCCAGCGCCGACCGCCCCGCCGCCAGAGCCTGCGAAGCCGCCTGCTCACGCGCCTGCGCCTCGCCTTGAGAGGTCCGCGCGCTCTCGACCGCCTGATCCGCCGCCGGACGCGCCGCCGCGATGGCCTCCAGCCGGTTGAGCCGGATCAGCCGTTCCGCCGCCGCCGCGCCGCCCTGCGTCGCGACATAGCCGTCCCAGCGCCGCAACCTCCCCTCGCGCGTCACCAGCCTCTGCCCCACGGCCAGAGCCTGCCCTTCATCCCGCTCCGCCACCGCGACCTGCGCCAGCCGCCGCGCCAGTTCGGGCGGCGCCGTCACATGATCGGCGAGCGCCGCGCATCCCTGCGGCAGGGCAGGATCGCCCGCGACCGCTTCCGCCCCGCCCCAGAAACGCACCCCATCCGCCCCGATAGGGGCTTCCAGATCGTCGCCCAGCGCAGCCGCCAACGCATGTTCATAGCCCGGCGCGGCCTTCAGCCGGTCGAGCGCCCGGCTCTTCCCGCCCGCGCCGCTTTCGACTGCGCGCTTCAGCGCCGCCGCCTCGCTGTCCAGCGCCGCCAGAGCCGCCCGCGCGGAGGAAAGCGCGGTGTCCGCCTCC
>JASGDV010000007.1:0-19898 GCA_049841255.1 Sphingobium sp.
CTACGACTAAGGCAGCAGGCTGCCCAAGTCTCCGCAACCCTCTCCCCGAAGGGGCGAGGGAGGGGCTTATGTCCGCAATCCACCCAAAACCGCCATCCTCATAAACGAGTTTACAAGCTCCATCATCGCCAGAAAAACTGGGCCATGGCCTTATTCGGCGCGGATAGGGGCAAGGCCGAGGCGCGGGATTTCTATTGCCGGGCAGCGGTCCATCACGACCTTGAGGCCAGCGGCTTCCGCGCGCGCGGCAGCTTCCGGATTGATGACGCCGATCTGCATCCAGATCGACTTCGCGCCTGCGGCGATGGCGTCGTCCACCACTTCGTCCACCGCGTCGCTGCGGCGGAAGATGTCGACCATGTCGATCGGCACGCCGATGTCGGACAGCCTGTCCCAGACGAATTCGCCATGCACATGCTCTCCCGGAATCTGCGGATTGACGGGCAGGACGCGATAGCCGTGATCCTGAAGCACCTTCATGACGCCATAGCTGGGGCGGTCGGGGCGGTCGGAAATGCCCACCAGCGCAATGGTGCGGGTTTCATTGAGCAGATCGGCGATGTCCTGCGGCGCGGTCAACGGCATAAGCGGCCTCCTTGGTTCCTAATCCCCAGATGGGAGAGACGCGGCGGAAGGCAAGACGTTCCGACGGGATTTGGTGAGAGATGGAGTGGGAGGATGGTGTCGGCCAAATTTTGTCTTTCCTCCTCCCTTGATGGGAAAAAGATATGAAGCCAGACGCAACTGGATGAACCAAAAGGCAATAATCAGCCCCCGCCTTCCCTGTCCAGCAACGCCCCCGCCCGCTCGATATTGACCCGGTGGCTCTCCAGCATCGCCTTCAAATCCGCATGCAGCCCCTCATCCCGCACGCGCGGCGTCAGGGCCTCCAGCTTGCGTACCACCCATGCCTGCCCCCGGTTGAGGAAGGCGAGCCGCTCCCAAGGCTCCCCGATCGCCATCGCCTTGCCGTAAAAGGCGCCCGTCCTCCGCGATGGCGCAACTTCCAGTCGCTTCAGATGCCGCGACAGCATCGCGCACCATCGGGCCTCGTCCACGCGCACGTCCCGCATCAGGTCGACATATACCGGCGCAGGCCCATATTTCGCCGCTTCCAGCGCGACCCGCGCGCCAGCCCGTTCCGCCTCCAGCAACTCATTGAGCGCCGCGACGATCTCTTCCCGCCCGGCATAGCCCATATAGGCGTCGTCCGCTCCGGCGGCATAGCAAGGCGGCGAGGCGGGCTCCCGCGTCATGCCGAAATCGCCGCCGCCGCGCGCAGGCCGCTGCGTATCCGGTCCATCACGCCCGGATCGGCCTTGGTCGAATGGACCACATAGGCGGAATAGGAAAATTCCGGGCTGTCGGGCACCAGCGCCAGCCGCCCCTCCTCCAGATAGGAGCGGATGAACCCCTTGCGGAAATAACCGCTGCCGCCCGTCGCGAGGATATAGTCCAGCGCCAGCGGCCCATATCCGATCGACACCACCGCATTGGGCTGATCGGGGAAAGCGGCCTGATAGCTTGCCGCGAATTCCTCGCCCCAGTCGATCTGCACATGATCCTCCGGGCCGAGCGGGCGGTTGGCGGGCGTGGTCCTCACCAGCACCAGCTTCTCCTCTAACAGCAGTTCCGCGATGACGCCGGGGCGGCTGGGCGCGGCATAGAGCACGGCCACGTCCAGCGTTCCGTCCTGCACCTGCTCCATCAGCCGGTCGGCCGCCGCGATCTGCGTGGCCACCGCGATTTCGGGACATTCGCGCCGCATCCACAACAGCCAGTGCCGCAGCAGCGGACTCCACAGGCTGAGTTCCGCCCCCACCGTCACCACCGTCTCACGCCCCGGCGGCAGCGCCACGGCACGGCGCGCCCTTTCCCACACCTGCACCATGGTGGTGGCGAAGCGCAGGAACTGCTCGCCCGCCGGGGTCAGCTTCGCCCCCGCCTTGTTGCGGATGAAGACCGGGCGGTCGAGCTGGTCCTCCAACACCCGGATGCGCGCGCTCACCGCCGTCTGCGTCAGATTGAGGTTGGCCGCCGCGCTGACGAAGCTGCCGGTCTTCACGACCTCCAGAAAGGTGCGGGCGACGCTGATATCCATGAAACAAATTCTTTCATTTCAAATCGAAATTATATTCATTTTCTTGCTGCATCATAGCGGGTGGATGATAGCCTCACAAGAGAGAGGCCGTCATGTCCCACGATGCAGATGATGGAAGCGGTTCGATGGCACCGCCGTCCCGGCCATGAAACCCATGGACCCATGGAAGCGGGAACCGCCGCATGGTCCGGACCGCCGCCGGATCAGCCTGTGGCCCGGCATCGCCGCCATGATGCTGGCGACGCTTCTCTTCGGCCTGTTCATGGCCGGGACGATCACCGCGCAGACGCTTTATCCCCTGCTCATGCTCGTCATAGCGGTGCCGATGGGCTATCTCATCCTCGTCGACGTGGAACATCCGCCCTATCGCGAAATACCGCCGCCTGCCGACATCGCTTCCGTCTGGCCGCCGCTTCCGGATATGCGGGACAAGCGACGCCGCGGACGCCGGAGATGACCCCCATTTCACAGCAAATAAAATGCACTAAACCCCCTATAACATTCGTTTGTTCATGGATGGAGACTGCCGCACATTATGCGCCGTCTGCATGAAGGAGTTCCCATGACCATCCAGCTTGGGCAGATCGCGCCCGATTTCGAACAGGACAGCACCCACGGCTCCATCCGCTTCCACGACTGGCTCGGATCGAGCTGGGGCATATTGTTCAGTCATCCCAAGAATTTCACGCCCGTCTGCACGACGGAACTGGGGGAAGTCGCGCGTCTGCGCCCCGAATGGGACAAGCGCGACGTGAAGCCCATCGGCCTGTCGGTGGACCCGGTCGAAGCCCATCATAAATGGGAAATCGACATAGAGGAAACGCAGAAGCAAAAGCTCGATTTCCCCATGATCGCGGACCCCGACGGGCGCGTGTCAGGCCTCTACGACATGATTCATCCGGAAAGCGACCCGACCGTCACGGTGCGCTCCGTCTTCGTCATCGATCCCCAGAAGAAGGTGCGCCTGATCCTCACCTACCCGCCCAGCACGGGCCGCAATTTCGCGGAAGTCCTGCGCGCCATCGACAGCCTGCAACTGACCGACGCGCGCAGCATCGCCACGCCCGTCAACTGGGAACCGGGCCAGTCCGTCGTGATCTCCCCCAAATTGTCCGAGGAAGAAGCCAACCGCCAATTCCCGCAGGGCTACCGGACGCTCAAGCCCTATTTGCGGCTGGTCGATCTGTAAGGAACGGACGGGAGGGGACATCGCCCCCCTCCCAACCCGGCCAGTGAAACATTTCAGAACAGCCCGTGACTGCCCCCGACCGCGCCCGCGACCGTCACGATGGACGCCGCCAGCGCGATCCGGTGCATCCGCTCCATCCGCGCGAAATCCCCGGCGGGATCGGCGGAGGTCTTCATCCGCCGGTGCAGGAAAAACGGCTCCACCACGAACAGCATCGCCGCGAAGAGCAGCCACAGGATCAGCATGGCGTGCATCCACCAGAAACGGGGATCGGCGAAGCGGTCCCACATGTCCGCCCGCCAAGTCATCCACAGCCCGCTCGCCCCCGCGATCAGCACCCACCACCGCGCCTGCGGGGCGAAGCGCCCCTCTATCCGATGAAAGGCCGCCAGCCTTTCCTCCGGCTCATGCCCGGCCCGCACGGACGGCATCACCACCAGCGTCACGAACGCCACGCCGCCGATCCATAGCAGCACCGCCACGACATGAAAGACGCGGGCCAGGGTGAAGTCGTCCATGCAGAATCTCCTACTCCCCAAAAATCCTCCCCTCCAGGGGGAGGGGAACCGCCGCGCAGCGGTGGTGGAGGGGTAACGCCGCCACTTCCCCTCAAAGGAGAGGATTGACGGACGCACATTCCCTAAGCTGCCAGCAACTCGTCCGCAGGCCCGAAGAACTCATAATGGATGCGCCCCGCTTCCACCCCCGCCAGCGACAGCGCCGAAACCGCCGCGCGCAGGAAGGGCCGCGGGCCGCAGATATAATAATCCGCCTCGCCCACCGGCGTGTTGGCGATCAACCATTCGTCGGTGATGAGCCCCGCATGGTCATAATCCTGCCCCGCCACTTCCCCGGCCAGCGGCGTCTGGTGGAAGTCGATCACCCGGATCGTGCTCCCCTTCGCCGCCACGGCGCGCACATGGTCGCGCATCGCATGGGTTTCGCGGTCGTGCGTGCCATGGATATACCATGTCGGAAGCTGCGGATGGCGCGAAGCGATCGTCTCCAGCATCGCGACCATCGGCGTCAGCCCGACGCCGCCCGACAGCAACACCGCCGGACGCTCCGGATGCTCGGCCAGGAAGAACTCACCGGCGGGCGGCGCGACCTTCAGGATCGTGCCTTCCTTCGCATGGTCGTGCAGCCATCCCGAAGCCAGTCCCATCGGCTCGCGCTTCACCGAGATGCGATAGGTTTCGCCATTGGCCTCGCCCGAGATGGAATAGTTGCGCTTGGCCGGGGGATGCCCCGGAATCTCGAACCAGAAGGTCAGATATTGCCCCGCCTTGTGCCGGATCACCGGCCCGCCATCGACCGGACGCAGCAGGAAGGAGCGGATGACGCTGCTTTCGCGTACCACCCGTTCGACGCGGAATTCCCGCCAGCCGTTCCAGCCGCCCTCGGCCGCTTTCTGCTCGTCATAGACGCGCTTTTCCCGCGCGATCAGGATGTTGGCGAGGAACCAGTAAGCCTCGCCCCAGGCGGCCATTATCTCATCGGTCGCCGCGTCGCCCAGCACCGCCTTGATCGCGCCCAGCAGCGCCTCGGCCACATGCGGATAATGCTCCGGCAAAATCTGCAAGCCCACATGCTTCTGCGCGATGCGCTCGACGGCGGGGGCCAGCGCGCCCAGATTGTCGATATTGCCGGCATAGGCCAGGATCGCGCCGGTCAGCGCGCGCGGCTGCGATCCGGCGTCGCCATGATGCGACTGGTTGAACAGGTCGCGAATGTCGGGATTGCGGAACATGCGCGCATACATTTCATGCACGATGTCCAGCCCATGCGCCTCCAGCGCGGGAACGGTGGCCTTGACGAGCGATATGGTCCGCTCGCTCAACATCTGCGACATCGAAATCTCCTCGGGAAATGGAAATGAAAGATCAGCCGCCCGGCGGCCGGTCATAGAAATCGATCTGCATCTTCATCGCGCCGTCGGGCGTGACGAAATGCACCTGTTGCGGCTGCAACACCGCCGCATGATCGGGGTCCAGCATCCGTTCGGAAAAAGGATCGAGGCAGGTCAGCCGCAACCGCCCCTCGATCACCCGGATCACGCCCCACACCCCGGCCTTGGTCGCATGGTCGCTCCGCAACGCCGCGGGCAGGCTGTCCTGATCGAACACCGGCGTCGACCGATAGGGCAATGGCGCGTCCCGCCCGGAAACAGCCGCGCTCATGAAAACGCCGCCCCGCACGAATGCGAACCCGCGCGATCCAGCCGGAAGAACAGGGCCAGTTGCAGGCTTTCGGCGATGCGGGCCGCCTTGTCCTGCAGGGCTTGCGCGGCTTGCGGCTCCATCATCTCGCCGGTGGTCCGCGCCCACAGCGCCAGCCAGCGGTCGAACAGCGCCGGGCTGATCCGGTCGCGATGCTTCCTATGGGCCGGAACCGGCTGCCCCTTGTAACGCCCGCTCGCCAGCATGACCGACGACCAGAAGGCGGTCAGCTTCTCGATATGCTCCGGCCAATCCTCCACGGCGTCGTTGAAGATCGGCCCCAGCGCCTCATCCTCCCTTATCCGCGCATAGAAAGCGTCGACCAATTGTCTCAGCCCGCTTTCATCCATCCGCAACCCGGCCATGCGCCGCGACTCCAATCATGCATTTCAAATGCATCTATACCGGCGCGATAAAACATGCAATTGAAATGCACAATATAGCGTCCAGCCAGCCTATCGCCGCACCGCGGGCGTCTCCACGGCCAATCCTCGCCCCCGCCACCGCAGATACAGTTCCAGATCGACATATTCCTGCGCCCCCGCCGGATAGGGCTCGGCGCGCACGGCCTCATTGCACCAGGCGAACATGCGGTTGGTGGACCCCATGGTCTGCCAAAGCTGGCGATAGATCGGAAAGCCGTTGACCTGCCCCTCGCTGATCGTTTCACCGCGCATCCGGCGGCCCGCATTCGCCTCATGGCAGTTGGCGCAGGACAGGTTGAGTTGCCCGCGTCGCTGGTAGAAAAAGGCGCGCCCCCGCTCGAAGCTGCCCGCCGCCGGTCCGCCAATCGCCACCGCCATGGGCAGTCCCTTGGCTTGATGGGAAACGAATGCCGTCAATGCCAGCAGGTCGCGCGATTCCGCCGCCAACGCATCGGCCTTCTGCGCGCCTGTCCGGCATCCGTTGATCCGCTGCTCCAGATTGATGACCCGCCCCGCCCGCGCCGAATAAGCGGGATAGCGCGTGGCCACCGTCCGCATCGACCGCTTCGCATCGCCATGGCAGGACGCGCAGGATTTCCCCGCCTGCCCCGCCGGTTCCTTCCACAGCCTCTCGCCCTCCTCCACCCAAAGCATCCCCGGATTGGCGAACTCGTCATCCTGCAAATGCCGGGTTTCAGGCGAAAGATAGGCATAGCCCGACCTCGCCCCCGTTGCGGAAGGCGCATCCAGCCCCGCCATCGCCGCCGCCGCCAACCCGGCGCAGCACAGCCCCGCCGCCGCCGCGACCGCCTTCACAGGACTTTCAGCATGGCCGAAGCCTCGGTCACGGCCCCATGCTGATCCCGCCACAGGAAATCCACCGGCCCGCTTTTCGTCGCCCGGAGGAAGAATGAGAAATAGGGATTGGCCGAAAGCCCCGGCTCCAGCGTCACCCGGAACACTTCCGCCCCGTCATAGCGGCACAGGAAATCGGCGATGATGTCCACCGGAATGGCGGTCCCCTGCGAATCCGTGCGGAAACCATTTTCCATCGGATGCATGATCATCGCCCGGATTTCCACGATCTCCCCGGCCTTGGCGGTTTCCGGCACCCTGATGCGCGTGTTCGGCATGATCGCCCCCTAAAACCGCGTCTGAAGCGCGTCGCAGGCTCCCACCGTCACCATCACCCGCTTCTGCGTCTGCCACAGCGACCCGTCGTTCATTTCCGCAAGCACGATCACGTCCTGCGTGCCGTTCAGCCGCATGTTGGTGGTGAAAGCGGCCTTTCCGGCCTTCGCGCTGAAAGCCACGCTCGCGATCAGAGGGCGCGGATTGCGGTTGGCGAAAATCGCCACGCGCCGCACATGATCCGCCTCGCTCATCGGGCTGTCCACTGCCACGGTGATCGGCACCGAATTGCCCGTCTCCGCCAGCGTGGGCAGCGTCAGTTCGACGCGGCCCTGTTGGGGGAGGACGTTGCCGAACATCTCGCGGATCGCGCCCGCCGTCTCGTCGTCCGTCGCAAAGGCGGGAAGCGGCATCAGCGCGACCACCATGCCGCCCGCGCCCAGCCGGAAAGCCTCGCGCCGCGTCACCGCTCCGCCACGCCCGGTCATCTCCGTCCCCTCCTTCACTTCAGCGTCTCCAGATAGGCCACCACATCCTCCACCTCCCGCGCGTCGAGGACGGGCTTGCCCGCATAGCGCGGCTGGACGCGATGCAGCCCCTCCGTCGCATGATAGGCGGGCATGATCGTATCGGGCGACATGATCTTCGGATCGACGATCCGCTGCCGCAATTCCTCCACCGTCAGCCGCGATCCCACCCCTTCCAGCGAAGGCCCCAGATCGCCGAACGAGCCCGCCGGAATGGCCGGGATGGGAAGGACATGGCAGGCGATGCAGTTTCCCTTCTCCGCATCGACCGCCAGCGCCATGCCCCGTTGCGGATCGCCGGGCCGGTCCGCCAGCGGCTCCGCCCGAGCGGACATGCCCGTTGCCACGGCAAAGCCAAGCGTCAGGCTCAGCCAAATATTTCGGCGGTGATAGTCGCGTACCATGACCGGGCGTAAGCGGCCTCCTTCTGGTGAACATCGGCTGCGGCCTTCAGCGGGGTCGTCCGTCCATCCTCGAACATCAGGTGGATGGCGCCGCCCTGCACGTCGAAACTTTCCGCGATGGAAAAGCCGTAATCCGGGCTGGCGAGGCTATAGCAGACATTGAGCATCCTGGGCGAAGGCGGCGCCTTCCCGGCCATGTCGCACAATATGGCGAGGGCGCAGGCCTTGGCCTGGACATTCGCGCTGAACGCCGATTTGGGCATGGCCCCCGCGATGGCCGCGTCTCCCAGCACATAGACGCCCTTATGCGCGCGCGATTCGAACGTCACCGGGTCTATCGCGCAATAACCCACGCCCTGATCCAGCCCCGCGGCGATGGCGATCTCTGCGGCGCGCTGCGGCGGGATGATGTTGGCGACGGCGGCCTTGTGATCGTCGAAGCCGGTCGACACCGTCATGGTCGCGGGATCGACCCGCATCACCTTGCCGCTCTGCGATCCGGGCACCCATTCGACCATGCCGGGATAGAGGTTGTTCCACGCCTCCATGAACAGCCCCTGTTTGGAGAAGCTGTCCTTGGCGTCCAGCACCAGTATCTTCGACCGGGGCTTATGCCGCTTGAGATAGTGCGCGATCAGCGACACCCGCTCATAGGGGCCGGGCGGGCATTTATAGGGCGTCGGCGGAACACCGATCACGACCAACCCGCCATCCTCCATCGCCTCCAGTTGCTTGCGCAGCAGCACGGTCTGCGCCCCGGCGATCCAGGCATGGGGCATGATCTCCGCCGCCTTCCGGTCATAGCCTTCTATGGCATCCCACATGATCTGGATGCCCGGCGAAACCACCAGATAGTCGTAGGGAATCGTCCCCCCGCCCGCCAGCGTCACCTTCCGCCCCACGGGGTCGATGGCGCTCGCGCTGTCATGCCGCACCGTGATGCCGGCGGCGGCCACTTTGTCATAAGTAAAGCTGATGTCCGATATCGGCCACAGCCCGCCCAGCACCCCATTGCTCATCGGGCAGGTGACGAACCGCCGGTCCCGCTCGATCAGCGTGATGTGCAGGCCGGGATCATGCCGCCGCAAGGCACGGGCGACGGAAAGCCCGCCAAAGCCGCCGCCGATAATGACGACCCGCGCCCGCGATGCCGCCCGCGCCACGCCCGGCAGCGCCAGCGACAGGCCGACCGCCCCCGCTCCCGTCAGAAATCTTCTTCGCGGGAACGCGCTCATGGATTCTTCCCCTTCGCCGCGCTGAAATACTCCGCCAGAGCCTCCAGTTCCGCATCGTCATATCCCCGGACGAGCCGCTTCATGATCGTCGCCTCGCCTTCCTGCGCCCGGAACGCCCGCAACTGCCCCAGCAGCGCCTCCCGATCCATCCCGCCGATAGAAGGAATGGTCCCCGCGCCATGCCCATCAAGGCCATGGCAACTGGTGCAGGCGCTGGCCAGATCCGCCCCCCGCCCCGGCTGCGCGCCTGCCGCCTGCGGCAGCGCCGATACGGCGATCGCCATGGCCGCCCCGCCATGGACGGCCCATCGAAGGCGAAGCAATTTTCCCAACGGAGCCTCCCGCATCCTTGCCATTCATGCCATGATAGCCGGGAATGGCATCTTTCCAAATTCGCTTATGTTCTATATTATATAGAAGTGATGCAAGAAAGGCGTATGCGGAAGGGACAGGTTCCGCCTCGCCTCTGTTTTCGAGGAGGAACCCCCATGGCGATTTCGCTGACCGTCAACGACAAGCGGCTGTCTGTCGACGCCGATCCCCAGACGCCGCTGCTCTGGGTTCTGCGCGACTATCTGGGCATGACGGGCACCAAATTCGGCTGCGGCATCGCCCAGTGCGGCGCCTGCACGGTGCAGATCGACGGCCAGGCGGTGCGCTCCTGCCAATATCCGCTCGAAGCGGTGGGCGAAGGCAAGGTCCGCACCATCGAAGGGCTCAGCCCCGACGCCAGCCATCCGCTCCAGAAACTGTGGGTCGACATGAACGTGCCCCAGTGCGGCTATTGCCAGTCGGGCATGCTGATGGCCGCCGCCGCCCTGCTCCAGCAGGTTCCCAAGCCCACCGACGACGACATCGACGAACATGTGAGCAATATCTGCCGCTGCGGAACCTATCCGCGCGTGCGCGCCGCCATCCACAAGGCGGCCGAAATGGCGCAGGGTTGAGGGGGGAAGAGGGCATCATGAACGCGATCATGAAACTGGACCGCCGCAAATTCATCAGCGCGGCCATGGCGGCAGGCGGGATGCTGGTGATCGGCGTCCGCGAGAGCGCCGATGCGGCGACGGGGGGCACCAGCCCCTGGAGCAAGGAAAACGCGCCCGGCGCTTCGGAATTCACGCCCTGGCTGACGATCAACCCCGACGACAGCGTGATCGTGCGCGCCACCGCGCCCGATCAGGGCTGCGGCACGATCACCATGCCCGCCTCCTACATCATGGAGGAGCTTGGCACCCGCTGGGACAAGATCAGAGTCGAATTCGCCTCCACCAACCGCGACTATATGGAAAGCGGCGTCTATTCCAAGGTGGGCGGCGTGCTCGGCTATTTCGCCGGGCGCTCGACCGGGCCGGACCGCATGAAGACCTATTTGCAGGTCGCCGCCAGCACGCGCGAACGGCTCAGGACCGCGGCGGCGCAGCGGTGGAAGGTGCCAGTGGCGGAGGTCGAGGCGAAGGACAGCCTCCTCACCCACACGCCCACCGGCCGCACCCTGCGCTTCGGCGAAGTGCTGGCAGCGGCCGCCGCCGTCCGGCTGGAGGCCGAACCCGCGCCCAAGGACCGCAGCCAGTGGACCTTCCTCACCAAGGTCGATCCGCCCAAGATCCAGCTTCCGCAGATCGTGAACGGCAGCGCCGTCTATGGCATCGACGTCCGCCTGCCGAACATGGTCTATGCGGCGCTGCGCCAGTCGCCGGTCCATGGCGGCAAGCTCAAAAGCTATGATTTCGAGGCGATCCGGCACATGCCCGGCGTCCACGCGGTCGTCGCTGTCGAGCCGCGCGAAAATACGCCGACAGACCTCAAGCCGCCCTTCCCCTTCGGCCTCTCCACCGCCCAGCATGCGGTGGCGGTCATCGCCGACCATTATTGGCAGGCCCGCACCGCGCTCGACGCGCTGCCGGTGGAGTGGGAAGACGGCCCCGGCGCCCAGTGGAAGACGACCGAGCAGATGAACGAAGCGGCTCTCGCCGCCGTCCGCAAGCCCGGCGAGAAGATCGAAAAGAGCGTCGGGGACGCCGCTGCCGCCTTCAAGGCGGGCGGCAGGATCGTGGAGGCGGAATATCTGACGCCCTATTGCGAACAATCGCCGATGGAGCCGCTCAACGGCACCGCCATGGTCACCGCCGACCGCGTCGATGTCTGGCACCCGTCGCAGCATACGCAGATGGGCTTCATGGTCGCGGCGGACGAAGCGGGCGTGCAGCCCGAAAAGGTGCATTTCCACCAGACCTTCATCGGCGGAGGCTTTGGCCGCCGCGTCTTTTCCGACGATGTCCGCATGGTCGTGGCCGTGGCGCGCCGATTCCCCGGCCGCCCCGTGCATGTCATCTGGTCGCGCGAGGAAGCGACGCGTCAGGGCCGCTACCGCGCGCTGATGGGCGCGAAATTCAGGGCAGTGCTTGGCGAAGACGGGATGCCCACCGGCTTCGACGCCTGCGTTTCGGGCGGTCCCGGCTTCATGACCAATGGCTTTGCGGACACGGCCATGCCGGCCGTCGTGCCCCATGTGGAAATGACCTCTCAGGTCGTGCCCTTCCACATATTGACCGGCCCCTATCGCGGTCCGGGCTATAATTCGAACGCCTTCTTCTTCGACACCTTCCTTGACGAATGCGCGGTGGCAGCGGGCATCGATCCGATGGAATACCGGCTGAAGCTCTACGGCAAATGGGCGGACACCGGCTGGGTCAAATGCCTCAGGGAAGTGCGCGACCAGTCCGGCTGGAGCGAAAAACTCCCCAAAGGGCAAGGGCGCGGCGTGGCGATTTCCAACTGGGGCATGGGCGGCAAGCCGGATCACGGCACCACCTGCGCAGCGGTTGCGCGGGTCGAAGTGTCGAAGGAAGGCCAGCTCAAGATATTGCAGATCGACGTCGCCTTCGATTCCGGCCGGGTCATCAACCGGGACATCGTTGCCGCGCAATTGGAAGGCGGCACCCTGTTCGGGCTCAACATGACCCTGAACGAGGAACTGACCATAAAGGACGGCCAGATCGTCGAAGGCAATTTCGACGAATATCCCATGATTCGCATCGGCGACACGCGTTTCCCGATCCGCATCCATTTCGGCGGCCTGACCGATCATGAACGCTATAATGAAATCGGCGAGCCGCCGGTCGGTCCGGTCGGCCCCGCCATTGGCAATGCGATCTTCCAGGCGACGGGCAAGCGCCTTCGCACCACCCCCTTCCGCAAGCATGACCTGAGCTGGAGCTAGGGAGAGCCGCCACTCCCTCTACAGGGAACCACGGAAAAGGGACGGATCGCCCGAACCGATCCGCCTCCTTTCATTTGGGGAGAGGAGAAACAATGTCCGCTCCCGACCAGTTAAGGTCATTCAAATCAGGATTGACACCGCCGACAAGCGGTCCTTGAGTGGGCGTCCTATCAGTAGCCGGAGAGGCGGGATGGAGCGAGTTAAAGGCTATGTTAGTCCAGATGGCTCAAAGAAGCTGGAGATATTCAAGAAGCTAAATGGCCTTTTTCAGTTTGAAGAGTCTATGGTCGAACTGATAATCGAACCAGAAGCTGAGTTTTTCGAGGAAGGCACGACCTACTGGAACTGCACACATTTGTCTGGACTCACGATAGCATCGAATCTGCTGATGCCGAAGCTAAAGCCTCCCTGCCATGGCTTCGAGAGGGTAAATACCTCGAGGCTTAAACAGGTAGCAACAGCGTGGGATATTATCGGTGAATGGCGACTTTTATTCAATTCTCGCCAAAACCGGAATGTCGCTTACCCACCCATAACCGCCATCATGAGGGAACCGCCTGCCCCGTCGCGCGCTTGCCTTTGGGAGACATTGCGGGAAGAGGGAGCCGATGAGAGAGACGGTCGCGCAGCAGGTCTATGTCGATGCGCCGTGGAAGATTCCGCCGCGCGCCTGGTGGGAGATATTGAAGCGCGTCCATGCCGCGATTTCGGGCAATCACCTCTCGCTGCTGGCGGCGGGGGTGGCTTATTATGCGTTTCTCAGCCTCGCGCCGCTGCTCGCCGCCGTGGTCATGACATATGGCCTGTTCGGCGATCCACAACTGGTGAGCCGGCACATGCAGGCCATCATCACCGTGGTTCCCGCCGACGCCGCCTCGCTCATCAACGATCAGTTGCTGGGCGTCGTCACCACCGCCAAGGGGGTGGCGGGCGTCGGCCTTGCCATCGCCCTCGCGCTGGCGGTCTATGGCGCGACGCGCGCGGCTTCGGCGGTGATGGAGGCGCTGAACGTCGTCTATGGGGAGAAGGAGGGGCGCGGCTTCTTCGCCTTCTACCGCGTATCGATGGGCATCACCTTTTCCGCCGTGCTGGTGGTGGTCGCTGGCGTGTTCACCGCGACGGTGATTGGCCTGCTGCAAAAGCTGATGACCGGATGGGGGCCGGGCGTGCTGGTCGCGATCAAGGCGGTGACGTGGGTCAGCGCCGGACTGCTCGCCAGCACGATCTTCGGCCTCATCTACCGCTTCGGGCCGCATCGCAGGCGCGTGCAGTGGCAATGGCTGACGGTGGGGTCGGTGGCGGCGACGCTGTTCTGGCTGGGCGCGACGCTGGCGGTGTCGGTCTATGTCGCGCAGTTCGGCAACTACAACAAGACCTATGGGTCGCTGGGCGCGGTGGTGGTGTTGCAGCTCTGGCTGTTCGTCTCCGCCTTCGTCGTGCTGCTGGGCGCGCAGATCAATGCCGAGGCCGAGCGGCAGACCAGCGCAGAAACTCGCGTGGATGAACCGATGGCCGAGGCCGCTTAAATCCCGCTTGCCCTGCCCGCCCGGCCACGCTAAAGCGCCCTCCTTCGCCAGTACAGGAGTGTAGCTCAGCTGGTAGAGCGTCGGTCTCCAAAACCGAATGCCGGGGGTTCGAGTCCCTCCACTCCTGCCACGTGAACCACCGCTTTTCCTTGATTTTTCAGGGAAGACCGGGCAGGAGCGCGGGCGAAGAATTGGGTCGCGGAGCGCGGCCGCACCCCCGGACGCCGAACAGGGCGGGATCGGGAGGGCGGACTGTTGCTTCGCGAATTGGCGTTGATACGAAGGTTTTGAGGCAAGCGATGGCGAAGGTTTCTCCGGGCGAATTCGTCAATCAGGTGAAGACCGAAGCATCGAAGATCGTGTGGCCCACGGGCCGCGAAACGGTGATGACCGCGGTGATGGTCGTCATCATGACCACGATGCTGGGCCTCTTCTTCTTCGGCATCGATACCTTCTTCGGCGCGATCGTTCAGTGGCTGCTGAGCTTCGCGGCCGGACAGGCATGAGTTTTTGATTACCGCGATTTCCGGGTAAATCGCTAATGGGAGTTTGAGACGGCAATATGGCGCGCTGGTACATCATCCACGCCTATTCGGGCTTCGAGAACAAGGTGAAGGAATCGATCCTCTCCGAAGCCGAGCGCATGGGCCTCTCCCAACTGGTCGAGCAGGTCGAGGTGCCGACCGAGACGATCACCGAGGTGAAGCGCGGCAAGAAGGTGCAGGTCGAGCGCAAGTTCATGCCCGGCTATGTCCTCGCCAAGCTCAGCATGAATGACGACATCTATCACCTGGTCCGCAACACGCCCAAGGTGACGGGCTTCCTGGGCGCGAGCGGCAAGCCGCAGGCGATCAGCGAATCGGAAGCCGCCCGCTATTTCGGCGCGCAGCAGGAAGCCGCCGCCGCGCCCAAGCATCAGGTCAGCGTCGACTACGAAATCGGCGACAGCGTCAAGGTGCTGGACGGTCCCTTCGCCAGCTTCAACGGCACGGTCGAGGAACTGGATTTCGAAAAGAACCGGGTCAAGGTGTCGGTGTCGATCTTCGGCCGCGCCACGCCGGTCGAACTGGACTTCGAGCAGGTCGAACTGTCGAAGTGACGAATTCCCTGGGCGCCTGCGAAGGCAGGAGCCCAGGGTTCCAGGTGCGGCGCAAGCGGCCCTGGGTTCCTGCCTTCGCAGGAACACCCCGTTCCTCTTATTGGGGGAACACCGTGCGGGAGGTTTCCTTCGGGAAACCGTCTGACCGCTAAACTTGAACCGGGAGGCGGGTTTGCCTTGTCTCCCAGCAACAGAGTGAGTGAAAATGGCCAAGAAGATTACGGGCTATATCAAGCTCCAGGTGCCCGCTGGAGCCGCCAACCCCTCGCCGCCGATCGGTCCGGCGCTGGGTCAGCGCGGTGTGAACATCATGGAATTCTGCAAGGCGTTCAACGCCTCGACGGAAAAGATGGAAAAGGGCACGCCGCTGCCGACCATCATCACCGTCTATGCGGACCGTTCGTTCAGCTTCGTCACGAAGCAGCCGCCCGCCACCTACCTCATCAAGAAGGCCGTGAACCTGAAGTCCGGTTCGAAGGAACCCGGCAAGGTTACCGCTGGAAAGATCAAGCGCTCGCAGCTCGCCGAGATCGCGCAGGCCAAGATGGCCGACCTCAACGCGAACGACATCGACGCGGCGACGAAGATCATCGAAGGCTCCGCCCGCGCGATGGGCCTCGAAGTGGTGGAGGGCTAAGATCATGGCAAAGCTGACGAAGAAGGCGAAGGCTCTCGCCGCTGCCGTTGACAAGGAAAAGCTGCACGGCGTCGATGAGGCGCTGGGCCTCATCAAGACCCACGCGACCGCGAAGTTCGACGAAAGCGTCGAGATCGCGATCAACCTGGGCGTCGATCCGCGTCACGCCGACCAGATGGTCCGTGGCGTCGTCACCCTTCCCGCGGGCACCGGCAAGACCGTGCGCGTCGCCGTGTTCGCCCGTGGCGACAAGGCCGAGGCCGCGACCGCAGCCGGCGCCGACGTGGTGGGCGCGGAAGACCTGCTGGACAGCATCCAGGCCGGTAACATCGACTTCCAGCGCGTGATCGCGACCCCGGACATGATGGGTCTGGTCGGCCGCCTCGGCAAGGTGCTGGGCCCCAAGGGCCTGATGCCGAACCCGAAGCTGGGCACCGTGACCCCGAACGTCGCCGAAGCCGTGAAGGCCGCCAAGGGCGGTCAGATCGAATTCCGCGTCGAAAAGGCCGGGATCATCCATGCGGGTCTGGGCAAGGCCAGCTTCAGCCAGGACGACCTGCGCAAGAATTTCGACGCTTTCGTCGATGCGATCGTCAAGGCTAAGCCCGCTGGCGCCAAGGGCAAATATGTCCGCAAGATCGCCCTGTCCTCCTCCATGGGCCCGGGTGTGAAGGTCGACGTGGCGGAAGTCGCCGCCGTCTGACCGGACGCGCATAATGTATAGGGGAGCCTCCTTCCTCCGCGCGGGGAAGGAGGCTTTCGTTTTTTGTGAGGGAACAGCTATCCCTCACCAACCGTTCGGGCTGAGCTTGTCGAAGCCCTGTTTTTCTTATGAAGAAAAGTGCAGCCCTTCGACAGGCTCAGGGCGAACGGATATATATGGCAGAGCCGCCCCATAGAGAACCGTCGGACAAGGGCGGGTCGCTTTTATCCGATGGAATATAAATGACTTTCGAACATCTCCCTCCCCTGCTCGCCGACGCGCTTGGCCAGAAGGGCTATGACAGCCTGACCCCGGTGCAGGCCGAAGTGACGCAGGAGGAAGCGACGGGCCGCGACCTCATCGTGTCGGCGCAGACCGGATCGGGCAAGACCGTCGCCTTCGGCCTCGCCATGGCGAGCGAACTGCTGGGCGAAGCGGGCAAGCTCCCCGTGCCGGGGCTGCCGCTGGCGCTGGTGATCGCGCCGACGCGCGAACTCGCCCTTCAGGTGAGCCGGGAACTGGAATGGCTCTACGGCGCGGCGCGGGCGCGGATCGCGACCTGCGTGGGCGGCATGGACGCCGCCAAGGAACGCCGCGCGCTCAGCCATGGTGCGCATGTCGTCGTCGGCACGCCGGGGCGGCTGCGCGACCATCTGGAGCGCGGGGCGCTGGACCTGTCGGCGCTGCGCACCGTGGTGCTGGACGAGGCCGACGAGATGCTGGACATGGGCTTCCGCGAGGATTTGGAGGAGATTCTCGACGCGACGGCGGAAGGGCGGCGGACGCTGCTCTTTTCCGCCACCATGCCCAAGCCGATCGTGGCGCTGGCGCGGCGTTACCAAAAGGATGCGCTGCGGATTTCGACCGTCAGCGACGAACGCGGCCATGGCGACATCAGCTATCAGGCGGTGACGGTCGCCCCCGCCGATATCGAGAATGCAGTGGTGAACCTGCTGCGCTTCCACGAGGCGGAAACGGCTATCCTGTTCTGCGCCACGCGGGACAGCGTCCGGCGGCTTCATGCGAGCCTGATCGAACGCGGCTTTGCGGCGGTGGCGTTGTCGGGCGAGCATAGCCAGAATGAGCGCAACCATGCGCTTCAGGCGCTGCGCGACAAGCGGGCGCGGGTGTGCGTGGCGACCGACGTGGCGGCGCGAGGGATCGATTTGCCGAACCTGAGCCTTGTCGTGCATGTCGAATTGCCGCGAGACGCGGAGACGATGCAGCATCGCTCCGGCCGCACAGGGCGCGCGGGGAAGAAGGGGACGGCGGTGCTGATCGTGCCCTATCCGCGCCGCCGCCGGGTCGAATCCATGCTGCGCGGGGCGAAGATTCCCGTCGAATGGGGCACGCCGCCGAGCCGCGAGGCGATTCAGGAGCAGGATAATGCGCGATTGCGCGCCACGCTGATGGAGCGGGCCGAACTGGACGAGGCGGACTGGGCGCTGGGCGCGGAACTGCTGGCGGAAAAGAGCGCCAAGGAAATCGCGGCGATGCTGGTGCGGAGCGCGCGCGCTTCCCTCCCCGCGCCGGAGGAATTGCTGGACGCGAGCGAAGCGCCCGCGCGGCGGGACGGGCCGCGTCCGGGGTTCGAGGATACGGTCTGGTTCCGCATGGACATCGGGCGGCGGCAGAATGCCGATCCGCGCTGGATATTGCCGCTGGTCTGCCGCCGGGGGCATGTCAGCCGAGGCGAGATCGGCGCGATCCGCATCGCCGCCAATGAGACGCTGTTCGAAATTCCCTCCGCCATCGCATCGCGCTTCATGGCGGCGGTGAAGCGCACGGGGCAGGCGAATGACGAAGGCGCGGAGGTCGCCATCGAGCAGATCGAGGGCAAGCCCCGCGAACAGGCGCGCGAGCATCGCAAGGGCGGCAAGGGACGGCCCAATGGCGGCGGCGACCGCCCCGCCTATGGCGCGCGGCCGTTCAAGGGCGGACCGAAGCGGGGCGGACCGCGCAAGCCGCGGGGATGAGAAAGGGGCTGACTTCGGTCAGTTCATTGGAACCTGCTCCTGCGAAAGCAGGAGCAGGACATCATGAGAACCTCAAGCCCACCTTCCCCTACCCCGCGCCGCAGAGCATCAACATGCGCGACGCCAGTTCCCGCTCGCCCATGACGACATAAGGGACGCCCAACCCTTCCAGATGGGCCACCTCGGCATCGCTGTGCGCGCGGGCGATGACCTGAATGTCGGGATTCAGATGGCGCGCATGTTGATGGATCGCGCCGCCTTCGAATCCTTCCGGCACGGCGATGAGCAGACGGCGCGCCTTGCCGATGCCCGCCGCGATCAGGTGCCGGTCCTCCAGCGCGCTGCCACGCACGACGGAAAGGCCCGCTTCCTCGGCTTCCTCCGCCCGTTCCGCGTCCCCTTCGATCACGACGAAATGGACGTTGCGCTCCGTGAGGCGGGACGCGATCATCTTGCCCACCCGTCCATAGCCGACCAGTATGACATGGCCCATGAGGGGCTTTTCGGTTGCGGTTTCCTCTTTTTCCTCCCCTTCCTCCTCCTTGCGGTCGCGCACGACCAGCGAGAAGATGATGGGATTGAGCAGGATCGACACGATCGCCCCTGCGAGGATCAGGTCGCGCCCTTCCGCCAGCAGGACGCCAAGGCCGGTGCCGAGCGACGCCAGGATGAAGGAGAATTCACCGATCTGCGCGAGGCTCGCCGAAATGGTGAGCGCCGTGTCCGTGGGGTGACCGAAGGCGCGCACGATAGCGAAGGCCGCTATCGACTTGCCCACGATGATGATCGCGACGGTCGCGAGCAGGAGCAGCGGCTGCTGCACCAGCACGGCGGGATTGAACAGCATGCCCACCGACACGAAGAACAGCACGGCGAAAGCGTCCCGAAGCGGCAGGGTCTCCTCCGTCGCGCGGCGGCTCAAGGGGGTTTCGCCCAGGATCATGCCCGCGAAGAAAGCGCCCAGCGCGAAGGACACGTCGAAGGCCACCGCCGCGCCGAAGGCGACGCCCAACGCTATGGCAAGGACGGCAAGGCGGAACAGTTCCCGCGATCCGGTATGGACGACCCAGTGCAGCGCCCATGGGATCACCCGGCGGCCAACGATCAACATCAGCGCGACGAAACCCATGACCTTGAGCAGGGTGCCCAGCAGCGGAGCCAGCAACGCCTCCATGCCGACGCCCGCTTCGGCGCTGTTCATCACCCCCGCCAGGGCCGGGAGCAGGACGAGCGCCAGCACCATCACCAGATCTTCGACGATCAGCCAGCCGACCGCTATGCGCCCCCGGCGGGTTTCGACCAGATTCGCGCCTTGCAGCGCGCGCAGCAGGACGACCGTGCTGGCGACCGACAGCGCCAGGCCGAAGACCAGCCCGCCCATGATCGACCAGCCCTGCGTCCAGGCGAGCGCCATGCCGAGCAGCGTGGCGACCGCGATCTGGCCCACGGCGCCGGGCACCGCGATCTTCCTGACGGACAGCAGGTCGCGCAGGGAGAAATGAA
>JASGDV010000008.1:0-6827 GCA_049841255.1 Sphingobium sp.
CCTATGTCCTGCGCCGCAAGCCGCCGGGCGTTCTGCTTCCCGGCGCCCATGCCATAGAGCGCGAGGCGAAGGTCCTGACCTGCCTTGCCAGGGCGGATTTCCCGGTCGCCCGCGTCCATGGTCTTTGCGAGGATGCGGGCGTCATCGGCACGCCATTCTATGTCATGGAGATGGTCGAAGGCCGGATTTTCTGGGACGCGACCTTTCCCGATATGCCGAAGGAAGAGCGCGCCGCCTGTTTCGATGCGATGAACGCGACCATCGCGCATCTTCACTCCATCGATCCGGCAGCGGCGGGCCTTGCCGACTATGGCCGTCCCGGCAATTATTTCGCGCGGCAGGTGGCGCGCTGGTCGAAACAATATCTGGAGGACGATCTCGCCGGGCGCGATCCGAACATGGACTTCATGGTCGAATGGCTGCCCGCCAATCTCCCCGACAGCGAAGAGGCGGCTATCGTCCATGGCGATTTCCGCTGCGATAACATGATCTTCCACCCGACCGAGGCGCGCATTCTGGCGGTGCTGGATTGGGAACTTTCGACGCTGGGCCATCCATTGGCCGACTTCGCCTATCATGCGATGATGTACCGGATGCCGCCGCATATCGTGGCGGGGCTGGCGGGGGCGGACCTGGCCGCGCTCGGCATTCCTTCCGAAGAAGATTATATCGCCGCTTATTGCCGCCGCAGGGGGCTTGCGGGCATTCCCGACTATCGCTTCGCGCTGGCGTTCAATTTCTTCCGCCTCGCCGCCATCTTCCATGGCATCAAGGGCCGCGCCCTTCGCGGCACCGCTTCCTCCGCCCAGGCCCATGAGCGCGCCAAAGCCTTCCCCGAACTCGCCGCGCTGGCGGTCGCGCAGGTCAGGGAATAAGTCAGCCGGCCATTGGGCGCTGGTCAGGAACGATCGCCTTCGCAATGCAGCGGCATTGCAATGGCGTCTCGATCTGGCCAGCGCCTCAAAAAAACGTCGGATGATTCCTCAGATCACGCCGAGGGACCGCATGGCCTCCGCAACGCGCACGAAGCCCGCGATGTTGGCGCCAAGGACATAATTGCCGGGGGCGCTTATTCTTCCGCGGTCGACGCGCAATTGTCGTGGATATTCCGCATGATCTGCGCGAGGCGTTCCTCGGTCTGCTCGAAGGTCCAACTGTCGCGCGACGCATTCTGCTGCATTTCGAGGGCTGAAGTGGCCACGCCTCCGGCGTTCGCCGCCTTGCCGGGCGCGAACATGACGTCGCTGTTCTGGAACAGGGCGACGGCCTCCGGCGTGGACGGCATATTCGCGCCTTCTCCCACGACCATCACGCCATTCTTGATGAGCGCGGCCGCGTCCTTCGCGGTCAGTTCATTCTGCGTGGCGCAGGGAAGGGCGATATCGCAAGGCACGTCCCAGATCGCGCCATCCTCGATATAATGCGCGCCCGTCCGCTTGATCCGGACATATTCCGAAAGGCGTTCGCGGCGCACTTCCTTGATCTCTTTCAGAAGGTCGAGATCGATGCCGTCCTCGTCGATGACATAGCCGTTGGAATCGGAGCAGGCCATGACGGTCCCGCCGAACTGACGGACCTTTTCGATGGCATAGATGGCGACGTTGCCGGACCCCGACACGACGACCCGCTTGCCGTCGAGAGAGGTGCCTTTCGTCGCCAGCATCTGCTGGACGAAATAGACCAGCCCGAAGCCGGTCGCTTCGGTTCGCGCCCGCGATCCGCCATAGGCCAGACCCTTGCCCGTGAGCACACCGGCTTCATAGCGGTTGTTGAGGCGCTTATACTGCCCGAACATATAGCCGATCTCGCGCCCGCCCACGCCGATGTCGCCAGCGGGCACGTCGGTATATTCCCCCAGATGGCGATGGAGTTCGGTCATGAACGCCTGACAGAAGCGCATGATTTCCCCGTCCGACCTGCCGCGCGGGTTGAAGTCGGAACCGCCCTTGCCGCCGCCGATGGGCATGCCGGTGAGGGCATTTTTGAAGATCTGTTCGAACCCCAGGAATTTCACGATGCCCAGATTGACCGACGGATGGAAACGGATGCCGCCCTTATAGGGGCCAAGCGCCGAATTGAACTGCACGCGAAAGCCGCGATTGATCTGAACCTGTCCCGTATCGTCCACCTAGGGGACGCGGAAGATGATCTGACGCTCCGGCTCGCAAATCCGTTCGATCAGGGCGTCGCTGACATAATCGGGATGCTTGGCGACGACGCGGCCAAGGCTTTCCAGAACTTCGCGCACGGCCTGATGAAATTCCGCTTCACCAGCGTTGCGGCGCAATACTTCGTCAAGGACAGGCTGCAACTTTTCATCAATCTTGCTCAACAAACCCTCCAATTTAGTTGAATCGAACGCCCCTGTGGACCACGCCGCCCATGGCCGCAAGTCGGTCGATGAAGCTGACATGCGTCCGGAACCTTGGCGCGGCGGCACGGATAGGCCATCCGCGCCGCCATTTTCTCATGGCGGCGCAGCCTGCTCGGCAGCGTTGTTCCGGATGTGCGTCTATAGCGGGCGGGTCTGACCGCGCCGGAAATGATGGACGGAAATATCCGCTTTATTCAGGCGTCCATATTGATGTTGATGGTCTTGAGTTCGGTGAAGGCTTCGATGGTGGGCCATCCGCCTTCGCGTCCGATGCCGGACCGCTTGATGCCGCCCATGGGCGCGTTGGGGCTGGCGGCATAGCCGTTGATGCCGATGGAGCCGCTTTTCACCGCATGGGCGACGCGGAAGGCGCGGGTGATGTCGGTCGTGAAGACGGCTCCCGCCAGCCCATAGTCGCTATCGTTGGCCAACCGCCATTGGTGTCTGTCGGCAGGTCGCCGTCCCGTCCGGTGCGTCCTTCCCGGTACAGGTCGATGCCGCGCCCTTTCTTCGCGAAGCCTAGATCTTCCATGATGATCGGCCCCATATGCGCGAAATTCATGGAAATCTGGACCATGTCGATATCGCCGGTCGACAGCCCCGACATCGCATAGGCATCCCGCGCGGCGACCGCCGTGGCGGTATGGGTCAGGTTGGGCATCGGTCCCAGTTCCGGGAAACGGCAGGACCGCATGTTCATCCGCTCCCTTTCCAACTTCTCTTTTCCGAAACCCAACTTTGAAAAGCTCGAAGAAGATCGCTCAACGCAAACCATCCATCAAACCCTTCGAGCACAGCGAACATATAGTTCGAAAATCAGAAATTGGCTGCGCTCCCTCTCGCGCTAGTCTCGCCCCGTTGGCGCAAGACCGCCCGGTGCAGATCATGAGTTAAAGATAAGGATGAGGAACATGGCGGAAAGCACGACAGTCCAGCCGGGCCGGACCCTGGACCTGCTGCGCCATGTGGCGCGGGTCGCCAATTCCGATCTTGAGCCGCGCGATGTCGAGGCCATCCGCCGCCTGTTCATCGATTGCTTTCTGGTATCGCTCTGGGGCAGCACCCGTCCTGCCGCGAAGGAACTCGCGCAATGGTCACAGCAGTTCGCAGGGACAGGCCCCTGTCCCGTTCTGGGCGCGAACTGGACCACCGAGCCATCCACCGCGGCGCTCATATTCGGCACCGCCGGGCACAGTTACGAACTGGACGACACGCATGACGAAACGACGAGCCATCCCGGCTGCGTCATAATCCCCGCGGCGCTGGCCGTTGGAACGGCGACGGGCGCGACACAGGCGGAGCTGTTCCGGGCGGTGGCGGCAGGCTATGAGGCGATGACGCTGGTCGGCTGCACGGCCGGGGGTCTCGACACCGTCCACAACGGCTTTCACCCGACATCGGTGTTCGGCTCGTTCGGGGCCGCCACGGCCTGTCTCAGCCTCTATGCCTTTCAAAAGGGCGAAACCGTGAGCGAGGATATGCTGGCAACCGCCTGGGGTCATGCCCTGTCGCAGGCCTGCGGCTCCATGCAATTTTCGCTCGAACCGCGCGGCGGAGAGGTCAAGCGCCTGCATGCGGGTCTGGGCGCACGGAATGGCGTGCTGGCCGCCCAGTTCACCCAATTGCCGGCGATGACCACGCCGCACCTTTGCGTCGAGGGCGCATATGGCGTCGCCGGAATGTTCGGCGGTCCCTTGCGCGAAGTGAAACCGGGAGATGATCTCCAGATCCACATCATCAGCTTCAAACCCTATTCCTGCTGCAGCCTGTTCCATTCGACCATTGACGCGCTCAGGCAGATCACCGACGATTTCACGGCCCCGACCGACAATATCGAGGATATTCTGATCGCCAGACCAAGGCTGATCGCAGAGCAGCATATGACCCCGGCCCAATCCACCATGACGGCCCAATATAGCTGCCCCTATATCGTCGGCGCGACACTGGCCTACGGCCCCACGCGCTACGACGCCTATGGCGAGGAGTTTCTGAACGATCCCGCCATCCTGCGGATCGCCGCCAAGGTCCGGTTTGAGGTCGATGAAGAACTGGAGCGAACCTATTATCCCCGTCAATTCGCGACCAGCGCCACCATCCGCCATGCCGACGGCACGCAGCGTTCCGCCATGGTCACCGACAGTTTGGGGACCGCGCGTCATCCGATGACGCTCGACCAGCTTCTCGCCAAGGGTGACGGCCTGACATCCCAAGGCGATTTTCCGGCGCCTCGAGCGTTGGCGGACGTCATCTGGAATGACGATGCGGATGCCTCGACACTTATGACCGCCCTGACCGCGAGATAAGCGGCTGGGCGGCTGGATGGGATGACGCAACCATGAACGCGCGGATGGGGCATTATGCTATTCGCCTCCATCGGACGCGTCGCCGGGCCGGACCGCAATATCGCGGCGGAAATGGATCATAAGGAACTGGCGCAAACCGTTATTCTGGGTCACAAAGGTTGGCAGCTATTGAGATTTCCCTCCGCCGGAAATACCCAATGGCGACGGGAGGCAAGCCATGCGAATCCGGGCGACCTTGGCAGCGATCGCGCTCACGGCGTCAGCACCTGTCGCGGCGCAGGACAGCGCCTCCCTCCCCCTTGACTATCGGGCGGCTCAGCAACGGCTGCTGGAGCGGTCGGACGCCATCGCCGCATCCGGCGCGAATGTGCGTGGCAAGGAAGCGCAGCTTGGCGCGACCGCCTCCCTCGGCCGCCCCGAAGTGGAGTTCGAGGCGCAGCTTCTGGACTATCAGAAGACGCTCTATCTGCCGCTGGGATCGCTGGCCCCGGTGGCGGAATCCTTCGGGATCGAGGACCCACTGCGCTTCCGCAGGCAGGAGACAGCCGTCCGCCCGATCATGACGGCGACGCTGCCGCTCTATGCGGGCGGGCAGATCGCGGGCACGAAGGCGGGCGCGCGGGCGCAGCTCGATCAGGCGAAGGCGGAGCAGAAGGGCGCGGTCGACAAGGCGTTGCTGCAACTGGTGCAGGCCTATTATGGCCAGCAACTCGCGGAAAGGGCGCTGGGCGTGCGGCGCGACGTGCTGGCGGGGCTGGACCGGCATCTAGCCGATGCGGTCAAGCTGGAGCGGGCGCAGTTCATCAGCCGCGCGCAACGCCTTCAGGCGCAGGTCGCCCGCGACGATGCCGCGCGTGAGTTCGAAAAGGCCGTCGCGGATCTTGGGACCGCCAATGCCGCGCTGGCCGGACTGCTGAGAGCGCCGCAAGGGGTGCATCCGACCACGCCGCTCTTCGTCCTTTCGCGGCCCCTTGAGCCTTTGGAGGATTACAAGGCGGAGGCGCTTAGTTCCCATCCGGAACTGGAACGGCTCCATGCGCTGGGAGCGCAGGCCGACGCGGCGGTGACGATCGAAAAGGCGAAGCAACGCCCGACCATCTATGGCTTTGGCCAATATAATTTCGACCGGCGGGATTCGCTGCTGACCGACCCCGACTGGAGCTTCGGGATCGGCCTTCGCTACAAGATCGCGTCGGGCCTTGGCCGCAACCAGAGCGTCGAGGCGGCGCGCCAGACCGCCTTGCAGGCCGACGCTGGATTGCGGGAGGCCCGGACGCAGATAGAGATCGGTGTCGCGAAGGCATGGAACGAGGCGGAGGCGGCGCGCAAGCGTTTCCTGCTGCTGGACGGGGCGCTGGAATCGGCCAGCGAGAATCTGCGCCTCCAGACCCTGTCTTATCGCGAGCAGCAGGCGACCTCGCTGGACGTGATCGATGCCGAACTGGGCCTTGGCCGCGCCCGCATCCAGCGCGCGCAGGCAAGTCATGACTATGTGATGGCGCTTGCCCAGTTGCTCGACCTCAGCGGGCAGATCGAGCGGCTGCCCGACTATATCGCCCGCGCTGACAAGGAGATTCCATGAACGAGATGGTCATGGAAACGCCATCGCAGGAAGAGGACGCGCCTGCCCCGGAAAGGGCGAACAGACGTCCCCTGGCGATGGCCGTCATCGTAGGGATCGTCCTGTTTCTGGCGACAGGATTATGGCTCGCCTGGCGTCCGGCCCCTGACCAGATTCAGGGGATGGCGGACGCGCATGAGGTGCGGATCACCAGCAAGGTCACGGGCCGGATCGCCGCCTTCCATGTCGAGGAAGGGCAGAGCGTCCGCGCGGGCCAGTTGCTCTATACCGTCGCCAGCCCGGAGGTCGCCGCGAAGACGGAGCAGGCCAGCGGCGCGCTCGCTTCGGCGCAGGCGCTGGAAAGCAAGGCGAACAACGGCGCGCGCCCGGAGGACATCCGCGCGGCGGAGGCGCAATGGCGGCGGGCCGATGCCGCCGCCGCGTTGGCCCGCACCACTTGGCAGCGGACCGAGCGCCTTTTCCAGGAAGGCGTGCTGGCCGGACAGAAGCGCGACGAGGCGCGCACCAATGCCATCGCCTCCGACGAGGCGGCGAAGGCGGCGCGGGCGCAATATGATCTGGCGCGGAC
>JASGDV010000009.1:0-17020 GCA_049841255.1 Sphingobium sp.
ACCAATCGACATTCAGGAGATGGCGTGGCGAGCCAAGGGCCAGCGCCAGCTAAAATGGTGGTTTTCCGTGACCCGGAGCGCAGCGTGCATAAAGCACGTGAGCACCGGAAGCGCGGAAAGCCGCCATTTGCAGGCCGCCAGAACTGAATGTCGATTGGTCCTAGTATTGAAACAAAACTGGCCCTGTCCCCATATGCGGGCCATGACCCGTCTTTCGATGCTCGATCTGGTCCCCGTCGCTGAAGGCAGCGATGTCGCGACCGCCCTTTCCCACGCCGCCACGCTGGCCGCCCATGCCGAAAAGCTGGGCTATCATCGCTATTGGGTGGCGGAGCATCATGGCATGGCGGGGATCGCATCGGCGGCGACAGCGGTGGTGCTGGCGCATGTCGGCCATGCGACATCCTCCATCCGCATCGGCGCGGGCGGCATCATGCTGCCCAATCATGCGCCGCTGTTGATCGCGGAGCAGTTCGGGACGCTGGCCGCGCTCTTTCCGGGGCGCGTCGATCTGGGCCTTGGCCGTGCGCCGGGATCGGACCTGCGCGTCGCGCAGGCGATGCGGCGGACGCTGAGCGCCGCCGATCAGTTTCCGAGGGATGTGATGGAGCTTCGGGCCTTTTTCGCGGACGATCCGCGCCTTGGCATACAGGCGACGCCTGGCGCGGGCGAGGACGTGCCGCTCTGGATTTTGGGGTCCAGCCTGTTCGGGGCGCAGCTTGCCGCCGCGTTGGGCTTGCCCTATGCCTTCGCATCTCACTTCGCGCCGACGGCATTGGAAGAGGCCATCGCCATCTATCGCCGCGATTTCAGCCCATCGGCACAGTTGGACAAGCCTTATGTGATGGCGGGCTTCAACGTCTTCGCGGCGGACAGCATGGACGAAGCGCAGTTGCTCGCCACGTCGATGCAGCAAGCCTTCGTCCGCATCCGCACCGGCCAGCCGGGCAAGCTGCAACCGCCCTCGCCCGGCTATTATGAGACGCTGCCCATACAGGCGCGCATGATGCTGGACGATGTGCTGAGTTGTTCCAGCATCGGCACCCAAGCCGATGTGGAACGCGACCTGAACGCTTTCATCGAGCGCACGGGAGCCGATGAGATCATCGTCAGCAGCCAGATTTACGACGCGGAAGCCCGGCGGCGCAGCTTCGCCATCGCCATGGCCGCCCATCAGACGATCAATGCGCGGAAAGCGGCCTAGGACAGATCGACATTCAGTTCTGGCGGACCTGCAAAGCGCGATTTCCTGCGCTTCGGTGCTCACGGACTTGCATGTCCGCTGCGCCCCGATGCTCGAAAATCACTCCTTTAGCTGGCGCTGGCCTTCGGCTCGGATCCCCCGCCTCGATCCGCCCTAGGCTTCCCGCAAGCGGCCGCCGCTCAGGAAAGCCGCCACGCCCGGCGCCATGCGGCTGAGCAGCGTGCCCAGCAGGACGACGGCGGCGAGCACGAGGAAAGGCTGCGCGATCAGGTAGATGGGGTAGAAAGGCGACCCCAGCTTCCCGAACAGCATGCCGAGCAGCGGCCCGCCTAGCCAGATCAGGATCAGATGCACGCAGAACAGCAGAAAGGCATAAGGCTCGATCCTGAGGAGCAGGCCGCGCGCGGGGCTGTCGGCCAGCGCCCATGACAGCCGCCAGAAAAACAGCGCCGCCGCGATCCGCACCGCCATGTCCAGCGCCGCGCCCGGCACGCCGGAGGGGTCCGGCCCCGGCGGCAGGATCAGGGAAAGCTGAAAGGACATGAGCAGGACGAACGGCGCGGCCGCCAGCCAGAAGGGCAGCGCCGCCGTCCGGTCAGCCAGAGTCCCGCGCCGCGCCAATATGCCGATGACGAAGAAGAACAGGATGGACGGGCGCATCAGGACGGGCGGTCCCCATCCCATGACCTGACAGGCGAGCGCCGTGCCCGCCACCGTCCCCAGCGCCCATCCCGGCAGCCGCACCAACAGGGGCGCGGCCAGCATGCACAGGAACAGATCGCGCAGGAAAGGCATCTGCACATTGATGTCGGGATTGCGGCTGACGATGAAGAGTTCCTGCACGATCCATTCGGCCGAACGGGGCACGGGCGCGAGCATGTGGAACAGGAATGCCGCGCCGGAAACCAGCAGGATGGCGAGCGCATTCCATGTCAGCATGGGCAGCAATATCGTCTGCGCCTTGCGCCCGACATGATTGCCCCAGTCCCGCGTCCGGGACGATCCGCTCACCAGCCAGCCGGAGATCAGGCCCAGCAGCGGAACGGCGCTATGCCCGAAAATCTCCATCAATATCCAGCGCAGGCTTTCCTGCCAGGTGCCGCGGAGCTGGGCCAGATCGGGGCCGCTCAAGCCCGTCCAGGCGTGGACATAGACCACGCCCAATATGCACAGGACCCGGGCGATGGAGATGGCATCCGACTGGCGCGCGGGATTCATCGTCAATCTTGTCTGTACGCAAGCTCCGGATCGTTACCCATGTTCAATGCCCTGACGCGGTTCATGTTCCTCCAACCCGGTCCGGAACGGACTTTCAGCAAGCGCCGCTTAACCATTTGCCTGCGATCCTGTGCCTATTTCCGCGTGATTCGACTGCGCATAAGCCAATATTTACCAATGTGCGCTAGCGTCCTCCTGTTTGCCGGAAGATGAACCGGTGCTTTGGGGGGACAGGAAAGTCTATGAGCTATATGCCGGACGCAACCCATTTCAAACCGGCGGCTGCCCCCGTCCCCCAGTCGCTGGTCGGGCCGGTCGGCATCGTGTTCGAAGCTTCGGGGTCGAGCTCCCGGATCATTCTAGACGCCGTGCGTCTGGAACAGCTTGCCGAACATGACGATCCCTGCATCGCGACCGCCGGGCAGGTCGGCAGTCAGGTGAAGATGCGCGTGGGCCAATGCTGGCTGATCGCCAGCATCCGCGCCATGGCGCTGGATCGCGAAAACAACGACACCATCATCGCCGACATCGACTTTCTGGGCGAAGGGGATGAGGATGCGGCCAGCCGCTCCATCCGGCATTTCCGCCGCGGCGTCACCCGCTATCCCCGGCCCGGCGCGGAAATCCATCCGGTCTCCAGCGATGACATGCGGCAAATCTATGCCGCCGACAACGAACCCCATGTGCAGATCGGCACCGTCTATCCCACCACCGACACGCGCGCGGCGCTCTATGTCGATTCGATGCTGGGCAAGCATTTCGCGCTGCTGGGGTCCACCGGCACCGGCAAGTCGACCAGCGCCGCGCTGATCCTGCACCGCATCTGCGACCTGTCGCCGCAGGGGCATATCGTGATGATCGATCCCCATGGCGAATATGGCGCGGCCTTCGCCAGCAACGGCGCGGTGTTCGACGTCAACAATCTGGCGCTGCCCTATTGGCTGATGAATTTCGAGGAGCATTGCGAGGTGTTCGTGACCTCGCAAGGGGCAGAGCGCACCGTCGACAGCGACATCCTCGCCAAATGCCTGCTCGCCGCGCGGTCCAAGAACCGGCTGGCCGAAAGCATCGGCCGTCTGACGGTCGATTCGCCCATCCCCTACCTGCTGTCCGACCTCACCAACATCCTGCAGAATGAGATGGGAAAGCTGGAAAAGGGCACGGGCGCGCTGCCCTATATGCGGCTCAAGACCAAGATCGACGAAATCCGGTCCGATCCGCGTTATTCCTTCATGTTCTCCGGAATGCTCGTGGCGGACACCATGCAGGATTTCCTCGCGAAGATTTTCCGCCTGCCCTCCGGGGGCAAGCCGATCTCGATCATCGACGTGTCCGCCATGCCGTCCGACATCACCTCGGTGGTCGTGTCGGTGCTGTCGCGGCTGGTGTTCGACTATGCGCTCTGGGCGCGGGACGAACCGCAACGGCCCATCCTCCTCGTCTGCGAGGAGGCGCATCGCTATATCCCCAGCACGACGAGCGGATCGGGTCAGGCCGTGCGCCGCATCCTGGAACGGATCGCCAAGGAAGGCCGCAAATATGGCGTGTCGCTGGGCCTTATCACGCAACGCCCGTCCGATCTGGCCGAAGGCGTGCTGTCGCAATGCGGCACGATCATCTCCATGCGCCTCAACAACGACCGCGACCAGGCGTTCGTGAAGGCGGCCATGCCCGAAGGCGCGCGCGGCTTCCTCGATTCGATCCCGGCGCTGCGCAATCGCGAGGCGATCATCTGCGGCGAAGGCGTCGCCGTGCCGATCCGCGTGGCGCTCGACACGCTGGAGCCGGAGCGGCGTCCGGCATCGGGCGATCCGAGCTTCACCGAGTTGTGGCGCCAGACCGGCGGCGAGGCCGATATTCTCGACCGCACCATCACGCGCTGGCGCTCTCAGGGGCGTTGAAGTCTCTTCACCCGACCGGGGCGATGCGTCCGGCGGGTTCGCTTTCCGCATGGACCGATTCGCGGCATTCTTCCTCGTGCAGCGGCACGATCAGCTTCGCCTTGCGCCAGCCCCCCTGGAGATAGAGGGCGGCCGCTAGCAATATCGAAGCGGCCGATCCTACGGAAAAGCTGTACCATAGCGCATTGGCGCCGATATGCGGATAGGCCCAGTAATAGAAGCCCAGCCGGACCCCGAACAACGTGAAGATCAGGATCAGCAGCGGGCGCACCACCACGCCGTTCGCGCGCATCACGCCGAACAGGATCATGGCGAGGCCGAACAGCATGAAGCTCCAGCTCGCGCGGAGCTGCATCTCCCACGCGGCGGCGCTCGCGGCTTCGTTGTGGCCGAGGAACAGCGCGAGCAGCGGCTCATGGAAGAGCAGGATGATGGCGATCATCGTGCCGGTGATCGCCAGCAGGTAAAGCATGCCATAGCCGGTGATGCGGCTGATCCGGTCCCATCGCCCCGCGCCGATATTCTGCGCCGCCATGGCGCTCACCGCCGCGCCCATCGCCATGGCGGGCATCTGGAGATAGGTCCATATCTGCTGCGCCGCGCCATAGGCGGCGGTGACGAGAAAGCCTTCGCGGTTGACGAGGCCGATCATCACCAGCCCCGATGCGGACATGACGATCATCTGCAATCCCATGGGAAGCCCCTTGCCCAGCATCACGCGGACTTCCTCCCAGGCCGGGCGGAGATAGGCGATCTCTCCCCCGCGCAGACGGAGCGGCAGATCCTTCGCATAGGTGTAGGCGATGATGCCGATCAGGCTGACGAAGCCCGCGATCGCCGTGGCCGCCGCCGATCCGGCGATGCCCAGCGCGGGGACCGGCCCCAGTCCCAGGATCAGCACCGGGTTCAGTACCAGATCGATGCCGACGCTGACGAACATGAAGATCAGCGGCGTGCGCGCGTCTCCCGTGCCGCGCAGCCCCATCATCATCATGACACTGAGCAGGGTCGCGGGCATGGCCACGAAGATGACGCGCAGATAGACGAGCGCAAGGTGGAACGCTTCGGGCGGGGTCGCCAGCAGGCGCAGCAAAGCGGGGCTGCCGATCCATCCGCCAATGCCCACGGCCATCGCCAGCAGGAAACAGAAGCCGACCGCCGATCCGAAGGCCCGCCGCGCCGCGTCCACATTGGCCGCGCCCATGGCCTGCGCGACCATCACCGTGGAGGCCATGCCGAAACCGAACACCACGGAGAACATCAGGAACATGATGATATTTGCATTGGCCGTCGCCGCCAGCGCCTGCGCGCCCAGGAAGCGCCCCACCCAGATCGCGTTGATCGACCCGTTCAGCGATTGCAGGACGTTGGAGGCGAGCGTCGGAATGGCGAACAGCAACAGGGCCGATGCGATCGGCCCCTGCGTCAGATTCCTTGCGCCGGTCGTCGTTCCTGCCGCCATGATTCCCCCTCCTCTTTCGAGCCTTCCCGCCAAGGATCGCGGCCTTCTTCCTGAAAGGGAAGGACGAAATTGGGCGGGAGCGAGAAGAACGGAAAAGGAAAGGGGTGGTTCCTTGAGATCCTTACCCCAATCGTTCCAGCGCGGCCTTCAGCCTTTCCGCTTCATCGGCCTTTTCGGCATGGTCCTCGCGCGCTTTCGCCACGGCTTCGGGCTTGGCCTTCTCGACGAAGCTGGCGTTGTTCAGCCGCCCGGCGAGGGAATCCCGTTCCTTCTCGGTCGCGGCCAGCGCCTTGGCGAGCCGCGCCTTTTCCGCCGCGATGTCGATCACCCCTTCCAGCGGCAGGATGAAGGTCGCCTCGTCCACGACGATCTGCGCCGCGCCGCCTTCCTGCTGTTCGCCGAAGGACAGGCTTTCCACCCGCGCCAGCCGCGCCAGAGCCGCGCCCTGCCGGTCGAGCCGCCGCCGCGTTTCCTCCGATGCGTCGCGTACCACGGCCCGCATCTTCGCGCCCGGCGGCACGTTGAGTTCGGTCCGCGCGGCGCGGATCGCGCTCACCAGACGGATCAGCCAGTCGATCTCCGTCTGCGCCTCGCTGTCCACCGCGTAGAGCGCCTGCGGCCATTGGGCGACGATGAGGTCGCTCTGCCGGTCGCCCATGGCGTGCCATAACTCTTCGGTTATGAAGGGCATGAAGGGGTGGAGCATGACAAGGATCTGGTCGAACGCCCAGCCTGCCACGGCCCGCGTCTCTTCGTCCATCTGACCCTTGCTGAGTTCGATATACCAGTCGCAAAACTGGTCCCAGATGAAGTGGTAGATGGCGTTGGCGGCGGCGTCGAAGCGCAGTTCCTGCATCGCCATGTCGATGGCCTGCACGGTCGAAACCGTCTCCGCGACGATCCAGCGGTTGACCGGGGCCTCAGCGGACGGCGCTTCATGACTGGCCGAGGCGGTGACGCCATTGGCTTGCAGGAAGCGGGCGGCGTTCCACAGCTTCGTCGCGAAGTTGCGGTAACCCTCGACGCGCTTTTCATCCATCTTCACGTCGCGGCCCTGGCTCTCCATCGCCGCCATGAAGAAGCGCAGCGCGTCCGCGCCGAACTTGTCGATCAGGCCCAGCGGATCGACGACATTGCCCTTGGACTTGGACATTTTCTGCCCGTCCGCCGCGCGCACGAGGCCGTGGAGGTAGAGCTTGCGCCACGGGACGTCACCCATGAACTCCAGACCCTGCATCGCCATGCGGGCGTCCCAGAAGAACAGGATGTCGAAGCCCGAAATCAGCAGATCGTTGGGATAATGGCGCCTCAGCGTCTCCGTCTCCTCCGGCCAGCCCAGCGTGCCGAAGGGCCAGAGCGCGGAGGAAAACCATGTGTCGAGCACATCGGGATCGCGGGTCAGCGCCCTGTTCCCGGCAAGGGTCTGCGCCTCCTCCTCCGTCTCCGCGACATAGGGATGGCCGTCCTCGTCATACCATGCCGGAATCCGGTGCCCCCACCAGAGCTGGCGGGAGACGCACCAGGGCTGGATATTCTCCATCCAGTTGAAGAAGGTCTTTTCCCACGTCTTCGGGACGATCTCGATCCGCCCGTCGCGGACTGCCTGCATCGGCGCGACGGCGAGCTTTTCCGCATCGACATACCATTGATCGGTCAGCCACGGCTCGATCACCACCCCGGAGCGGTCGCCATAGGGCGTCTGGATGGTGCGCGGCTCGAAATCGGCTTCCTGCGGTTCGCCTTCCTTGTTCTTCGTGACGTGCGGGACCAGCAGGCTCAGCGCCTTCATCTCCGCCACGACCAGTTCGCGCGCGCCGTCCACGCCATCCTTGCGGAAGCGGTGCAGGCCGATGAAGCGGTCCGGGATCAGGCCGTCGGCGGTCTGGATCACATGGGCGTCGGCGTCGAACATGTTGAGCATGTCGGCGGCCTTCATGCCCGCGCGCTTGCCCACCTCGAAATCGTTGAAGTCGTGCCCCGGCGTGATCTTGACCGCGCCCGAACCCAGTTCCGGGTCGGCATGTTCATCCGCGACCACCTTGAAACGGCGGCCGGTGATCGGCTGGAGGATGTCCTTGCCGATCACATCCTTATAACGCGCGTCGTCGGGATGGACGGCAACCGCCATGTCGGCCAGCATGGTTTCCGGGCGCGTGGTGGCGACGACGATATGGTCCGATCCGTCCGTCAGCTTGACCCCATTGGCCAGCGGATAGCGGAAGCGCCAGAAGCCGCCGCTCGTCTCCTTCGTCTCGACCTCCAGATCCGAGATGGCCGAGCGGAAATGCGGATCCCAGTTCACCAGCCGCTTGTCGCGATAGAGCAGGCCGCGCTTGTGCAGTTCCACGAAGGTCTTGATGACCGCCCGCGAAAAGCCTTCGTCCATGGTGAAGCGTTCGTTCGCCCAATCCATCGAGCAGCCCAGCCGCCGCAACTGGCGCGTGATCGCGCCGCCGCTCTCGGCCTTCCACTCCCACACTTTCGCGACGAAATCCTCGCGGGTGAAGTCGGTGCGCTTCTGCCCAGCGGCGTTCAGTTGCCGCTCGACCACCATCTGCGTCGCGATGCCCGCATGGTCCGTGCCCACGACCCACAGGGCATCCTTGCCGCGCAACCGCTCATAACGGATCACGATGTCCTGCAGGGTGTTGTCGAGCGCATGGCCGATATGCAGGCTGCCCGTCACATTGGGCGGCGGGTTCACGATGGTGAACGGCTCGGCACCGGGGCGTTCCGGGCGGAACAGGCCGTTGCTTTCCCAATGGGCATACCAGCGGGACTCGATGGCGGCGGGGTCGAAGGTCTTGGGCAGTTCGGTCATGGAGAGGCGCCTTAATGCGCCTCTCGCGCTCATTCCAGCGAAACCGTCAGCCGATCCAGCGCCAGATGCCCGCCGTCCAGCCGGACAGCGGCTTGTGCGCCCATGTCGCGATCAGCCAGACGACCAGACCTCCGGCCAGCGTATGCATCCCGAACCGCCCGAACGATGCGCGCCCGGCGGCGATGGCGGCAAAGGGCCAATAGCTGGTCCGCGCTTCCCATTGCCGCCAGTTTTCGGGATGCAACGCTTCCTTCTTGCGATCCTGCAGGGCGGCTCCGCCAAGCGCCAGCAGGATGATCGACAGGGCGAGGATGATGTTCGCCGTCACGGGATAGACGAGGATATGGCCGACGCCCCACAGCGCGAAGGCCCACATCATCGGATGGCGCGTGATCGCATAGACGCCCTTGGCCTGCGCCGGGACCGTCAGGCGGCCTTCGGGATCGGGCAGAGCGGGATTGCCGATCAGCGATCCCATCAGCAATATCGCCGCCAGCAGCATCAGCAGCGTGACGGCCATCCACAGACCGTCGCCCACCGGCCACAGCATCGGCGTCAACGGCGAAGCGCGATAGGCGAGGATCAGCCAGACCAGCGTCACCGCCGCCACCAGCGAATAGACGCCCAGAAAGCCCTTCTCCCCCCATCGCCCGACCAGAGGCGCGCGCAAGGGATGCGACAGAAGGAAATGCGTGCCCACAAAGGCGATCGCCGCGACCAGCACCATCGTCATGCCGTCCTCCTCTTCAGGGATGGCGGGACGATAGCAGGATCGCGGCGGCCGGTCAGGCTATTTGCGCGTCCATCGGTCGAGCCAGTCCAGCGCCTCGTCATACCATTGCAGCGAGTTGCGGGGTTTGAGCACCCAATGATTCTCGTCCGGGAAGACCAGCAGCTTGGACGGGATGTTCCGCCGCTGGAGCGCGGTGAAGGCGGCCAGACCCTGCGTATAAGGGATGCGGAAATCCTTTTCGCCGGTCACGACCAGCATCGGCGTCTTCCATGCGGCGATATGGTTGACGGGGTTCCACTTCTCGAACTCCTCCGGCTTTTCATAATAGGGGCCGCCATGTTCCCATTCGTCGAACCACAGCTCCTCGGTCTCATAAGCCATGGCGCGGGCGTCGAACACGCCGTCATGCTGGACGAGGCATTTGAACCCGTCCGGCCAGTTGCCCGCGATCCAGTTCATCATATAGCCGCCATAGCTGGCTCCGAGCGCGCAGGCGTTGGCGGCGTCCACATTGGCGTCCTTCGCGGCCGCGGCGGCGAGGCCCAGTTTCAGGTCTTCCAGAGGCTTTCCGCCCCAATCCCTGTTGATGCTGTCGGTGAAGGCTTGTCCGTAACCCGTCGAGCCGTGGAAATCGACGATGACGGCGGCATAGCCATGCGCCGCGAACGCCTTGGGATTCCAGCGATAGGACCATGAATCGTTGAAGCTGCCCTGCGGTCCGCCATGGACGAGGAAAGCCACCGGCAGCTTGCCCGTCGCGCCTTTCGGCTTCACGATCTGGCCCCAGACGGTGTCGCCGTTCGCGCCCTTGAAGCTGAACCGCTGGACGGACACGTCATCGACGCCCGCCAGCTTGTCGGCATTGACGCTGGTGAGGCGCACGGCCTTGCCCTTCGCGGGCATCTTCCAGAGATCGGCAGGCGACTGGATGCTGTCGAGCGCATAGACGAAGCCACCGTCGGGCAGCGGATTGACGCTCGCCACATGACCCGCCTGCGTCAGGCGCGTGACCTTCCCGCTCGCCACGTCGACGCGGAAGACGGGATGATCCAGCACATCGTCGGCTGTGACGAGCAGGCCCTTGCCATCCGCTTCCCATGCGATCGACGATACGGATCGGTCCCAATCTTCGGTCAGCGCCTTGGTCTCGCCGGTCGCGATGTTGCGGAGCATCAGGACCTGCCGGTCGGCCTCATAGCCCGGCCGTTTCATCGCGGCATAGGCCAGCCACTGTCCATCGGGCGATATGGCGGGCATGGTGTCGGTCGCGTCATTGGCGTCCGTCAGGTTGACCGGCGCGGCGCTGCCGTCGGCGGGGGCGGCGAAGATGTCGAGGTTGGTCGAGAGCGGTTCGATCCGCCCCGCCTCCCGCAGCGCGAAGAACAGGGTCTTGCCGTCCTTGCTCCATGCGATTTCCTCGGCTCCGCCAAAGGGCTTGGACGGGCTGTCGCCAACGAGGCCGCCCATCACCGACACGGCCTTTCCGCCCGAAATCGGCATGACGAAAAGCTGCGAACGCTGGCCATCCGACCATGTGTCCCAATGGCGCACGAAAAGCTGCTCATAGACGCGGCCCGTCCCCGCGCCCGGCGGATCGGTCGGCTTGACGTCGTCCAGCGTCTTCGCGCCGACCGGCCGGTCGGCCCAGAGCGCCACCTTCTGCCCATCGGGACTGAGCAGATAGCCGGAGATGCCGCCGGGGGCCTTGCTGACCTGCTCCGCCTGCCCGCCGGTCAGAGCGACGCGCCAAAGCTGATCATCGCCGGTCGCGTTCGACAGGAAATAGAGCGACGCCCCATCCGCCGAAAAGGCGGGCGACGCCTCATTCCTGTCCGGCACCGAGGCGATCATCCGGGGCACCTGCCCCTTACGTCCGATGTCGAGCAGATAGAGGTCCGTGCGCCCGCGATTGCCCGACAGATCGGTCGTGCGAAGCTGATAGGCCAGCCATTTGCCGTCCGGCGACACGACCGGCGCGGACACGCGGTTGAGCCCAACCATATCGCTCGGCGTGAAGGGCCGCGCGGCGGCGGGAACCTGCGACAATGCGAACCCGGCAAGCCCGGCAAGCCATAGATGTTTCATGAAATATCCCTTGCTATCGAGCGGCACCAACGACGCCGCCATGATAAGAGGGTATTAGGCCGGCAACACAGTAGCGGCAAGAGCGGAGCCGAGGCGTCGAGCAGGACAGTCTTCGACATTGAAACGAGACACATGGCTCATTCCAACGGCCCGAACGGATGGTGAGGCGAAAACCGACACCAATAGCTAACGGCCAAAAAAACCTAGCGTCCGGTGATGCGCTGGATTTCTTTCGCCACCATATCCTCGACCAACGCGGGCAGGCGGGCGTCCAGCCATTCCTTGAGCATCGGGCGCAGCATCGCGCGGACCAGCCCTTCCAAAGTGTTCTCGCCGCCTTCCCTGGGCGTCACCAGCATGGACGAAAGCGCCGACAGCGAATGGCGCGCGGCGATTTCGCTTTCGACCGACAGGATGCCGTCGCCATCCAGCGCTTCGGGTGCATTATCGGCAGCAGGCCTGGAAACGGGCATGGGTTCGTCCTCCATCCCGACCTCATCGGTCAGTTCCAGCACTTCCTCGACGGCGGGCTCGATCGCCGGGGCAGGCACGCCCAGTTCCACCGGAGCCTTGGCTTCGCCCCGGCTGCGGCGCGGCGCGGCCTGTTGCACGGCTTCCTCGCCTTCCTCGGCGATGATGCGTTTGATGGACGAGAGGATCTCTTCCATCGAGGGTTCCTTGCTCATGTCACCCATGGACGTCCCTTAAAGGCTTTTCCCGGCCCTGCCCATTCTCAAGACCGCGCGAATAAACCCGCCAGCTCAAGGCTGCGCGGCTTCCACCTCCACATTGGCGTTTTGGGCAGGCGTGTCAACGGTGCGTGTCGCCTGTGGCGTAGGTGCGCGGTCATAGTCCCAGTCGAACCATTTACCCTTCACCCGGTCATAATTGACCATGGGGTCATAGAGCGCGCCGCCCTCCAGCCCCAGATCGCGCGCCTCGGCATGGCCCATGGCGGCGAGCAGGCTGAAGCCCGCGACATAGGCATTGCGCCGCGCGGACACCAGTTCCACGCGGGCGTTGAGCGATTCCTGTTCGGCATTGAGGATATCGAGGATCGTCCGGCTGCCCACCGAATTTTCCGCCCGCACGCCTTCCAGCGACAGGCTGGCGGCATCCACCGCCTTCTGGCTGGACGCGATGGTCTGGAGTGAGGCCTGCCAGCTGGCGTAGGATGCGCGCGTCTGGGCGATGACGCTACGCTCCACCTCGATCTGCTGTTCCATCGCCTGCGATTCGAGCGCCTGACTCTGCCGCACCCGCGCGCCGGGTCCGCCGCCCTGATAGAGCGGGACGCTGAGCTGGACGCCCGCCGCCGCCTGCTTGTTGATCTGGCTTCCGGTGCTGTTTTCCAGCGAATCCAGATAATTGGTGTAACCCGCCTGCGTGAAGGCCGACAGGCGCGGCGATGTGCCTGCCTTCGCCACCTTCACATCATAACGGGCGGCGTCAGCGGCCTTTTTCGCGGCAAGGATGTCGGGATTGTCGTTGAGCGCCACCTGAACCGCCGCGGCAGGCGAATCAGGCAAGCCGGGCAAGGCGGGCGGCGGCTCCAGATCGTCGGGAGACTCCCCCACCAGCGCGACATAATTTTCTCGGCTGGCGATCAGGTTCGCTTCAGCCGTCTGCAAATCGGAACGGGCGAGCGCCAGACGCGATTCGGACTGCGCGACATCGGTGCGCGTCACGTCGCCGACCTCAAACCGGTCGTTCGTCGCCTGCAAATTGACTTCCAGCACATTCACATTGGCGCGGTTCAGCGACACGATGGCGCTGTCGCGGATCACGTCCATATAGGCGGCCACAACCTGCGAGAAGATGCTTGCTTCCGTGCCGCGGAGATTGGCCTGCCCTGCCTCGACACGGACCTTCGCCGCCTTGACGCCGTTCCGCACGGAACCGCCGGAATAAATCGGGACGCTCAGTTGCGCATTGGCGTCCACCGTCCGCTGGGGCGAAGTGAAGCTGATCGTCGGCTTCAATATGCTTTCGGAATAACTCCCCGTCGCGTCCAGCGTCGGCCGCCCCGCTGCCTTCTGGATGGGCACATTCTCGTCCGTCGCGCGCTGCCCCGCCCGCGCGCCCGTCAGCGTCGGGTTGGAGCGATAGGCCTTGATGAGCGCGCCTTGCAACGTCTCGCCCAAGGCCGGGCCCGTCATTGCCGAGGAAACCAGCAGCAAAGCCGTGGCGGCGCAGAGCCGGAGGGAAGGTCGCCTTGCTGTCATCAGTTCCCGTCTCTTCAGAAGGTGAAGCGCTCCGGCGCGGCAAAGCCCGGCAACACCACCATTTCGATGTCCGCCAGCCGGACAAGCCCCAACGCGCCCGCCACGACGCGACCGCTGCACAGGCGCGTGACGCCGCGCTCGACAAGGCCCGTCACGACCCGCCCGCCTTCGGCGATCTGGGCGACGAGAGCCGCCGGCACATCCTGCACCGCCCCGTCGATGAACAGCACGTCATAGGGCGCTCCGTCCGCCGCGCCCGCGATGAGCGGCCTGCGCACCACAGTCACGCCCGGCACCGCGATCTCCGGCCCGCCTTCCTCCTCGACGGCGGTGACGAGCGCGCCCAGTTCGACGAGGAGCGCCGCGCTATAGCCGGTGGCCGCACCGACCAGCAGCACCTTGTCCCCGGCTTCGACCTGCGCTTCCTTGAGCAGCCGGCCCGTCGCCAGCGGCGGGTTGAGCGCGCGTCCGCCCGACAGCGGCACGGCCCGATCGATATAGGCCATGGCCCGGCGCTCGGCGGGCAGGAAATCTTCCCGCGGCACCCGGGCCATCACGGCGATCACGCGCGGATCGTCCACATCGCTGGTGCGAAGCTGGCTTTCGACCATGGCGGTCCGCATCGATGAAAAATTCTGCTCGGTCACGACGGTTCCTCGCTTGGCACAACTGTATTGACAATGCAATACAGCAAGACGTTCACCGGACCTCTAAAGCAGCGCAAAGCCCACGCCAAGCGCCTTTACGCGGGACAGAGCCAGATTCTTGGGACGCGGGCCCATGAGCGCGCTTGACTTTGCCGCCAAAGCCGCACATCTGCGGCCACCACCCTTCAGGACGGCCCGATGGCGGAGTGGTGACGCAGCGGACTGCAAATCCGCTTTTGCGCGACAGCAGGGGCAGCGATCACGACAGGCGTGAGAGCAAGCCCGGTGAGGAATGCGCGGCGATCGGTCATGTCAGGCCCTCCGCGGCGGAACGATGTTGTCGTTGGCGGCCTCGTCTTGCGCGACAATGATCGCAGCGCGCCGCCAGAACTCCGCGCTTTCCCATTCACCCACTCGAAACCGGGGCACAGAATTGGAGCCGCCGAATTAGGCTATGCCTATTGACGGAACGGTCAATGGTGTGTATATGTGTGTATCAGTTGAATGCGTCTCAAATAGGATGTTGAGTATGGCTACCGTTGTTTATCCCGCCATCGTGGAGCGGGCTGGAGACGGATTTAGCGTCTTCTTTCCCGATCTACCCGGCTTGACCTCGGCAGGCGATAGCGTGAACGAGGCGGTCGTGAATGCTGAAGAGGCGCTGACTGGGCACCTACTGGTTTCCGCCCAGCATGGTGATGAGCTTGGCCCTGCGAGTGATATTTCTGCCCTCGAACGCGATCCAGAGGTTGATGAAGTTGCGCGTGTACTCGTACGCGCTGAGGCTCCGGGAAAAAGCGTCCGATTGAACATCACGCTCGATGAAGGGCTGGTGTCAGCCATTGATCGCGTAGCGAGCAATAGGTCCGGCTTCTTAGCGGAGGCCGCTCGGGAATTGCTCGCGCATCGTCGTAAGCTTGAGGTCGCATAGGGATATCCTAGACTCAGTGGCTGGCCCGAAATAGGCTTCCCTTGCAGAGGGGAAGATATGGGGTTCAGATTCAGGAAGAGCATTCGGATTGCTCCGGGTGTCCGGCTCAACATCAGCAAGAGTGGCATAAGCACATCCATCGGTAAGCCGGGAGCCACGCTCAACCTTGGAAAGCGAGGCCCGAGGGGGACAGTCGGCATCCCTGGCAGTGGACTATCCTTCTCTGCGCCACTCGGTAAGGGCAGCGGCGGAACGCAGCAGCCAGCAGGAACAGGCGGATGTCTCACCGTATTGGGCATTATCGGGTTATGCGAACCAGAATGAACCTGTGTTCCTGCTGACGGTCATCTCCAAAGGCAAGCAAGCCAACCTGACGGGCGCGCAGAAGAATGAATTGAAGAAAGGAAAAGGCAAGTGACGAACGAGGACTTTGAGAGCCTGAAGCGCGGCCTTGCCGAGGTCGAGGCCTACAAGGCTGGCGAGCGGCGCGGATTCGTGGACCGTGCCCGACCGAATAAGGGCAGGAATTAGCTTAGCAAGAATTTCTTCTGCTATGCAGGGCTTATCGGGATCGTGCACGCAGCCTTATATCGGCTGCGTCCGTATAAATCCAGCGCGGCGGGGCCGAAGACGTTCGTGGCGAATAGCTGAGGATCAGGCGGCCATTTCAAGCCTCTTTACGTCAATCTCGCCCTCGTGACCACGCGCCTGCGCGAGTTCATATGCCGACTGCATGCGCATAAGCGTGTCAGCCTTGATGCCGAAAGCCTTCTCAAACCGGATCGCCATTTCAGCGGACAGACCCGCCCGACCATTGAGCAGCGCGCTCATGTTCTGGCGACTCACCTTGAGATGCTCAGCAACGGCGGTGACCGTGAAACCGTAAGGCTCGACAATCTCTTCCTTGAGCCAGACCCCGGCGGGGATACGAAGCGAAGGGTGCATCTGAATACCCATCAGTGGTAGTCCTCCAGATCGAGGTTGGCGATGGCATGATCGTCAACCTTGGTGAATGTCATCCGCCAGTTCTTCGTTACCGTCATGGCAAAAACTCCGGCGCGGTCACCGGTTAGCGGATGGAAACCGAAATTGGGCGGTGTGGCCAGTTCATCGAAGCTGCCAGAGTCCACAATGAACTGCACCATATTGCGAACGCGGTGTGGTTCAATGACGCCCTTGATGTTGCCAGTTTCAACCATCTTGCGCAGTGCTTTATGGATGATGCTCTCGATTTCCATGTGTCATGCCATACATGACAGTGCGGAAAGTGTCAAGTGACGTATGACACTATTTCCCGCCCAACCCCTTCTCCACAAGGCGACGGATGGATTCCGGATGGGTCAATCGCGCTTCGTTATGGCGTGTTTGCGCGCTTTAAGGGCTATCCTATTGTTCCCCATCGCCGCTTTTTGAACATTCAAGGATGCCTGCTAAATGAGCGGCCTCCCAATATTCCTCCGTTATCTCGCAGCCTGTGGCGAGGCGCACGGCAGCCTTGAGGCGTAAACCGGCTTCTGGAGAACGCTTGGTGAAGGCAGACTTGTCGAACACCTCCACCGTTCTGCCCTTCACTTCGACACGATAAGTCTTGCCGTCGATCTCAACCTTGTGGTTGACCGTTTTAGGGGGCGCCAATGGCGTTGCCGCAGCTGCGATCAGAAGCGATAAAAGCAACTGCTTATCCTCCTGTCAGGATTAACCTAGTAACCGTTCTACAGCCCTAGGGCCGATCGACATTCAGGATTCCCAAAGGGCGTAAGTGCTGATTCATAGGGTTCCGCGATTGAGCGGAG
>JASGDV010000010.1:0-15854 GCA_049841255.1 Sphingobium sp.
ATATCGCTTCACGCCCATCCATAGCCTCCGCTCAATCGCGGAACCCTATGAATCAGCACTTACGCCCTTTGGGAATCCTGAATGTCGATCGGCCCTAGGCATGTAGCGCACGCCAAGGGGCATTTCTGGCTGGCGATGTGACGGGATTGGGTCGGGGAACCAGCCGTTGCGGATAGAACATTAGAGGCGGCGGAATGGACGGAACGACGCCACATGCGATCTCACGCGCACCCCTATGGTCATCGCTCATTCCGGCACATAGACAAGATCGCCGCCGGGCAGGCGATAGGTCGTCCCGGCCTTCACGCCCCCGCCCTGACCCACGCGGTCGGTCGAACTGTAGCGTTCCAGCTTCTCGCCGTCCTTGATTGTGATCGTCATATTCTCCTTCCCCGGATTTTCGACGACCACGACATTTTTCGACTGGAAGGGATTGAGCGGATTGCGGGCGATGAGGACCATCAGCACCGCGCAGATCACCAGGAACAGGTCGACCAGATTGACCACCGAAAGGATCGGATCGTCGGCTTCATCATCTTCGAGAAAACGCATCAGCCCATCTCCGCGCCAAGCTCGATGGTCCGCAATTCCTCCAGCAGCCAGCGCCGCCGGATGGTGTAGACGAAGAAGGAAATGGAGGCTGCGACCAGCGCGAGAATCACGGAAGAAAAGGCGACGACCAGGTTTTTGCCCACCGCCGCGCCGTCATTGCTGCCCAATGCCAGCAGCGCGGGGCCCATCGGGATCATCGTCGCGACCAGCCCCAGCATCGGCGCGCTGCGCGAGACGATGCGCAGCCATTCCAGACGGCGCATGATGAGCAGTTCGAGATCGTCGGTGGCGCAGCCAGTGCGGCGTCGGTGCGCAGCGAGCGGCCGGCCCGGACGGCCCGCGCGCCGCGCGCCCGCCTCCAGCGCGAAGCGGCCGAGGCTGACAAGCGCGAAGGCCAGCGCCGCGAGGATCAGCAGGATCACAGGCACGAGAAACAGGCGGGAGGCATCGTAAAGGGTCGCTTCAAGCGCGGGCATGGAGGACTTTCCCAAGGCTGGAGGAACGGCGGCCGCCCGCTTCGAGCAGCACGCCGGTGAGGAACAGGAGGAGGATCGCGGCCAGTGCCGGAAGCTGTCCGCGCATGGAGGGCAATGCGGCGGGCGGTGGAGGCAGTTGCCGCGCGAGGATGCGGCCCGCCGGGGGAGCGGGCGGAGCAGGCGCGGGCGGTGCGGCTTGCGGTCTTGCGGCGGCTTGCGCCGGGCTCCGCACTGGCGCGAGGCCGAAGCCTTCCGCCGTGAGCTTCCGCGCCGAAGCGCGCTCGTCCGCCGCGACGGCGGCCTGCAATTCCGCGCGGCGCTGTTCCAGCGACCGGCGCGTGGCGGCGTCGGGCCGCCAATAGTCGCGCGTTACCGCTTCGAGCATCCGCTCGACGATCTGAAGCTGCGCGCTGGGATGCACCGCCTTGAAAAAGCGGTCGAGGCCCAGCTTGCGCGCGTCGCGGACATAGGTGTCGTGCATCGCCTGCCACTGGTCGGCGCGCACGCTGTCCGGGTCGGCGACTTGCCAACCCCAGAGATTGTTGACGATGCCCGCCATGGCGTTGGCCCCGGCATAGCCTTCCGCCTGCATCGCGCGAATCCATTGCGGATTGAGATAGCGCCCCCGCAACTCGTCGGAGAGGAACGCCCCGGCGGTGACGACGCGCGCATCGCCGCCGCGCATGTCGGTGACGAAGAGGTCAGGCCTCTTGCCCGTCACCGCGCGGATCGCGAGCGACAGGCCGCCCAGATGCTCGAACGGATGATCGGTCGACATGAGCCCATGCAGGTTGGACGAGCGCATCAGCACCGCCGCGTCGACGCCATGCAATTGCTCGGCGAAAAGATTGACGCCGTCCAGCGACAGCCCCCAGTCGCGCGCGCCATAGGCATAGCGCATCCGCGCGAGGAACGGATCGGCGAGGTCCTTCTCCTCCTTCCAATCCTTGCCCTTGACGATCTGGTCGGGCAGGCCCGTGCCATAATCGCCGGGCGCATTGGTGAAGATGCGCAGGCGGGAAAGGGCGCGGGCGCGTTCCGGGTCGATCCCGCGCGCGATCAGCGTCTTTTCCAGCGCCCGCGCATGGGCGGCGGGTCCGGTGCTTTCGTCCAATGCGGCGACGCGGTCGATGCCGTCCGCCAGCAGGCGCATGAAGGCGTCGAACTGGTCGCGATAGACGCTGGTGGGCTGCATCACCACATCGATGCGCGGTCGTCCCAACTCGCTGAGCGGCACGATCTCCAGCCGCTCCACCCGCCCGCCGCGTCCCCAGACGGGGCGCAGGCCCAGCGCATGCAATATCTGCCCTTCGCCAATGCCCAGCGTGCGGACCGTCTCGCCGGAGAACATGGAGAAAGCGAGCTTTTGCGGCGCGGCTCCGCCATGTTTTTCCTTATAGGCGGCGATCAGCCGGTCGAGCGCCTTGCCGCCTTCCTCATAGGCCGCCTGTGAAGGCACCTTCTCCGCTTCGAAGGCGAAGAGATTGCGTCCGCTCGGCACATCGGGATTACGGACGGGGTCGCCGCCGGGGCCGGGCCTCACGAAACGTCCGGCCAGCCCCGCCAGCAATGCTTCCGTCTCCCCGGTTTCGGCGAGATTGCGGTCATAGGCAGCGGCGCGCTCCATCTGGGCGCGCAGCGCGAGGTCGGGGATGGAAGCGATGTCCTCCCCATCCCGCAGATAGCGTTCCAACGTGCGATAGGGGGCGCCCTTGCGGATGTCGGAATAATCCTCCGCAAAGGCTTCATTGGGGTCGAGCGCCAGCGCCTTGAGATAATCCGGCCCTAATTGCTGCATCACGGTGACAAGGCGGTCGCCCGGCTCCGCCGCCTCGCCGAAAATATGCAATCCGAGCGGGATGGAGGCGCGCGCCAACTGGTGCAGATGGTCGTGCAGCGCCGTGTAATAGCCGGTGAAGTCGCGGGCGATCGCGGCATCGTCCCAGCCCAGATCGGCATCGAGATGCGCACCCTTCGCTTGCGCAAGGATCTGCGCCGCCACCCGGTCGCGCACCGGCCCTTCTTCAAGCTGGGCATATTGATGGATCAGCGCATGGATGTCGCGCAATTCGTCATAGAGGCCGGACGGTGCGAAGGCGGGCGTCTGGTGGCTGATGGTGACGGCGCGGCCCCTGCGTCGCGCCTGGATCGCCTCTGCCACATTGTCCTGGATATAGGGATAGAAGACCGGCACGTCGCCCAGCAGCAGGAAGGGATAGTCCCCCGCCCACAGGCCGCGATCCTTGCCCGGCGTCCATTCCTGCGTGCCATGGGTGCCGAAATGGATGATCGCGTCGGCCTGACCGCCGGTCCGCGCCCAAAGATAGGTGGCGAGATAGCGGTGATCGGGCGGTGTCTTCTGGTCATGATAGCTTTTGGCCGGATCGCCGCCGCGCGGAGGCTGCGGCAGGATGGCGAGCTTGCCCAGCGCGAAGCGGGGGATGATGAAGCTGTCGCCGCGCACGGCGGGGCTGGCCTCCGGCCCGCCCCAGCGGTCGGCGATCTCGTCCCGGCGCGCGGCGGGCAGGGTCGCGAGCCATTGCCTGTAGGCGGAAAGCGGCAGCTTCACCGCCAGCCCCCGCGCCAGCAGCGCGTCCAGCGTCTCCGGGCGGTAAAGCCCGCCCAGCATGGCCTGCCCCGCCGCGATGATCGTCTGTTCATCCTCCTCCCGCACGTCATAGCCCGCCCCCGCCAGATCGCGCGTCAGCTTCGCGAGGCTCTGCGGCAGGTTGAGGTTGGAGGCGGCGAGATTCTTCTCCCCCACCGGATAGTTCCAGAAGAATAGGGCGACATGCTTGTCATGGGCGGCTTTCGTGCGCAGCGCCACCAGCCGCGCCAGCTTCGCCGCCATCAGTTCGATCTGTTCCGGGATCGGCGCGGGCGCGCCCTGTTCGACGGCGGACAGCATGATGGGGTCGGATACGCCCCAAGCTTCCGGCACGCTCAGCATCACCGCCGCCGATCCGCCCGAAATGCCGGTCGTCGCCGCGCGCCATTGATCCGGGGTCAGGGAACGCTCGGCCGTCCCTTGCAGCACGGGAATGTCGAGCGTGGCGAACTCCGCCGCCCGCGCCTCGCCATTCTGCATGTGGGTGAGGTTGACCAGCGCCTGCGCCTCCAACGGCCGGACGATTTCGGTCAAGGCCTGCGGATCGCGCTCGTCATACCAGAAGAAGGCAGGCGTCAGGCCATGGGCCTCCACGCTTTTCGCCAGCGCTTCGAGCATGGCGGTCTGCATGTCGCGTATCTGCCCTTCGGAAATGGCGAAGGCGACGACGGGCTTGGCCCCACGGGATGCCGCCCAGTCGCGAAACGCCTCCGCCGTCGCGAAGGGAGCAGGCGCATCGGGATGATAGAGGCCCGTGCCCGGCAAGGGACGCGGGGGAGGGAGGCCATCGAGGCTCCGGCCTGCCAGCGCCAGCGGCACCGCCTTGACGAACGCCCGGAGATTGGCTTCCCCGCCTCCCGCATAATAGGCGATCAGCCGCCGCGCCGCATCAGGCGGCAGATGCCCGAAAGCGGGCGGTCCGCCGCCGATGCCGAGCCATGGCGTCGCGAGCCGGTCGAAAGGTCCGACCGCCTTTTCGATGGCCGCTTTGTCGCTGGGTCGCGGCCCGTCGAAGACCAGCAGCGCAACGCCCTGTGTCACGTCCGTTCCCTCCAGCGCCTCGGCATAGCGCCAGTCGATCCGATAGCCCTCCGCCGCCGCCCATTGCGCCAGCCGGGCGAATTTGGCGGGCAGCACGAAATCGGTGCTGACGATGCGGACCAGCGGCGGCTCCGTGGCGCGGGCCGGGATGGGCAGTGTCAGCAGGCAGAAAAGCAGGGCCATCCAATAACGCATGGTTCAGAAAGCCGCGCCCAGCCCGATGAAGAAGATGCGCCCCGGCTCGGCATAGCTGTAGAGCGCGGAATCCTCCGCCAGCCGTTTCTTGAAGATATTGTCGACGCCCGCCTTCAGCGTCAGCCGGTCGTCGATCATATGGCTGAGGTCCGCCGACCAGAGGTCATAGCCCTTCAGGCGCACCGGCACGCTGTTCTGATAGATGGTCTGCCTGCCGATATAGCGGCCGCGCAGGTTCACGCTGCTGCCCGCCAGCGGCTCCCACGCGATGCCCCATTTCACGCTGTGATTGGGCCGCTCGGCCAGTTCCCGATCATTCGACAGGTCCTGCGGATCGACATAGGTGTAGCTGGCCGTCAGCGACAGGCTTTCGACCGGCATCCATTCGGCGTTCAACTCCACGCCCCGGATGCGCGCCTTGTCGACATTCACATAAGCGCGCCGCTCGCGCCCGCGAATGCCGCAATTCTCCACGCAGATGGTCTGGACCAGTCCTCTGAGGTCGCTCTGGAACAGCGTCGCGCCGACATGCCAGGTCCCGCCATAATAGGTGGCGCCCAATTCATAGGCGGTGCTGGTTTCCGGCTTCAGGTCGGGGTTGCCGGTGATGATGAAGCGTCCGCCCGCCGCGACGGTGATATAACCCAGCGAAAGCTGCTTGAGGCTGGGGGCCTTGAACGCCTTCCCCACGCCGCCGCGCAGCACCAGCCCCTCGACCGGCTTCAACGTCAGATAGGCGCGGGGACTCGACTGCCAGCCATAGGCCGGATGATGATCGAAACGGCTGCCCACGGTCAACGATCCGATGTCGCCGAACGCCCATTCGTCCTGCACGAAAAGCGCGTCGTGATTGATGCTGGACCGGCCCCGGCTGTTGACGGTGCGGTCGTGCAGCGCCTCGTTGCGGTGTTCCGCGCCCACGGTCAGGCGATTGCCGGTGAAGAGGTTCACGGTCACCCGTCCGTCGGCCACGAAATCGACCGCCTTGGTCGGCTGCGTCGGTTCCTGACCCTGATCGCGCTCGTTCACCCGCTTCAGCACGGAACGATAGGCGCGCGCCTGCACCTCGCCCCAGTCCCATGTGCCCGTATAGGTGCCATGGGTCTGCGCGCGCGTGACATGATCCTCATAGCGATAATAGACGATGGGCGCGGCCGTGGTGACGGTATCCCGCGCCCGGTCGTCGTCTATGGCCGCCTGGCCGATCTCGATCCGCTGGCCCGGCGCTGGCTTCCACCAGGCGATGATGCTGCCGCTCAGCGCGTCGCGCCCCTCAAGCTCGCTCTGGCGCGGGTCTTCCCGGCTTGGCGTGCGGGATCGCTTGCGCCACTCGCCCCAGGCGACGACGCCGAAATTGTCGCGGATGATCGGCCCGCCGATCAGCGCCGAAAGCTGCGCCGTGTTGCCGCCATGGCCGTCGCGGAAGCCCAGCATGGAAAGGGCGCTTGCCTCCAGCCTGTCTTCCGGGCGACGGGTGATGACGTTGACCACGCCCGCCAGTGCTTCCGATCCGTAAAGGGCGGAAAGGGGACCGCGCACCACTTCGATCCGGTCGATGGCGATGCTGGGCACCCAGCCGAGGTCGAAATCGACATGCGCCATGTTCGACGCGGAATCGCTGATCCGCCGCCCGTCGACCAGCGTCAGAAGATGCTCGTTCGACATGCCCCGGATGGAAATGCCGCGCCGCGTCATGCCGACGCCGTTGATGGTGAGGCCCGGCTCATTCTCCAACGCTTCGGCCAGATCCTGCACCGGCCTGCGGCGCAGTTCGGTGCCTGTCACGACCGACATGCTGGCGGGCGCGTCCATGATCGGCTGGGACGAACGGGTGGCGGTCACCACGATGGTGGAGCCGTCAATGGCCTGACGCTGCTCGGCGCGGCTGCGCGCCGGGCGATCCTGTTCCGCGGCATGGGCGGCTTGCGACATGGCAAGCGCCGACAATGCAATGAATTGCAGCTTTCTCACTTTCCCCCCGAAAATCCGTTGGATGGTCCGCCATTGCGCCGGTTGGCGCGCGCGTTCGACCGAGCCGGAAAAGACATCCTTCTCGATTCGAGATACGTTATAACATTAATTTTCTGGTGCGCAACGCCTGTGCAAAGGGGCGAAGCCGGACATGCCGCTCATCTCCAGATCAGCTACATCCCCGCAGGGACAATCGGTAGCCCACCGCCAGCTCATTCACGATCAGGCGAGGCCGCGAGGGATCTTTTTCCAGTTTCTGGCGCAGGCCGCGCACCGCGATGCGAAGATAATCGACGCGGTCCTCCTGCGCGGGACCCCAGACCGCGCGAAGCAGTTGCGCATGGCTCACGACCCGGTCGGGGCGGCGGCTCAGCTCGGAAAGCACGCCATATTCCTTGGGCGTCAGATGAATATCCTCGCCTGCCCGCTCCACCCGGCGATGCGCGAGGTCGATCCGCACGTCGCCCGTCTCGATCACGCGCTCCATGTCATTGCCGGGTTCCCGATGGCGCATGGCCGTGCGGATGCGGGCCAGCAATTCCTCCGTGTCGAACGGCTTGGTCAGATAATCGTCCGCGCCCAGATCGAGGGCGGCCACCTTCTCCGCGGTTTCCTCCCGCGCCGAAATGACGATCAGCCTTGCATTCGACCGGCTGCGCATCGGCTGGATCAATTCCAGCCCGTCCCGGTCGGGAAGGCCAAGGTCGAGCAGAACCACGTCGGGTTTCTCGATGTCCAGCAGAGACAATCCCTCGCGCGCGTTCGTCGCTTCCACGACGCCGTGCCCGGCGCGTTGAACCGCCGCGCGCAACAACCGCCGAATATGGGCATCATCTTCGACAATCAGGATTTTCGCGGTCGATGCCATGGCTTGAGATTAGGGACGCTTCGCCTCCCGGTCGAGTGCCAGATTGAGCGCGAGAACATTGACGCGGGGCTCGCCGATAAAGCCCAGAAGGGGATATTCGGCTTGCGCGCGGACCAAGGCGCGCACCTGATCCACTGGCAGGCGCCGCGCCCTGGCGATGCGATCGGCCTGATACAAGGCCGCCTCGGGACTGATATGGGGATCGAGTCCCGAGGCGGAGGTCGTCACCAGATCGGATGGAACATTGCGACCCGGTGCGGTGGCGATAAAGGCTTCGACATCCCCGCGAACACGGTCGGCCAGCGCCTTGCTGGCGGGGCCGAGGTTCGATCCGGCCGACGCCGCGGCGTCATAGCCGTTCGCTCCGGCGGCGGAGGGGCGTCCATGGAAATAAAGATCGCTGACGAAGGTCTGGCCGATGAGCGTGGAACCGGCCACCCGCCCGCCTTCGCGCAGAAGGCTGCCGTTCGCCTGCCGGGGGAAGAGCGTCTGGCCGATGCCGGTGAGCGCCAGCGGATAGGCAAGGCCGAGCAGCAGGGCGAAGAGCAGGGTGAATATAAGCGCGGGGCGCAATGCGGAGCGAAGGTCGGAAAGCATGAGAACGGTTCCTCAGGCGAGATGGAGGCCGGACACGGCAAGGTCGATCAGCTTGATCCCCGCAAAGGGCGCGACCAGCCCGCCAAGGCCGTAGATGGAGAGGTTGCGCGCGAGCAGCGGCCCCGCGGCCATCGGCCGGTAACGCACGCCCTTGAGCGCAAGCGGCACCAGCAGCGGGATGATGAGCGCGTTGAAGATGATCGCGGACAGCACGGCGCTTTGCGGCGTCGCCAGTCCCATGACGTTGAGCACGCCCAGGCCCGGATAGAGCGCGACGAAGATCGCCGGGATGATCGCGAAATATTTGGCCACGTCGTTGGCGACCGAGAAGGTGGTGAGCGCGCCGCGCGTCATCAGCAATTGCTTGCCGAGGCCGACGATCTCGATCAGCTTGGTCGGATCGCTGTCCAGATCGACCATATTGCCCGCCTCGCGCGCCGCCTGCGTGCCGGTGTTCATCGCCACGCCGACATCGGCCTGCGCCAGCGCGGGCGCGTCGTTGGTGCCGTCGCCGCACATGGCGACCAGCCTGCCTTCGGCCTGCTCGCGCCGGATCAGGTCCAGCTTGTCCTCCGGCGTCGCCTGCGCAAGGAAGTCGTCCACGCCCGCCTCGGCCGCGATGGCGGCGGCGGTCAGCGGATTGTCCCCGGTGATCATCACCGTGCGAATGCCCATTTTCCGCAGTTCGCCGAAGCGTTCGCGGATGCCCGCCTTCACCACGTCTTTCAGATGGACGGCGCCCAACAGCCGCCCGTCCCGCACGACAGCAAGGGGGGTGCCGCCGCTCCGCGCGATCTCATCGGTGATGTGCTTCAATTCCTGCACCGCCCGGCTGTCACCGGCCTGCCCATGCGCCTTGAGGACGGAATCGACCGCCCCTTTCCGGATCAGCGCGCCCGCGATCCGCACACCCGACAGCCGTGTCTGCGCCGAAAAGGGGATGATCTCCGAACCGGCGGCGAGGGCGGCAATGCGGACGGCGTGCCGTTCCCGCGCCAGCGCCACGATGGAGCGGCCCTCGGGCGTTTCGTCGGCAAGGCTGGAAAGCAGCGCGGCTTCGGCCAGCGTATCGACCTCGACGCCCGTAAGCGGCAGGAACTCGCTCGCCTGCCGGTCGCCGATGGTGATGGTCCCCGTCTTGTCGAGCAGCAGCACGTCCACGTCGCCCGCCGCCTCGACCGCGCGGCCCGACTTGGCGAGCACGTTGAAGCGGACGAGCCGGTCCATGCCCGCGATGCCGATGGCGGAAAGCAGCGCGGCGATGGTCGTCGGGATCAGCGTGATGAGCAGCGCGGCGAGGAGCGCCACCGGCACCGCGCCGCCCGCATAGGATGCGAATCCCGGTATCGTCGCCACCGCGATCAGGAAGATGATGGTGAGGCCGACCAGCAATATGGTGAGCGCCACCTCATTGGGCGTCTTGCGGCGTTCGGCCCCTTCCACCAGCGCGATCATCCGGTCGAGGAAGCCTTGCCCTGGTTCGGCCGTGACGCGCACCTTGATCCGGTCGGAAATGACGCGGGTGCCCGCCGTCACGGCGGAGCGGTCGCCGCCCGCCTCGCGGATGACGGGCGCGCTTTCCCCGGTGATCGCGGCTTCGTTGACGGACGCGACCCCTTCGATCACCTCGCCGTCGGCGGGGATCAGATCGCCCGTTTCGACCAGCACGATCTCGTCCTTTTCAAGCTGGGTGGCGGGAACGAGTTCCCAGGTGTCGCCGACGCCCAGCATCCGCTTCGCCTTGAGTTCCGCCTTGGTGGCGCGGAGTGACGCCGCCTGCGCGCGGCCCCGGCCTTCGGCCAGGGCCTCGGCGAAGGTGCCGAACAGCACCGTCAGCCAGAGCCACAGGACAAGCTGTATCTGGAAGCCCGGCATCAGGCCCGGCTCGCCCAGAATGAGGAGGAGGGTGAGCAGCGCCGCGACGCAGGCGGTCACGAACATCACCGGATTGCGGATCAGTTCGCGCGGACGGAGCTTGCGGAAGGCGTCGCCCATCGCGGGGAGGACCAGCGCGGCGCTGAACAGGGAGGAAGGATTGCTCATGGGGGTATCCGTCAGAAAAGCTGGTTGTGGATCATCGCCAGATGGTCGGCGACGGGACCGAGGGCCAGGCTGGGCAGGAAGGTGAGGCCTCCCAGGATCAGGATGATGCCGACCAGCAGGCCGACCCACAGCCCGCCCGTGGTGGGGAAGGAGCCGGCGGTGGCTGGCGTATGGCGTTTGGCGGCAAGGCTTCCGGCAATGGCGAGCACCGGCACGATGATGAAGAACCGCCCCAACCACATGGCGATGCCGAGCAGGCCGTTGTAGAAGGGCGTGCCCGCCGTCAGCCCCGCAAAGGCCGACCCGTTATTCCCCGTGCCCGATGCATAGGCATAGAGGATTTCGGAAAAACCGTGCGGACCCTTGTTCAGCGGCCCGGCCAGCCCGGCGGGCAGCACGGCCGACAGGGCGGTCAGCCCCAATATGCACATCGGCAGCACGGCGATGGCGAGCACGGCCAGCTTGACCTCGCGCGCCTCGATCTTCTTGCCTGCATATTCAGGCGTGCGGCCGACCATCAGCCCCGCGACGAACACGGCGAGGATGGCGAAGAGCAGGAAGCCATATATGCCCGCGCCGACCCCGCCCACCACGACTTCGCCAAGCTGCATGTTGAACAGGGGGATCATGCCGCCCAGCGCGGTGAAGCTGTCATGCATGGCGTTGACCGCGCCGCAGGATGCCGCCGTGGTGACGACGGCGAACAGGGCGGAGGCCGCGATGCCGAAGCGGACTTCCTTGCCCTCCATATTGCCGCCTGCCAGCCCGAGTTGGTGCAGGACGGGATTGCCTGCCGCTTCCTGCCAATAGGTCACAGCCGCGCCGGCGAGGAACAGGATGATCATGGCCGTCAGGATGGTCCAGCCCTGCCGGCTGTCCTTCACCGCCTTGCCGAAAGTATAGGTCAGGCCAGCGCCGATCGCGAAGATCGACAGCATCTGGACCAGGTTGGTGAGCGCGGTGGGATTTTCGAACGGATGCGCGCTGTTGGCGTTGAAGAAGCCCCCGCCATTGGTGCCGAGCATCTTGATCGCTTCCTGGCTGGCGACAGGTCCAAGGGCGATGGTCTGCCGCGCGCCTTCCAGCGTCGTCGCGTTCACCGACGCGGCGAGCGTCTGCGGCACCCCGCTGGCGATCAGGAACAGCGCGTAGACGATGCACACCGGCAGCAGGAGGTAAAGCGTCACGCGCGTCATATCGGCCCAGAAATTGCCCACGCCTTTCGCCTCGCGCCGCGCCAAACCCCGGAACAGGGCGAAGGCGATGGCGATGCCGGTCGAGGCCGACAGGAAATTATGGATGGTGAGGCCGAGCATCTGGCTCAGATTCGAGAGCGTCGTTTCGCCCGCATACCATTGCCAGTTGGTGTTGGTGGTGAAGCTGACGGCGGTATTGAACGCGCCGTCCGCGCCGACCCCGGCAAAACCGCGCGGGTTGAGCGGGAGAACGGCTTGCAGGCGCAGCACCGCATAGGTGAACAGCAACAGCGCCAGATTGAACAGGAGCATGTGGACGGCGTAGCGCCGCCAACCCTGCTCCTCCGACGGATCGACCCCCGCCATTCGGTAGAAGCTCCGCTCCACCGGGCCGAGCAACCGGTGCAGCGGCGTCGCGCGGCCTTCGTAGAGGGCGAAGAGCCAAAGCCCCATCGGCTTGGCCAGCGCGAAGGTGAGGAAGGTGAAGAGCAGGATCAATGCCCAGCCTGCTATGGTCATGGTGTATGGCTCCGGTCAGAAGCGTTCGGGCCGCAGGAGCACGACGACGAGATAGAAGAGGAGGGCGAGGGCGACGATGCCCGCGATGAGGAGGGGCGAGGGCATGGCCTCAGGCTTCGTCGCAGAGCTTGGCATAAGCGAGCGTCAGGGCGAACAGCCCGGCGAGCAGCCCAAGCCACAAGAGATCGGACATGGCAGATCCTTCAGGAAGCGCATCCGTGGAGTCGGGCGCTGTCAGGCTTGCCTACGCCTCACGCGGATTAAGTTTCGCGGGCGAAAATGCGCCAGCGCATTAAATCCGCATTAAGTCGGGCGGATCGCGCATGGTGCCGGAAAGCAAGCGAGCGTAAGCATTGCGTCATGTCCGATCATCCCGACAATGCGAAGCGCCCCTCGCCGGAAGCCCTGCTGCGTCAGGCCCGGCGTGAAGAGCGCGGACAGCTCAAGATATTTCTCGGCGCCGCCCCCGGCGTCGGCAAGACCTTCGCGATGCTGACCGAAGGCGCCGCCCTCTTGCGCGAAGGCGTGGACGTGGTGGTGGCGGTGGTCGAAACGCACGGCCGGGCCGAGACCGAGGCGCTGCTGGAGCCTTTCGAGGTCATCCCGCGCCGTAGCATCGAATATCATGGCCGCTTCCTGACGGAAATGGATCTGGACGCCGTGCTCGCCCGCGCACCGGCGCTGGCGCTGGTCGACGAATATGCCCACAGCAATGTCGAAGGGAACCGCCATCCTAAAAGGTGGCAGGACATCGAGGAACTGCTGGACGCGGGCATCGACGTCTACACCACGCTCAATATCCAGCATGTCGAAAGCCTCAACGATGTAGTGGCCAGCTTCACGCGTGTCCGCGTACGCGAAACCGTGCCTGACAGCGTGTTCGAGAATGCCGAGATCATGGTCGTCGACCTGCCGCCCGATGAGCTGATCGACAGGCTGAAGGAAGGCAAGGTCTATGTGCCGCAAGAGGCTTCCCGCGCGCTTGGCCATTTCTTTTCCAAGCCGAACCTGTCCGCGTTGCGCGAGATGGCGCTTCGCCGGGCGGCCCTCAGCATCGACCGCCAGATGTTGCAGGAACTGGACGCCACAGCGTTGCCCGGCACGTTCGGCGCAGGTGATCGCATCCTCGTCACCGTCAGCGAACAGCCGGGATCGGACACATTGGTCAGGACCGCCAAGCGGCTTGCCGACGCCCTGCGCGCGCCCTGGATGGCGGTGCATGTCGAAACGCCGCGCAGCGAGAGTTTCGACGAAGCGGCAAAGCGGCGCGTCGCCGCTTCACTCGCGTTGGCGGCGACGTTGGGCGCCACCATCGCGACCGTCCCCGCGGAAACAGTCGTCGCCGGTCTGCGCAGCCAGATCGAAGGGATGCGCGCCACCCAGATCGTGCTTGGGAAGTCGCAGCGGCACTGGTGGTTCGAATTGCGCCACGGATCGGTGGTCGATGCGCTCGTCAAGGGCGCGCAAGGCGTCGCCGTGCATGTCATCCCTTCGGTGGCGGAAGGCGGAGCGTCATCGGATCCGGTGCGAACGCTGCTCAGGGGCTGGGGACGTCCCCGAAGCTATGCCGCTATCGCGCTGATGGTCGCGGGCACTACGTTATTGGCCATATTGGCGCGGCCCTGGATCGGCACCGGCGCCATCGATCTCCTCTATCTCGTTCCGGTCATCGTCGCCGCCAGCCTCTACGGCTTGCGGCCGGGTCTGGTCACCAGTTTCGCCGCTGCCCTCGCGTTCAATTTCTTCTTTCTCGCGCCGACCTGGACGTTCACGATCGCGGACCCGCAAAGCGTCCTCACCATGCTGATCCTGACCGGCGTCGCCGCCTTCTCCAGCAATCTGACCGGGCGGTTGAGAACGAGGGCGAGGCTGGGCGTGCGCAGCGCCCAGGAAAGCGCGGCGCTGGCGGCTTTTTCCCAGACTCTGGCGCGGGCTTCCGATCGCACGGCGACGGCGGAGGCGGTGTGCGAGGAAGTGTCCCGGCTGCTGGAAGTCCGCTGCATGTTGCTCGCCGGACAGAATGGGAAGCTGCTTCCGGTCGCCACCCGGCCGGAGGAGGCGACGCTTGGCCCGCTGGATCAGGCGGCGGCCGATTGGGCCTGGAATCGCGGCGAACTGGCCGGATCGGGGAGCGCGACGCTGCCAGCGGCGGATTGGCAATTCCATCCGCTCAAGACATCGCTCGGCGTGCTTGCGGTGCTGGGCGTCGCGCGTGACGATGGCCGCGATCCGGTGCCCGCCGACCGGGCCGTCCTGCTCTCGACGCTGGTCAGTCAGGCGGCACTAGCCCATGAACGGCTGCATCTGGAAGATGAGATGCGCAGCATTTCGGTGCTCAAGGAACGCGACCGGCTGCGCGCCGCCCTGTTGTCATCGATCGGCCACGATCTGCGGACGCCGCTCACCGGCGTCACCGGCGCGATCGAGGCGATCGGGGTCGAGCATCCCGACGCCGCCGCGCTGCCGCTGGCCCGCGCGGAGTTGGCGAGACTGCGGCGGTTCCTCGACAATCTGGTGGATATGGTCCGCCTCGATGCGGGGGCGTTGAATCTTGCGCCAGAGCCCATCGACCTGACCGATGCCGTCGCCAACGCCGTGCACGACCTCAAGGACATGCTGCGCGGCCATCATATCGACTTCAAGGTGCCGGCCAATCTGCCGCTGGTGCGGGCGGACGCGCGCCTGCTGCACCATATTCTGATCAACCTGCTGGCCAATGCCGTTCAACATGGCGGGAGCACGGGGCCGATCACGATAGCGGCGCGGCGCACTTCCGAAGCGATCCTGTTGACGGTGCGGGATCGGGGGGCGGGCCTGAAGCCGGGAACCGAGGCCGCGATATTCGAGACGTTCGCGCAAGGCGCGGGTGGAGACAGGCGCGGCGGAAGCGGTCTTGGCCTTGCCATCGTCAAGGGATTTGCGGAGGCAAGCGGGATTGGCGTGAGCGCCGCCAACGATCCCGACGGGGGCGCGATATTCACGCTGTCTTTCGGCAATGGGCTGATCGTGCCGGTCCAGGCGGAGCCATGACGGGATCGGCCAGCGATTAAGTCACGCCGGACCGCTCTCGCCGTCGAAGGATGGCCAATCCCACAATCCGACGGGACGCGCCGTTCGTGCGGCGCGTCCCGTCTCCAATCGTCAGAACTTGTAATTTGCGCTGATCGTGAAGTTGCGCGGCGCGCCGTAGCGATATTGGCTGAAGAAACCCATCTGGCTGTAATATTTCTTGTCGAACAGATTTTCGACATTGGCCTGAAGCTGCAACTGCTCGGTCACCGCATAGCGCGCCATCAGGCTGACCAGCGTATAGCCGTCCTGCTGGAAGCGGAAGGGCGCGGCCGTGACGGGGTTCAGCCCTTCCGAATAGGCCTTGCTGCGATAATTGATGCCACCGCCGACGGTCAGCCCGGCGAGCGCGCCCGGCAGGTCGTAAGTGGTGAATATCTTCAGCAGCTTGCGCGGCTGATCCGTGTTCGCGGGGATGCCATCGCCATCCTTCGCCTTGAACTGGCTGTAGCTGGCGTTGACGTTCCAGCCCGGAAGCGGCTGGCCGGTCGCTTCCAGCTCGAAGCCCTTGCTGGTCACCCCTTTGGCCGCGATATAGGTTTGTTGCGGACCGTTGGGACCGATAACCACATCCCCGACCTGGCCGACATTGTCCTGCTCGATGCGGAACAACGCGATGGAGGTTTGCAGCGCATCGCCGAAGAAGCGGCTCTTCAAACCGATCTCATAAGCATTGCCATCGAGCGGATCGAGCAGGTTCAAATTCTGGTCATACAGAT
>JASGDV010000011.1:0-8421 GCA_049841255.1 Sphingobium sp.
CTCACCCAGCTACGACTAAGGCAGCAAAGCTGCCAAGTCTGCGCATCCCTCTCCCACAAGGGGAGAGGGCTAAACTTTGTCCCCACCCCACCCAAAACAGTCTTGCAAGCCCGCCACGCCCCAAAATAAAAAGCTGGCGCGACCACCGCCGCGCCAGCCTCACCCAATCGCGTTATTTCTCAGCGTTCCAGCGCATATTGCACGGTCAGCGTCACGGACGATCCCACCTGTCCGGGCTCGACCGGCGTCGGCACGGCAGAGGCGGCGTCCGCCTTGAAGCGGGCCGTCTGCATCACCGGCATGGGCGGATTGCCGCCGCTGTTGCTTTCCGAGATGGAAACGAGCCGCGCCGAACGGTAACCGGCGGCTTGTGCGTAGAAATCGGCCTGCGCCTTCGCGGTCTTGAGCGCGTTGGCGCGGGCCTGCGCGATCATCGGCCTGGGATCGTCGATGGAGAAGCTAGGCCCATTGATATTGGTCGCGCCCGCTTTCACCATCGTGTCGAGCAGCGATCCAACCCGCTTCACGTCGCGCAGCTTGACGCTTAGCTGGTTCGACGCCTCGTAACCCAGAAAGCGCGGGCCGGACTGGTCGCCGTCGCGGTTGGTATAATCATATTGCGCGTTCAGGTTGATGCCGCTGGTCTGGATGTCCTTGCGGGCGATCCCGGCCTTGGTCAATGCCCCGATCAGGCTGTCCATCTTGGCGGCATTGTCGGTCATGGCCTGCTGGGCGGTAGGCGCGCGGGTCTGGACGCCGGTGCCGACCGTCGCGATGTCGGGCGCGGCCTCCACCGTCTCGGTGACGTTGAGCGTGACCACCGGCGCCGTCTCGGCGATGGTGACGCTGGTCTGGGCGAGTGCCGCTACGGGAAGCGCGGCGGCGCCGAGCGCCATCAGGGCGAGGGCGGATTTCATGGACTTTTCTCCTCTAAGAGCTATGCGGGCCTTTTGTATCGGGTGCGATGAATGGACGCTGACATGCGTTGAAAGCCGTCAGACAGATTTGGGTTCCCTCCACCCTCTTGCTCCCCGGCGCGCGAAGCCCTAGCTGCACCGCCATGGCAGCACCGATCCTCTCCTTTGAAAATCTGGGCCTCTCGCAGGGTACGCACTGGCTGTTCCGCAATATCGACATCTTCGTGGGCGAGCGGGACCGGCTGGCGCTGATCGGCCGCAATGGCGCGGGCAAGACGACCCTGCTCAAGCTGCTGGCCGGCCGGATCGAAGCGGATGAGGGCACGCGCTCGGTTCGTCCGGGCGCGCGGGTCATCATGCTGGAGCAGGACCCGGATGTCAGCGCCTTCCAGACCCTGCGCGATTTCGCGCTGGCCGGGCAATATGCGCCGCCCGCGCATGAGGTGGAGGCGATCGCCAGCCAGCTGGGCACGGACCTTTCCCGCGAAGCCGCGACCGCGTCGGGGGGCGAGCGCCGCCGCGCCGCCATCGCCCGCGCGCTGGCGAGCGAGCCGGACCTGCTGCTGCTCGACGAGCCGACCAACCATCTGGACATCGCCGCTATCGACTGGATCGAAGGGTGGCTGGGCCGTTATTCCGGCGCGTTCATCGTCATCAGCCACGACCGCGCGTTCCTGACGCGGCTGACGCGGCAGACGCTGTGGCTGGACCGGGGATCGCTCCGCCGCAACGAGATCGGCTTCGGCGGGTTCGAGGACTGGATGGAAGCCATCTATGCCGAGGAAGCCCGCGCCGCCGAGAAACTGGACGCGAAGCTCAAGATCGAGGCGCACTGGCTCCAGCGCGGCGTCACCGCCCGGCGCAAGCGCAATCAGGGCCGGCTTGCCAAGCTCCATGAGATGCGCGCCCAGCGGGCCGCCATGGTGGGACCGCAAGGCGTGGCGAAGATCGCCGCCGCCAGCGACGACAGCAAGACGAAAAGCGTCATCGCCGCCGAGCATGTCACGAAGAATTTCGGTGACCGGACCATCATCAGGGATTTTTCGCTCCGCATCCAGCGCGGCGACCGCATCGGCATCGTCGGCGGCAACGGCGCGGGCAAGACGACTTTGCTCAAGCTGCTCACCGGCGAGCTTGCGCCTGACAGCGGCTCGGTGACGCTGGCGAAGACGCTGGACATGATCTTCGTCGACCAGCAGCGCAGCCTGATGCAGCCGGAAAAGCGCGTCCGCGACGTGCTGGCCGAGGGGGGCGACTGGATCGACGTGCGCGGCGTCCGCAAGCATGTCCATGGCTATTTGAAGGATTTCCTTTTCGACCCCTCGCTGGCAGAGGCGAAGGTCGGCACCTTGTCGGGCGGCGAACGCTCGCGCCTGCTGTTCGCGCGGGAGTTCGCGCGCGAATCCAACCTGCTCGTGCTGGACGAGCCGACCAACGATCTGGACCTTGAAACGCTGGACCTGTTGCAGGAAGTCATCGCGGATTATGACGGCACGGTGCTGATCGTCAGCCACGACCGCGATTTCCTCGATCGCACGGTGACGGTGACGCTGGGGCTGGACGGTTCCGGCCATGTCGATGTGATCGTGGGCGGCTATGCCGATTGGGTCGCCAAGCGTCAGCCGCGCAACGCGCCTAAGGCGGATAAAAAGGCATCGCCCGTCGCCCCGCCGCAGCCCAAATCCGCGCCCGCCAAGCTCAGTTACAAGGATCAGCGCGATCTCGACCTGCTGCCGCAGCGGATCGAGGAACTGGAAACGGCCATCGCGCGCGACGAGGAAGCGTTGCACGATCCCACTCTCTACGCTCGCGACCCGAAGACATTCGATGCCCTCACCAAAGCTGTAGAACAGGCCCGTGCGGAGAAGGATGCCGCCGAGGAACGCTGGCTGGAACTGGCCGAAAAGGCCGAAGGGCTGAGCGGCTGAATGTGCGTCCGCTGCTGATGGCAGCGGTCAGGGGATAACAGGGAGAGCGGGATTACATGGTCGCTGGTCATCAGGCGCAATCGTCGAAGGGCGCGAAGGGGGAGGCCGTCGCGCCGCCCCGGCCGCATCATGCGGTCCATTATGTGAATCGCGTCGGCTGGCTGCGCGCCGCCGTGCTGGGCGCGAATGACGGCATCGTCTCCACCGCCAGCCTGCTCACCGGCATCGCCGCGTCGGGCGCGTCGCGCGACGCGATCCTGCTGTCGGGTATCGCGGCGCTGTTCGCGGGCGCGATGTCGATGGCGGCGGGCGAATATGTCTCGGTCAGCGCCCAATCCGACACGGAACGCGCCGATCTGGCCAAGGAACGCCGCGCCATCGTCCATCAGCCGGAGGAGGAATGGGCGGAACTGCGCGACATCTATGTCGGCCGCGGCCTGTCCCCCTATCTGGCGGCGCGGGTGGCGGATCAGTTGATGGCGGCCGATCCGCTGGGCGCCCATGCGCGCGACGAACTCGGCATTTCGGAGGTGACGGCGGCGCGCCCCGTGCAGGCGGCGCTCACCTCCGCCGCGACCTTTTCCGCAGGAGCCATCGCGCCCGTGCTGGCCGCCGCTTTCAGTCCCCTGTCGCAGGCGATTGCCGTCGTCGCCCTGACATCCCTGCTCTGTCTTGGCCTGCTGGGCTATATCGGCGCGCGGCTGGGCGGGGGCAAGCCATTGCGGTCCATCGCGCGGGTCGTTTTCTGGGGCGTGCTGGCGATGGTGGTGACGGCGGGCGTCGGCAGGCTTTTCGGCGCGGCAATATGATGGCATGGTCCGCGCCGATCCCATTTCCAAGGAGACGATCATGTCCGCTATCCAGCAAATTCCATTGAAGACCATCAAGGGCGATGACGCCAGCCTGGGCGAATATGCCGGAAAGGTCGTCCTGGCGGTGAACGTCGCTTCCAAATGCGGCCTGACCCCGCAATATGAAGGGCTTGAGAAGCTCTATGGCGATTACAGGGACAAGGGCCTTGTCGTCGCCGGTTTCCCCGCCAATGATTTCGGCGCGCAGGAACCCGGCAGCAATGACGAGATCGCGACATTCTGCACCACCAATTTCGGCGTGGATTTCCCCATGTTCGAAAAGATCGTCGTGACCGGCCCGGAAAAGCACCCGCTCTATGCCGCGCTGACCAGCGCCCAGCCCAAGGCGCAGGGCGATGGCGACTCTTTCCGCGAACGGCTCAAGGGCTATGGCATGGAACCCAATCCCGAACCGGAAGTGCTGTGGAACTTCGAAAAGTTCGTGATCGCCAAGGACGGTTCCGTCGCGGCCCGCTTCGCGCCGACCACCGCGCCGGACGATCCGGCGCTGATCGCCACGATCGAGGCTGAGCTGGCGAAGTGATCTTCAAGGCCGCCGTTCTGGCATGCGCGCCGGTTCGGCGGCCGGCTCTGCCGTGATGGCGCGCGCCGCCATGCGCTCGCGATCCGGGGCAGGGGCCGGGCGCGGCCCTCATGGCGTCTTCGCCTGACCGCGCCTTTCCGATGCTGCCGTCTCCCGCCCATTTCACGCCGCAGGTCGGCACGGTGCTGGAAGTGCTGAGCATCGTCGGAATATTCGTGTTCGCGGCATCCGGCGCGCTGGCTGCGGCGCGCCTGCGCCAGACGCTCGTCACCTTCGCCTTTTTCGCGCTGGTGACTGGGGTAGGGGGCGGGACGGTGCGCGATCTGCTGATCGGCGCGCCGGTCTTCTGGGTGCATGACGCTACGCCCGCCATCACCTGCATGGTCGCGGCTCTGCTGGTCTGGATCACGCCGCGCTCCTTCTGGAGCGACCGCGCGCTCGATTGGCTGGATGCCGTCGGCCTCACCGCCTTCGCCGTGTTCGGCGCGGCCAAGGCGATGAGCTTCGGCATCCCGCCTTTCGTCGCGGGGATGATGGGCGTCGTCACCGGCTGCGTCGGCGGCATCATGCGCGATCTTCTGGCCGGAGAGCCGTCCATCCTGCTGCGCCCGGAACTTTATGTGACCGCCGCCGCTGTTTCTTCCGGCTCCTTCGTGCTGCTGCGCTGGGCCGGACTGGATGTGCCCGTCGCCAGCGTGATCGCGGTGCTGCTGGGTTTCCTCCTGCGCGCGCTGGCGATCCGGCGGGGATTGGGCCTGCCCGTCTACAGGGGCATCAGCCGGGAATAGCGGTCCATGCCGGGCAGGCCGACAGCGGCAGGGGCTCGCATGGATGAACCGGCAGCGGCAGCAATGCCTTCTGGAAAAGCTGAACCCCGACCCATTCTCCCAGCTTGTAACCGATATGGGGATAGATGCCCGATTCCACAAAACCCATCGACCGATGAAGCGTCACGCTTGCGGGATTGGGGAGCGTGACCGCTCCAACGGCATGGACGAAGCCCTGCGCCGTCAGCACATTGAGCAAAAGGCCATACAGGCTGCGGCCCAGACCCGCGCCTTGAGCGGAGGGCGCCAGATACACGCTGGTTTCCGTCGTAAAGCGATAGGCGGGCCTGTCCCGGAAGGCGGTTGCATAGGCATAGCCCATGATTTCGTCGCCATTCTCCGCCACCAGCCATGGATAGCGGTCGCCGCATTTGGCGATGCGCGCGGCCATCTCATCTGCGTCGGGCGGGACCAGTTCGAAGCTGACCCGCGTTTCCTCGACGAAAGGCCGATAGATTGCCGCGATGGCGGGCGCGTCGGCGATCCGCACTCTTCGGAGGAGCACGCCTAGCGCCAGAGCGTAGCGAGCACCGCCAGCAGGCCCCGCTCATCCGCATCGCTCCCCGGACGCGGCGCGCCATAGGCCCGGCATTCCAGACAATCCGCCCTCATGCCCGCGCCGCTGACCATCGCCTTCACGTCGCGGATCGCCTGCATGGCCCATTGCCGCTGGAGCATCCCCTGACGCGCCAGCATGTCGGGAGAGCTGTCCTTATTATCTCCTTCGCGCTCAAGCATGGACTGGAGGAACTGGGTGAATTTATCCGGTTCCTTCTCGATCCTGTAGGGCCGCGCCTTCGCCGGATCGATCTTCGCCAGCTTCGCCGCTTCGGTTATGGCATCCTCCAGCCCGCCGAAACGGTCCACCAGCCCGATCTGCCGCGCCGTCCCGCCGTCCCACACCCGGCCCTGCGCGATGGCGTCGATCTGTTGCGGGGACTTGCGGCGCGATTGCGCGACAAGGCCCACGAAGCGGCCGTAAATATCCTCGACCCCCATCTGCATGATGCGGTCGAATTCCGGTGTCGTGCCGCCCGCCAGATCGGGTTGCCCGGACAGCGGCGTGGTCCGCACGCCGTCCGTGGTGATCCCCATCTTCGCGAGCGCGCCCTCGAAGCTCGGCAATATCCCGAACACGCCGATGGAGCCGGTGATCGTATCCGGCTCGGCGAAGATCAGATTGGCGGGCGTGGACACCCAATAGCCGCCGCTGGCCGCGACATTGCCCATGGAGACGACGACGGGCAGCCCTTGCGATTTGGCGGTCATGATGGCCCCGCGGATCTTCTCGGACGCCATCACCGATCCGCCGGGCGAATCGACCCGGACGACCAGCGCCTTCAGGTCCTTTTCCGCCAATGCCTTGTAGAGCAGGTTGGAAATCGTATCGCCCGCCGCCGTGCCCGGCCCGGCTTCCCCGTCCACGATCTCGCCCGCGATGGTGAGGATGCCGATCTGGCCGTCATTAGCGGGTTTGCGCGCCTTGGCATAGGTGGCGAGGTCGATGCTGGCGAAGCTGCCCGCCCGCGCGTCCGCCGATTCGCCCGCGACCTTCGCCACCATTTCGCCAAAGGCCGCTTCGTCGCCCAGCTTGTCGACCAGCCCGGCATTTTCCGCCGCCTTGGCCAGATTGCCGCCCGCCGCCTGCGCCGCCGCCGCCGGATCGTTCACATAGGCGGCCAGCTTCGCCTTGGGGCGAGCCTTGGCGACTTCCTCCTGCCAATCCTGCCACAGCGCATCGGCCAGCGCCTGGTTGGCCTGTTTCGCTTCGGGCGATTGATCGGTGCGGATGAAGGGCTCGACGAAGCTCTTGTAGGTGCCGACGCGATAGACATGGGTGTTGATGCCCAGCTTGTCGATCAACCCCTTGTAATAAAGCGACGAACCGCCGCGTCCCATGATCGCCACGCTGCCCAGCGGATCGACCCATGTCTCGCTGGCATGGGCGGCAAGCTGATAGCTGTCGTCGCTATAGATGGTGGCGAAGGCGAAGACCGGCTTCTTCGCCGCGCGCACGGCGTCCAGCGCCTTGCCCACCCGTTCCAGCGCGACCTGACCGCCGCCCATGAAGCCGTCGAGGTTCAGCACGACGGCCTTGACCTTGCCGTCATCCTTCGCCGCTTCCAGCGCGGTCACGATGTCGGAAAGGCGATATTCCTTCATCTGCGGGCCAGCACCGGACAGCAGGGCGGTCGGATCGATTTCCGCTGGCTGCTCGACGATGGTGCCGTCCAGATCCAGCAGCAGCGCGCCGGAACGGACGCTTGCGGCGGGCTTGGGCGAAAAGGACAGCGCGGCATAGAGCAGGCCGAAGAAAAGCAGCAGGAGCAGCAGCACCAGCCCGTCCTTGATCGCGACCAATATGCGCCAAGCGCCCTTTACGAATGCCAAGTTGCCGTTCCTCTTTGCAGCCCTGTCACCGGGCTATCCTATCGCCCGTCCGACTGCAATGTGGGGGCAAAGGGCGCGGCGGCAAGCTTGCGCCCGCGATTTCCGGCGCTATGGGAAGCGCAACGCAAAGGCCCATCGTGCAGGAGACGCGCTTCATGCCCACTCTCGTCCTCATCCGTCATGGCCAGTCGGCCTGGAATCTGGAAAACCGCTTCACCGGCTGGTGGGACGTGGACGTGACCGAGAAGGGCGCGGAGGAAGCGCGCGCCGCCGGTCGGCTGATGGCGGAGAAGGGACTGGATTTCGACCAGTGCTTCACCTCCTTCCAGACCCGCGCGATCAAGACGCTGAACCTCGCGCTCGAGGAGATGGGCCGTCTGTGGCTGCCGGTCGAGAAGGACTGGCGCCTCAACGAACGGCATTATGGCGGCCTCACCGGCCTCAACAAGGCGGAGACGGCGGCGAAACATGGCGACGCGCAGGTCAAGGTCTGGCGCCGCAGCTTCGACGTGCCGCCCCCGCCGCTGGAACCGGGCAGCGAATTCGACCTGTCGAAGGATCGCCGCTATGACGGCATCGCCATTCCCTCGACCGAATCCCTGAAGGACACCATCGCCCGCGTCCTGCCCTATTGGGAAAGCCGCATCGCGCCCGAACTGAAGGCGGGCAAGCGCATCCTCATCTCCGCCCACGGCAATTCGCTGCGCGCGCTCGTGAAGCATCTTTCCAACATTCCCGACGACGAGATCACGGAACTCGAAATCCCGACCGGCCAGCCCATCGTCTACGATCTGGCGGACGACCTGACGGCGAAGGGCCGCTATTATCTGTCCGAACGCTAGGGCCGATCGACATTCAGGATTCCCAAAGGGCGTAAGTGCTGATTCATAGGGTTCCGCGATTGAGCGGAGGCTATGGATGGGCGTGAAGCGATATGAGTTGAGCGAGGCGCAATGGACGAAG
>JASGDV010000012.1:0-4567 GCA_049841255.1 Sphingobium sp.
CCCGTATCGAAGGGTCTTTTGCGCCATATCCTTCGATACGCCACTTCGACAAGCTCAGTGGCTACTCAGGACGAACGGTGGTGGGATGAACGTCCGCTCGTGGCCAAAACCCGCCCCGTTCCTCAATCCCCAAAACCTCACTCTCCCCGCGCCACCTCCGCCGCCGCGATGGCCGTCAGGTTCAGGATTCCGCGAGAGGTCACCCCCGGCGTCAGCACATGGATGGGCTGCGACAGGCCCATCATCATCGGCCCCACCGTGGGCGAACTGGACGAAGCCGCCAGCGCCGTCAGCGCGATATTCGCCGAATCCAGATTGGGCATGACCAGCAGGTTCGCCGACCCCTCGAAGCGCGAATCGGGGATCAGCCTTTCGCGCAAGGGCTGGCTCAGCGCCGCGTCGGCATGCATCTCGCCGTCCACTTCCAGATCGGGCGCGGCCTGCCGCACCAGCTTCAGCGCTGCCCGCATCTTGCGCGCGCTGGGGCTGTGCGAGGCCCCGAAATTGGAATGGGACAGCAGCGCCACGCGCGGCTTCAACCCGAAATGGCGCAGTTCCGTCGCCGCCAGCAGAGTCATCTCCGCCACCTGCTCTGGCGTCGGATCGGGCACCATATGGCTGTCCGTGATGAACAGCGCGCCCGCGTCGAGGATCAGCCCGGACAGGGCATAGGCGCGTCCATAGCCCGGCTGCCGGTCGATGATTCGCAACACATGTTCGACCTGTCCCCAATATTCCGAATTGCCGCCGACCAGCGCCGCATCGACCTTTCCCAGCCGCAGCAGCATGGCGGCGGTCACGGTCGGATGGCGATAGACGTGACGCATGATCTCGGCGGCGGACACGCCCTTGCGCGCCGCGACCGCGCGATAGCCTTCGACCAGTTCCTCCATGACGCCATGATCGGTTTCGGGATCGATCACCTCGACATCGCGATCCAGTTCGAAACGCAGGCCCAGCTCGGGAAACTTGCGCTCCAATATCCGCCGCCGCGCTATGATGACGGGACGCACGATCCCTTCGTCCAGCGCATCCTGAATGGCGCGCAGCACGCGGCTGTCCTCTCCTTCGCCATAGACGATGCGGCGATGCGTGCCTCGCGCCGCTTCGAACACCGGCAGCATCAGTTGCCCCGAGCGCGTGTTCTGCCGCGCCAGCGCGCGCCGATATTCGTCGATGTCGAGCGTCCGCTTCGCCACGCCGCTGTCCATAGCCGCCTTCGCCACGGCGGGCGCGATCTCCGCGATCAGGCGCGGGTCGAACGGCGTCGGGATGATGTAGTCCGGCCCGAACGCCAGCTTCCGCCCGCCATAGGCCTGCGCCACATCGTCATGCGCGGGCAGGCGGGCGAGGGCGGCGATGGCCTCCGCCGCGGCCGCCTTCATCGCCTCGTTGATCTGCGTCGCGCCCGCGTCCAGCGCCCCCCGGAAGATATAGGGGAAGCACAGCACATTGTTCACCTGATTGGGAAAGTCCGACCGCCCCGTCGCGACGATGGCATCAGGCCGCGCCGCGCGCGCCACGTCGGGCAGGATTTCCGGCTCCGGATTGGCGAGCGCGAAGATCAGCGGACTGTCCGCCAGCAAAGGCAGCCATTCCGGTTTCAGCACCCCCGGCGCGGACAGGCCCAGAAAGATGTTCGCTCCCGGCAGCACTTCGGGCAGCGTCCGCGCATTGGTCACGCGGGCATAGCGCGCCATGTTGGGCAGCATCCCTTCGCGCCCGGAATGGATCACGCCGTCCTTGTCGGTCATCGTCACATGCTCGACCGGCAGGCCCATCGACACCAGCAGATCGACGCAGGCCAGCGCCGCCGCGCCCGCGCCGGACGTCACCAGCCGCGCCTCCGCCAGCGTCTTGCCCTGCAATACCAGCGCGTTGCGGACCGCCGCCGCGACGACGATGGCGGTGCCATGCTGGTCGTCGTGAAAGACCGGGATGTTCATCCGCTCCTTCAGCCGCGCCTCGATGGCGAAACATTCGGGGGCCTTGATATCCTCCAGATTGATGCCGCCGAAGGTCGGCTCCAGCAGGGCGACGGCTTCCACGAACCTGTCCGGGTCGGTCGTGTCGACTTCGATGTCGAACACGTCGATGTCGGCGAATTTCTTGAAGAGCACCGCCTTGCCTTCCATCACCGGCTTGGAGGCCAGCGCGCCGATGGAACCCAGCCCCAGCACCGCCGTCCCGTTGGAGATCACCGCGACCAGATTGCCGCGCGCGGTATAGTCCAGCGCCTTGTCCGGATCCGCCGCGATCTCCATGCAGGGCGCGGCGACTCCGGGCGAATAGGCCAGCGCCAGGTCGCGCTGGTTGACCATGCGCTTGGTCGGTTCGATGCGGAGTTTGCCCGGCTGGGGAAAGCGGTGATAGTCGAGCGCGTTGCGGCGGGTATTGTCGTCCATGCGCCGAGCCCTAGAGGGATTTCAGGCGAAAGGGAACCGTTGGAGACGCCACCTCCCCAATCCCGTCATGCTGAACTTGTTTGGCTGCGCTGGCCTCCGGCTCAGCATCCATCCCGGCCCGCTCCCATGGCGGCACCGGCGCATATAATCCCGCCAGGAAATCGACGAAGGCGCTCAAGGCCAAAGGCGGATTGGGCTGCGGCAGATGCACCGCGAACAGGCCCACATCCGCCGACCCTTCCCATTCGGGCAGGATTTGCCGCACATGGCCCGCCGCCAGCGCGTCGCTCACATCCCATAGCGAGCGCAGCGCGATTCCCACGCCCGCCATCGCCAGTTCGCGCACGACTTCGCTGCTGTTGGTGCGGACATGGCTCGTCCCGTCCACGGCGACGGGGCCATCGGGGCCGGTCAGCCGCCACGGCAGTTGGCCTTCCGCCGCCAGCAGGCGATGCTTCCTCAGGTCGGCGAGGCTCCGGGGAATGCCGAACCGCTCCAGATAGGCGGGCGCGGCGCATAATATCCGCCGGTTGGTCGCCAGCCGCCGCGCCGCGAGGCCCTGTCCCGGATCGACGGTGATGCGGATGGCAAGGTCCACCCGCGCGCCCAGCAGATCGGCATAATCGTCCGAAAGGTCGATATGCACGGCGACGCGCGGATGCTCGTCCAGAAAGCGGCCGAGCCACGGCGCGACATGCATCCGCCCGAAGGAAGTGGGGGCAGTGACGCGGATCGTCCCCGAAGCCTCCGCCCCAGCGCCCGACACCCGCCGTTCCGCCGCGTCCAGCGCCGTCATGATCTCCCGCAGGTCGTCATGCAGCCGCTCGCCCGCCGCCGTCAGCGCCAGCCGCCGCGTCGTGCGATGGATCAGCCGCGCGCCCAGCCGCTCCTCCAGCCGCACCAGCCGTTTCGACACCATGGCGGGCGAAATCCGCATCCGCCGTCCCGCCGCCGCCAGTCCTCCTTCCGCCACGATGGCGGCGAAGAGGTCGTAATCCGGATCTATCATCATTTCACCAGAAGAAATTCTGAATTTGAATAATGCCATCTACTGCACATAATCCCGACCGTCTATGGTGCGCTGCAAAGGAGCATCCGATGACCGACATGATCGACAGAGCGGGCCTTCAGGTCGCGCGCCAACTCGCCACCTTCATCGAGGAGCGGGCGCTTCCCGGGACCGGTGTCGATGCCGCCGCCTTCTGGTCCGGCGTGGCGACGGTCTTCGCCCGCTTCGTACCGGAAAACAGGGCTTTGTTGGAAAAGCGCGATCTCTTGCAGGCCCGGATCGACGCCTGGTATCGGGAACGCCCCGGCCAGCCTCCCGAAACCTCGTCACTTCGCGACTTCCTTCATGGAATCGGCTATCTCGTCCCCGAACCCGCGCCCTTCGCGGTCACCAGCGAGAATGTCGACGACGAAATCGCCCGCCTCGCCGGACCGCAGCTCGTCGTGCCGATTCTCAACGCCCGCTTCCTCCTCAACGCCGCCAACGCGCGCTGGGGCAGCCTTTACGATGCGCTCTACGGCACCGACGCTATTCCCGGCGCTCCGGCAGGCAAGGGCTATGACGCGGCGCGCGGCGCTCAGGTCATCGCCTGGTCGAAGGCGTTCCTCGACCGGGCCGTGCCGCTGGCCAACGGAAGCTGGTCCGATCTCGCAAACGACGACATCGCGCTCGCCGACCCCGCGCAATATGTCGGCCATAGCGAAAAGGGCCGCCTGTTCCGCCACAACGGCCTCCACATCGAAATCGTCTTCGACCGCGCCCATCCCATCGGCCGGGACGATCCGGCGGGCATCGCCGACGTCATCCTCGAATCGGCGCTGACCACCATCTGCGATCTGGAGGACTCGGTCGCCGCCGTCGATGCGGAAGACAAGGTCGCCGCTTACACCAACTGGCTCGGCCTGATGCAGGGCGACCTCACCGACACCTTCGAGAAGAACGGCGCGATGATGACCCGCGCCCTCAACCCCGACCGCGCCTATACCGCGCCCGACGGTGGCACCTTCACCCTGCCGGGCCGCAGCCTCCTCCTCGTCCGCAATGTCGGCCATCTGATGACGACGCCTGCCATCCTGCTCCCCGACGGCAGCGAAGCGCCCGAAGGCATTCTGGACGGCATCGTCACCAGCCTGATCGCGATGCACGACCTTAA
>JASGDV010000013.1:0-9691 GCA_049841255.1 Sphingobium sp.
ACCAATCGACATTCAGGAGATGGCGTGGCGAGCCAAGGGCCAGCGCCAGCTAAAATGGTGGTTTTCCGTGACCCGGAGCGCAGCGTGCATAAAGCACGTGAGCACCGGAAGCGCGGAAAGCCGCCATCTGCAGGCCGCCAGAGCTGAATGTCGATTGGTCCTAGGGCGACAGTTAAGAGATAATGCACCGTGCTCCTGCGAAGGCACTCGATCGAGACAAGTGGCTCGTGAGAGCCCAGATCTAATGCCGGAGCTGGGCTCCAGCCTTCGCAGGAGCACGGCGATGCCCGCAAGAAACTCCGCAATCCCTCCTTGCCTGCCCGGCCCCGCCCGCTAAGGCAGTCTCCATGCGTCCCGACATCCCCACGCTGCTGCACGACATATTCGGTTTTCCCGGCTTTCGCGGCGTGCAGGAAAGGGTGGTCGGCCGCATCATGGAGGGGCAGGCGACGCTCGCCATCATGCCGACCGGCGCGGGCAAGTCGCTCTGCTATCAATTGCCTTCCGTCGCGCTGGAGGGCTGCTGCGTCGTCATATCGCCGCTGATCGCGCTGATGCACGACCAGCTTCGCGCCGCGCAGGCCGTCGGCATCCGCGCCGCCAGCCTCACCAGCGTCGACACCGACTGGCGCGAGACGCAGGACCGCCTGCGGGGCGGCGACCTCGACCTCCTCTACGTCGCCCCCGAACGCGCGACGGGGGAAGGGTTCCGCAGCCTCCTGCGCTCCGCGAACGTCGCCCTCTTCGCCATAGACGAGGCGCATTGCGTCTCCGAATGGGGCCACGACTTCCGTCCGGATTACCGCCTGCTCCGCCCCTTGCTGGACGAGTTCGCACAAGTCCCCCGCCTCGCCCTCACCGCCACCGCCGACGCTCACACGCGCGAGGACATCCTCGTCCAGCTCGGCATCCCGCGCGAAGGCATGATCATCGCGGGCTTCGACCGCCCCAACATCCGCTATGCCGTCCATCCGCGCGACGGCCTGCCGCGTCAGTTGGCCGATCTCGTCGCCGCCAATCCCGGCCCCGGCATCGTCTACGCCCCCACCCGCGCCGCGACGGAGAAGCTCGCCGATGGCCTCTCCCGCACCGGCCGCCCGGTCAGCATCTACCACGCCGGTCTCAACCCCAAGGTCCGCGCCGCCAACCAGGCCGCCTTCATCGCCAGCGAGGACATGGTGATGGTCGCCACCATCGCCTTCGGCATGGGCATCGACAAGCCGGACGTGCGCTTCGTCGCCCATGCGGGCCTGCCCAAATCCATCGAGGGCTATTATCAGGAATCGGGCCGCGCGGGCCGCGACGGCGAACCCGCCCAGGCCCATCTCTATTGGGGCGCGGAGGATTTCGCCCGCGCCCGCCAGCGCATTTCCGAACTCGACCCCGCCCGCCAGCAGGGAGAACGCGCCCGCATCGCGGCGCTGGGCGCATTGGTCGAAACCGGCACCTGCCGCCGCGCGATCCTGCTGCGCCATTTCGGTGAGGACCCGCCCGCGACCTGCGGCAATTGCGACAATTGCCTGACCCCGCCCGCCAGCCTCGACGCGACGCAGACGGCGCAGAAATTCCTCTCCGCCGTCTATCGCACGGGCCAGAGCTTCGGCGCGGGCCACATCGAATCGGTCCTCACCGGCGCGGTGACGGACAAGATCCGCGAACGCGGCCATGACAAAATCTCCGTCTATGGCATCGTCGATGGAGAGGAGACGGCGCTCCTCCGCCCCGTCTCCCGCGCGCTTCTGGTCCGCGACGCGCTCGAAACCACGGAGCATGGCGGCCTGATGCTCGGCCCCAACGCCCGCCCGATCCTGCGCGGCGAGGAGGAAGTGCGCATCGTCCTCCCGCCCCGCCGCGAACGCCGCCGCCGCAACGCCCGCACCGGCAGCGAGGCCAACCCCGTCGGCGATCCGCTGTTCGAGGCCCTGCGCGCCTGCCGCCGCGAACTGGCGCAGGAGGCGGGGGTGCCGCCCTATGTCATCTTCCACGATTCGACCCTGCGCGAGATGGCGGAGCAGCGCCCTGTGACCCTCGCGGAACTCGGCCACATCAGCGGCGTCGGCCAGCGCAAGCTTGACGCCTATGGCGATGCCTTCCTCGCCGCGATCCGGCCTTTTCTCTAAGGTTTACGCTTGCGATGGCGGGCTTCGGCCATTTTTTTCCGCTAATGCCTCTGAACTTTCGGCTTGCTTACGGTCGGTCTGGCGGCCCCCAATCGGTCATCGCTTCCTCGCCATTCTGCAAGAATGGTCCCTCTTCCGAACCGAAGTTGGTCCAGATGACGATTTCAATGATTCCGCCATTATCGGTAAAGTCGGTGATAAGTGGCGGCTCGTCAGGTCGAGGGAAATCTGACTCATAATAGAAATGCATCTCTTGCGCCGGTTCTAGCCGGTAGCGCTGCGTAGACAGTTCGAAGTTCACGAACTGCGGCTGACTGGTGCTGTTTCTGATAGTATGTTTTAGTCGCGCCACCTGCTTCTCCTTTGCTCTGTAACGCCCATTTAACATCGGCTAACAGGGGCGTCGCGCTCAAAACACGAAGGTCCGCAAACCACCCAACCCGTCCCCACGATGACCGCCTACCTCCTGCCAAGCCCGCTACCGCCTTTCTCCACCCCTCCGCGCGAACAAATCCTTGAAACCGCCCGCGCGCCAGCGCATGGCTGCCGCATCACAAGGAGACGCCCCATGTTCCGCCAGCTTACCCCCCACATCCTCGTGTCGCCGCAGATCAGCGTGGCGGACGTCGAACAGGCGAAAGCGCAGGGCGTCACCGTCATCGTCAACAACCGCCCCGACGACGAGGAACCCGGCCAGACCAACGGCCCGGAGATCGAGGCCGCCGCGAAAGCCGCGGGCATCGCCTATGCCGCCGTCCCGGTCGCCCATGGCGGCTTCGCCCCATGGCAGCTCGACGGCATGGCCGCCGCCCTCGCGCAGGCGGGGGAGGGCAAAGTGCTGGCCTATTGCCGCTCCGGCACGCGCAGCACGCTGCTCTGGGCGCTGACCCGCGCGCGGGCGGGCGACCATCCCGCCGCGCTCACCGAACAGGCCGCCCATGCAGGCTATGACGTGACGCCCGTGCGTCAGATCATGGACGCCCTCGCCGCGGGCTGACCGACCGATTTCCCAGGACCACGATCTTTACGACCTGATCGTCCTCGGTGCGGGCGGCGCCGGGTTGATGTGCGCCGCCACGGCGGGGCAGCGCGGCAGGCGCGTGCTGGTGATCGACCACGCCCCGCAAGCGGGAAAGAAGATCCTCATCTCCGGCGGAGGCCGCTGCAACTTCACCAACATCCACACCGCGCCGGACCGCTACCTCTCCGCCAACCCCCATTTCGCCAAGTCGGCGCTGGGCCGCTACACCCCGTCCGATTTCCTCGCACTGGTGGAGCGCCACCAGATCGCCTGGCACGAAAAGACCCTCGGCCAGCTTTTCTGCGACGGCTCCGCGCGCCAGATCGTCGCCATGCTGCTGGAGGAATGCGCGGCGGGCGGCGTCGACGTCCGCCTCGCCCACCCCATCGCCGCCGTCGACCATGCCGATGCCCGCTACCGCGTCACCCATGGGGACCGCACCGCTTCCGCCCCCGCGCTGGCGATCGCGACCGGAGGCCCCTCCATCCCGAAAATGGGCGCGACCGGCTTCGCCTATGATCTCGCCCGCCGCTTCGGCCTCAAGGTCGTGGAGCCGCGCCCCGCGCTCGTCCCCCTGACGCTGGGCGGCGAAGACCTGCTCTTCCGCTCCCTCTCGGGCGTCTCGGCCGAAGTCGTCGCCCGCGCTGGCAAGACCGCCTTCCGCGAAGCCGCCCTGCTCACCCATCGCGGCCTGTCCGGTCCCGCGATCCTCCAGATTTCCTCTTACTGGCGGCATGGCCAGCCCATCGACCTCGACTTCCTTCCCGACCGGCCCCAAGGCTGGCTGATCGAAGCCAAGCGCGACAAACCCCGCGCCACCCTGCCCCAGACGCTCCGCGCCCATCTCCCGGATCGCCTCGCAGACGCCCTTGCCGAACGCCTGGCCCTTCCCGGCGATCTCGGCAACTTGTCCGATAAAAAGCTCGCCGAAGCCGAACGCCGCCTCTCCCGCTGGACATTCTTCCCCAACGGCACCGAAGGCTATGCCAAGGCCGAAGTCACCTCCGGCGGCATCGCCACTGACGGCCTCTCCTCCCGCACCATGGAGGCGCGCAAGGTCCCCGGCCTCTACGCCATAGGCGAGGCGGTGGACGTCACCGGCTGGCTCGGCGGCTATAATTTCCAATGGGCCTGGGCCAGCGGCGTGGCGGCGGGGCAGGCGGTCTGATCCTGTCCCCTGTGATGGGGGATGCGGCATGGCGCATCGCGGTCTAGCCTTTCGTGGCAATTGCGTAACGGAAAGGCGAAAGGGGGATGCCCATCGTCTTTTGGGAGAGGGGAGATAAGCGATGCGTTCAATCATGCCGAAGCTGTTGCCTGCGCTGGCGGCGGTCTGTGCCGCGATGGCGCCGGGCGCCATTTGCGCCGCCGAGGGGACGGGCGCAGCGGTGACCGGCAATGCCGAACTGGACAGGACGTCCCGGATGACGATGGCCGTTCTCGACCGCCATGCCGCCGCGGCGGGGACGGCGGACGTGGAACTGGTCGTGTCGGACTATTCCGACGACACCATTCTGATAACGAACCTCGTTCCCCAGCCGGTCGTCGGCAAGGAGGCTCTCCGGAAATTCGCCGTCGACTTCTTCAAGAATGCCCCCATCGGCAAGAGCAACGCCGCGCCCAGATATCTGCGCAAGGAAGCGGTCGGGGAATATGGCTATCTGCTCGTGGATGCGGGCAGCGCGACGGTGACGGAAACCTATGTGATCCGCAACGGCAAGATTCTGTTCGAATCGGCCACCGTGATGCCCAAGACTTCACCGGCGCAATAATTTCGCGGCCAAAGGGGGGAGAGAGCGGGAGGGGGAAACCCCTCCTGTGATCTCGCGCCTCGAATCCGGGGCCGCCCTTCGAAAATATACGGATTATGCCGCGACGGCTCGCGGCTCAAGGAAAGGACCGACGATCGCCATGGCCCGATCGACATAGGGTTCCTTTTCCCCGACCGGGGCGACATAATGCATGGCCTCCTTCGCATGCTGAAGCGACGCGCCGCGCGCGATCATCCAGCTCGCGAGATATTGCGAGGCGAGGCAGCCTCCCGCGGTCGCCACATTGCCGTGGGCGACGAACGGCGCGTCCGTCACCTCGACGCCAGCCTCGATCACCCATGGCTTGGTGGTGAGGTCCGTGCAGGCGGGAAGACCGCCAATCAGGCCGAGTTTCGCCAGGATGAGCGTCCCTGAACATTGAGCGCCGATCAACTGGCGCGACGGGTCCAGCTTCATCCGCGAAAGGAGGCCGCTGTCGGCCGCGATCTCCCGCGTCCTGATGCCGCTGCCGATCAGGACCGCATCCGCTTCGGCCGCGAACTCCAGCGATTTCTGGCGCTGGACGGTCACGCCGTTCATGGAGGTGACCTGCTCGGCTGGCGACGTGATATGCGCCGCCCAGCCATGGGCCTTCATGCGATTGAGGATCGCGGACGCGATGAACGAATCCAGCTCATTGAACCCGTCGAACGTCAGCACCGCGATTTGCACGCATATCTCCTGTGGCTACCGATTGATGATCGTCCCATAGCCCCGATCGGGATCCGGCGCACGACCGCGCCCCATGCCAGTCCGTTCAAAGAGGACTGACCGCTTCCCGTCCTTCACCGATCGTCGCTTCCCCCGTCACGCCGTCTCCACCGTCACATGCTCCATCCAGGGCAGCGCGCGGATCCTGGCGCGCACCGCCGCGCCGTCCGCGCCGGGAGCGATGCTGACGATCGCCGCATAGGCATGGGGACCGACGCGCCAGACATGCAGGTCGCGGATCGTCGCGCCCTCCGCCTCCGCCAGTTCGCGCACCCGCGCCATCAGCACCGGTTCGGCGGTATCCAGCAGGATGGCGGCGGTATCCTTCATCAGCCCCCAGGCCCAGCGCGCGATCACCGCCGCGCCCAGCAGGCCGACCGCCGGGTCCATCCACCACCAGTTCAGATAGCGCCCCGCCATCAGCGCCACGATTGCCAGCACCGACGTCAGCGCGTCGGTCAGCACATGCACATAGGCGGCGCGCAGATTATTGTCCGCATGCTTATGGTCATGTCCGGCTCCATGATCCCCGTCCTGCCCGTGCCCGTCATGCGCATGCCCGCCATGCTCATGATCGTGCCCCAGCAGCAGCGCGCTCAGCAGGTTGATGGCAAGGCCGACCGCCGCCACCAGCGCCGCCTCTCCGAATTGTACGTCCACCGGCTCGAACAGGCGCATCCCCGATTCCACCGCGATGAACAGCGCCGTCACGCCCAGCAGCAGGGCGGAAGCGAAGCCCGACAGGTCGCCCACTTTCCCCGTGCCGAAGGTGAAGCGCGGATTGCGCGCATGTTTGCGCGCGAAGCCATAGGCCGCCGCCGCCACCGCCAGCGCGCCCGCATGGGTCGCCATGTGGAACCCGTCGGCCAGCAGCGCCATGGAGCCGGTGATCCATCCGAAGACGATCTCCACCACCATGGTCGCGGCGGTCAGCCAGACGACCCAGATCGTCCGCTTCGCATTCCGGTCATGCCCGGCGCTCAGATAGATATGATCGAAATAATGGCTGATCTCCGCGTCGGCGGGCGTCGGCGGAAAGCCGTCCTGCCCGTCACGATCATGTCCGTGCCCATGATCCTCCCCATGGTCATGATCGTGGCGATGGCCGTGGTCGCGCTCATGATCGCCGTGCATCGTCATTTCCCATATCGCCGGATCAGCGCCAGCATCTCTTCGGCGGCCGCCTCCCGCTGCCTGTCGGTCAGGCCGGGCCGCGCCACATGTTCGCGCATATGCTGTTCGATCAGTTCCTCCATCAGGCTGCCGACCGCCCCGCGCACCGACGCGACGAGCTGCAACGTCTCCGAACAGCCCGCATCGCCCGTCAATTGCCGCTCGACGGCCTGAACCTGTCCCGCGATGCGCCGGACCCGCGCCAGCAATTTTTCCCGATCCGCCACGATATGCATAATATACCCCCCTATACTATATCGGAGATTTCGTAAAGTCTTTCGACCCGCTATCTCACCCTTGCTTTCGCATCCGCATCTTGTGCCCTCCCTCCCCCATGCCCATAAGAGGCGCCATGCTTCCCAGGCCGGACCCCATCGCCCGATGAACAGGAAAGCCATCGTCATCGGCGCGGGCTTCGGCGGTCTGGCGCTTGCGATCCGGCTCCAGTCCGCGGGCGTCGACACCACGCTGGTCGAAGCCCGCGACCGCCCCGGCGGCTGCGCCGCCATGTGGGAAAGGGACGGCTTCATCTTCGACGCCGGCCCGACCGCCATCACCGACCCCGCCTCGCTGGCGGAACTCTGGCGCCTCTCCGGCCACGACATGACCGAGGATGTGAAGCTCCTCCCCGTCTCGCCCTTTTACCGCCTGAACTGGCGCGACGGCACCCAGTTCGACTATGCGAGCGGGGAGGGCAGCCTGCGCGCCCAGATCGCCAGGTTCAGCCCGTCGGACGTCGCGGGCTATGAACGCTTTCTCGACTATGCCGACGACGTCTATGAAGACGCCTGGCGGCGGCTCGGCTCCGAAACCTTCCCCGATTTCCGCTCGATGCTCCGGGCCGCGCCGATGCTCGCCCGTCATCAGGCATGGCGCTCCGTCTATTCGGTGGTCTCCTCTTATGTGAAGGATGAAAGGCTGCGGCAGGCCCTGTCCTGGCGCGTGCTGATGATCGGCGGCAATCCGGCGACCGCCAGCGGCGTCAACAGCCTCATCCACAAGCTGGAGAAACAGGGGGGCGTCTGGTTCGCCCAGGGCGGCACCCATCGTCTGGTGCAGGGCATGGCGACGCATTTCGAACGGCTGGGCGGCGTGCTGCGGCTGGGCGACAAGGTGGCCCGGATCGAAGTGCATGGCGACAGGGCGGTGGGCGTCCACACCGCATCGGGCTGGCGCGGCGACGCGGAGGCGGTGGCCAGCAACGCCGATCTGCTGCACAGCTATCGCGACCTGTTGGGCCATCATCCGCGCGGCCCGAAGATGGCGGACCGGATGGCCCGCAAGCATTGGTCGCCCGGCATGTTCGTCCTGCATTTCGGGATCAGGGGAAGCTGGCCCGGCATCCCGCATCACATGATGCTGTTCGGCCCTCGCTATGAAGCGTGGCTCAAGGATATTTTCGACTATGGCATCCTGCCGCAGGATGCCGCCCTCTATCTGCAACATGCGACCGTCACCGACCCGTCGCTGGCGCCGGAGGGCCATTCGACCTTCTCCGTCATGACCCCCGTGCCGCATATGGGCAAATTGCCGATCGACTGGGATCGCGTCGGACCCGCTTATGCGGAGCGCATATTGGACGAGATCGAGCATCGATTGATCCCCGACATCCGTTCCCGCATCGTCACCCAATTCCACCGGACGCCCGCCGATCATGCCCGCGACCTGTCCGCGCATCACGGCAGCGCCTTCAGCCTGGAGCCGCGCCTGACCCAGAATGCCGCCTTCCGGCCGCATAATCAGGATGATGTGCTTCCGAACTTCTATCTGGTGGGCGCGGGCACGCATCCGGGAGCGGGCATCCCCGGCGTGGTGGCGGGCGCCAAGGCGACGGCCGCCCTGATGTTGAAAGACCTCGCATGAAGAGATTAGCTGTCTATTGCGGCTCGGCCATGCCCGCCGACCCCGCCTTTATCGAAGCGGCGCGGCAGGTGGGCCGGGGACTGGCGCGGCGTGGCATCGGGGTCGTCTATGGCGGCGGTCGGCTGGGGCTGATGGGGACTCTCGCGGATGCCGCGCTCGAAGCGGGCGGCGAAGTGATCGGCGTCATCCCCGAAGCGCTGGTCAACGCCGAAGTCGCTCATCGCGGCTGCACGCAACTTCACATCGTCCAGACCATGCATCAGCGCAAGGCGCTCTTCACCGATCTGTCCGACGGTTTCGTGACCCTGCCGGGCGGCGGCGGCACGATGGACGAATTGTGGGAAGCGATCAGTTGGGCGCAGCTAGGCTATCACGCCAAGCCGGTGGGGCTGTTGAACGTGAACCGTTTCTACGATCCGCTGATCGCCTTCTATCGTCAGATGGTAGAGGCAGGCTTCATCCGCACCGCCCATGCGAACATCCTGATCCACGCGGAGGAGATGGACGCGCTGCTGGACGGCATGGCGCGCTATCAGCCGCATCAGCCGCTCTGCTCCATGACATCGTCGCAGCTATGAAATAGCGATCGCGGATTTCCGCCATCTAAATCCTCCCTTGGGGAGGGGGATCGCCGCGCAGCGGTGGTGGAGGGGTAGCGCCCTTCGATAAGAAAGATACCCTCCGTCTGGCCTTCGGCCAGTCACCTCTCCTCATAGGGGATGATTTGAAGGTCCGCCTCTGGCCGAAAGCAGACTCCGGTGAGGGAGTGTTTGCGGATGGCTACATCATCGCTGAATCATAAAGCTATTCCGCCCGACAGCCATAGAGACATACAGGCGGAAACGGGATCAGCCTGCCTGGCCGGTCATCGCCTGGATCGAGGGTTTGTTGACGGCATCGATCGAACCGTCGGCCGTCATCGCCTTGCCCAGGTCCAGCGCTTCCTTGCGAAGCGCCTCGTCATTGGCGGTCTGGCTGGCGCCGATCAGCGC
>JASGDV010000014.1:0-4560 GCA_049841255.1 Sphingobium sp.
GACAATGTGTGGGGCGCGGCGGAATATGAATATGCGGGGTTTCCTTCGAAAGTGCCCGGCTATACCGTATTCGACGCGTCCATCAGCTACGACCTCGGCGCGCTGAGCGATCGCTATCGGGGGTGGAAGGCGCGGCTGAACGGGACCAACCTGTTCGACAAGGGCTATGTCGCCGCCTGCAACGGATATGGCACCTGCTCCTTCGGCAAGCGGCGGGAGATCCTGGCAACGCTCAGCTATGGCTGGTGAGGCCACGGGCGCGGAGAGGGCGGCGGCGTTGGGCGACTTCGCGAGGGGAGGGCGCACCGCCGCTGCCCTTCCGCCGTCGGGCGAGCGCCTCGTGAGGGATAGGAACGGTTCCGCTCATCCCGGCCATGTCGTCGCTCGCCTGCTTGCCGGGCTGATCGGCGGGCTGCTGGCCGCCAACGGCCTGTCGGCGCTTGCCTCGCTGCTGATCGTCGATCGGCTGACGGCCTATTACGGCACCGGCATCCTTTCGGGGATCGTGCTGACGCTCGCTTTCCTCTGGGCCTTTCGGGCGCGCAGCGCCTCGCGCGCCTGGGGCCTGCTCCTAGCTATCGCGGGCTCGAGCGGCCTGCTGGCCTGGCTGCTCATGCGATGGGGGATGGGCACATGACCCGGCCCGGCTTCACGCAGAGCATGGCCTGGCTGCACAGCTGGTTCGGGCTGATCGTCGGCTGGCTGCTGTTCATGATCTTCGTGACCGGCACGCTTGCGGTCTACGGTCCCGAGATCACGCAATGGATGCGCCCGGAAACCGGACTCGCGGCCGCGTCGCCGGAACAGGCGCTGGCCAACGCCGAGCGCCATCTTCGCCTCCATGCGCCTCAAGCGCATGAGTGGGAGGTCGAGCTGCCTTCGGAGCGCGATCCTGCGCTGACGGTGAGCTGGCATGGCGAGGACGACAGGGAGATCGAGCGCTGGCTCGATCCGGCGACGGGACGTTCATTGCCGTTCCACGCGACGGAAGGCGGCCAGTTCTTCAACCTTATGCATTACGAGCTGCGCGCCGGCTTTGTAGGCGGATTGCTAGTCATGCTGGTCGGCGTGATACTGTGCGGTCTGCTTGTCAGCGGCATCATCATCCACAAGCGCATCTTCCGCGATTTCTTCACCTTCCGGCCCGGCAAGGGGCAGCGCAGCTGGCTCGACGCCCACAATGCGGCAGGCGTGCTCACCCTACCCTTCCTGCTGATGATCGCCTATACCGGCGTCATCATCTCCTTTCCGGCCTATCTGCCATCGGTGGCCTTCACGCGCTTCGGCGGTGATCTCTACGCGCCGCGCCGCGCCGCCGTGACCGATCTTCCGGGACACGAAACGGGGAAATCGGCGCAACTCGCGCCGCTCCTTCCTATGTATAAGAGAGCCGTCCGCACGCTCGGCCCGATCAGCAGCCTGATGGTGCGCAATCCCGACGATGGCGGCGCGCAGGTGCGCTTCTACAGGGCCATGACCGACCGGGTGGCGTCGGTGGCCGACCACGCCAGCTGCGACGGGGTCACGGGCAGGCAGATCGCCGTGCAGCAGGACTGGCATCCGGGCGCTTATGCCTATCGCGGGTTCGTCGGCATCCATATGGCCCGGTTCGGCGGCGGGATCGTCAGGCTGCTCTATTTCCTCTCCGGCCTCGTCGGCTGCGCCCTGATCGCCACCGGGCTGATCCTGTTCATCGAGAAGCGGCGCCTGCGCTCGCCGGACGCGGGTGCACGGTTTCTTGGCGTGGCCGAGCGGTTGAACGTCGTCGCGATCGCGGGGGTGCTGGTCGCTTGCATGGCCTATCTGTGGGCCAGCCGGGTCGGACCCGGTAGCATGGCGGACCGAACACCATGGGAAATCGGCCTGTTCTTCGTGAGTTGGGTGCTGTGCCTGGTTCACGCGCTGCTTCGGCCGCCTCGCGCCGCCTGGCGCGAACAGTTTGGCCTTGCGGCGCTGCTCTGTCTCGGCTTGCCGCTGCTCAACGGAATGACCGCACGCGACCAGATCGTGGCGGAAGCGATGCGGGGGGATATGGCGCGTGCGGGGGTGGAGGGAACGGCCTTGGCCGCGGGCCTGATCCTAGCCTGGACGGTATGGCGTATCAGCCGGGGCAAAGCAGCATGATCGCGCTGCTTTCGTCCCTCTGCCTCGCTTATAGCGGTTTTACGGCTTTGTGCCTGTCGATGCAGCGCCATCATCGCGACCTGTTCGGCAGGGCGTCTTCGCGGCGGATTGCGCTGCTCCTGAAATTGGCAGGATGGCCGCTGTTGGTCATCTCCGTCGTGCCAGCTCTATCTCACGGGGCAACGATCGGGGTTGTTATCTGGTTCGGCCTACTGTCCATCGCCGCGCTGTTGGTGGTCTGGATATTTGCGTGGCGGCCGCGATTGGCCGCGATGCTCGCACTTGCTCTCGTGATCCTGCCCCTCGCTACTTTTCTTATCGGCGTGACTTCCATGGAGCAACTTGCCGGAACAGAATGATGCATATCGCTATCCTATCGCTCGCACGACCCGCTGCGCGTCATTGGGGAGGTGATGAAGTGGCAGGGCCGCGTGCCTGAACGCCTGCAAGAGATGAACGATGGTCTTGCCCGTCTGAAAGAGGGAGGTGCCGAGATCATCGACTGGCTTCATTGGCTGTTCGTCCTGACGCGGCTACACGGTCAACGTGATCATTGGCCGCCAGCGAAGCGGGCTATCGGTTTCGTGAGGGCAGCACTTGGAAAGGCTGCGCCGATGATATACATATAGATCAATGTATATCTAAGGAGATTGATCATGCAGGTTGCCAAATGGGGTAACAGTCTCGCGGTCCGGTTGCCCGCTGCCATCGTGGAAGCTCTCAATCTGCATGAGGGCGACGATATTGAGTTCTACGTCACCGACGAACGCACGATGGGCGTGGCACGCAAACCCGGCAAAAGCGAATTGCTGAATCGCCTGCGGGCCTATCGGGGGCGCTTACCCGACGATTTCAGGTTCGACCGGGAAGAGGCCAATGCCCGGTAGCTTTCTCGATACCAATACGCTGATCTATCTGGCGTCCGGCGACGAACGCAAGGCGGATCGGGTGGAAGGATTGTTGTCAGAGGGCGCGACAATCAGCGTGCAGGTTCTGAACGAGATCGCCAATGTCGCCCGCCGCAAGCTGAACTGGTCCTGGGACGATACCAACGCCTTTCTGTCGATGGTGAGGGGATTGGTGAGCGTCGTGCCATTGACCCCAGAGACGCATGACACAGGCCTCGCCCTGTCCGAACGCTATGGCTTCTCCGTCTATGACGGCCAGATCGTCGGCGCGGCCTTGCAGGCAGGATGCGAGACGCTGTGGTCGGAGGATATGCAGGACGGATTGCTGGTCGCGGATCGCCTCCGTATCTGCAACCCGTTCGCTGACAGTTGAATGGATCCTCCGTGAGCGCTTCCCTCCGCTACCGATCGGCCTTGGCAACGCCAGCCCAACAGGTATGGGAGGCCGCTACATCGCTGGACGGGATCAACGCCGAAACCATGCCCGTTTTCCGCATGACCGCCCCGGTGGGAATTCAGCATCTCACGGACATATCGTTTAAGCCGGGCAAGCCTTTGTTTCGGAGCACCATTCTCGCGCTGGGCTTCATCCCGTTCGATTGGAGCGACCTCACCTTGGTCGAGCTGGAGCCGGGGCGCCGTTTCGTGGAGCGCTCGCGCATGGGATCGATGCGAAGCTGGCAGCATATCCGCACCATCGAGCCGGGAGGCATCGGCTGCATTCTCACCGATGCATTGTGTTTTGAACCCAGATGGCCCGCTATGCTGGCGAAGGCCGTGATCGGCCTTGTCTTTCGTAATCGCCACAGGAATTTGAAGCGCCGTTTCGGAACAGGGGCGTGTGCCGCTTCGAGCAGGGAAGCTGAATGAATCTGCCTTGCTGAACATACAGCTTGGAGTCATGTTCAATTGCGGAAGAATATCGCCACATCTGAAGGAGGCAGCCGTGAGGAAAACCTTTGTCACGACTGGCGTTGCGCTTCTCGTCTGCTCCCCCTTGTTGGCGGTCGCGACGTCAGCAGATGCACAGGAATACACTTCCTATTCGGACTTCGCCGCGGGTACCGCCGCTGTCGCCAACACCTTTCTGAACAGCGAGATTAATCGCGCCATGCTCAACGCCTCGCCGGGCGGCGGATCGTCGAGCAGGAATAATCCCCGCGCATCGCGGACACCGCCCCCTACCAACACCCTTCCTATCCAAACTCAGGTGGAAGTCGCATCGCTTGAAGCGTTGTGGCCGGGCCTTCAGCGTCAATGGCGCACTTATGGAAAGCAAGCAGCGCAAAGCTGGTATGTTGCGTCCGCCCGGACGATCGGTGGACAGATGGGGGCGCTCGTCCCGGAATATCGCCGCCGGGTTGCGCGGGATAGCCGTGCGCGCGCCGATAGCGGGTATCTCGCTCAAGCGCGCGAGGCAGGCTCACGGATTAGGACGGATCGACATTCAGCGTAGCCAGAGCATGGTGGCGGCGAGGCATACGAAGCCGATGAAGTGGACTGTGCGGCGTTCGTAACGCGTGGCGAA
>JASGDV010000015.1:0-7920 GCA_049841255.1 Sphingobium sp.
CCTCGGACTTGACGACGACCTGCATCGGTATTTCGATGCCCATCGGAGGGATGAAGGTTTTTGCACCAGGTGCCGGGCTGACGTAAGGGACGGGCACTTCCAGCGTGCGGGTCTTGTATCCGACTTCATAGGAACGGATCATTCGCTCGGCCATCTCCCGATGCCGTGCGATGCGCTCTTCAGCTTTATTGGTCATGCATCTCTCCTGTCGACATGAAGTATATTATTTTGATGAAATAGGATTATTTTAGAACCTGTACGATAATGATGCGCCAAATACGCGGGGTGCGGCATATAGATATGTCGTGCCGAAGGTGGCATTGGCCCATTGTACTGTGTAATGATGATTGGTGAGGTTGGTTGCGAAAAGATCGGCCCGCCAATGATCGTCTGCCGTGGTGAAGGACAGATTGAGATCCACCAAGGCATAACCGCGCTGGCGGGATTCGTAATTCGCATATTGGTAGAAGGTGCTGGTCCAGCCTATATTAGCCGCGAGTTGAACCGTTCCCGCTCCAACATCGATATCGTAGCTGGTCGACGCATTGCCGGACCATTTGGGTGACCGCGGCGCTCTCGTTCCGCTGGCGTCGTGCTGCACGATATAAAATCCGCCCAGTCCATCCGGCACGTTTATGGTGGCTTCAGGGAAGTCCAGGAATTTGGCGTTGAGCCAGGCCACCGACAGGCCGATCCGCCATTCCGGCGTGGGACGGATGGTCGTCTCCAGTTCCGCGCCGTAACTGCGTTGCTTGCCGGCGTTGATGGCGCCCCCTGTATTTGTTTTAAAGTCGAAGATCGTGATCTGCGGATCCTTGAAACTGTACCAGAAAGCCGCGCCATTCAGGTCGAAGACGGGGGAACTATGCTTGAAGCCAGCTTCGAAGGCATCGACCGTTTCGGGATCGACGCGGCTCGGCGGCGAGAAAGCCCCCGATTTGAAGCCCTTGCTGTAGGATGCATAGATATTGGTATCCGAAGCCAGCTCATAACGAACGACGGCGCGAGGGGTAAAGCTGTTCCACCGTTTGCTTTCGTGCGGCACGGTGCTGCCGACGACAATATCGATCTTCTTCTTTTCCGAACTGTAGCGCGCGCCACCGGTCAGGAACAAACCATTGACCGCTTCCCATGTAATATCAGCAAAACCTGCCACCGACTCCGTTTTGGTAATTGCGGTTTTGGCGTTGAATGATATCAGAACGGGCATAAGGGGTGGGCCGTAATTTAGACGAAGATATGGCTCGTTTACGCTGTTACGAAAGTAATAAAGGCCAGAGACGAGATCGATCCGCCCGCTCTTATATGCATATGTCAATTCCTGTGAAAACGTCTTGAATCTTATAGGGACATCAACTGACAAGAGCGGTAGCGAAGACGCGTCACCATCCCACACGAAATCGCTGGAATCATGCCGGTAATTGGTAACGCTTTTAAAGGACGATTCATCGCTGGCCCGCCAGTCGATGATCATGGTGCCGCTATCCGTCTTGCCGAGATTCTTCGGTTTCGTATCGGCCGCCGTCTTACCGAATTCGTGGGAGATCAGGGCTCCGGGCAGGAAGCTGGCTACCGCATAGCCGTTGGGGTTGACCTGAGGCAGGGTAGAGGCGTTGAAGTTGTAGCTATGTTCATAGATCAGCCGGACCTTGAGATTGTCGTTGTTGCTGAACAGGATGTCGGGACGGATGTTGAACATCTTGATCCGGCCGTCATTATCCGAACCTGTGAAGATGTTCCGGAAATATCCGTCGCTTTTCCGGTAATAGACACTCAGCCCACCCGAGATATTTTCGGTGAGCGGTCCGGAGATATAGCCCTGAGCCCGTATATCATTGAACTTGGCATAGGTGACTTTGACCCGTCCTGTCAGTTCGGAGGATGGCTCCGCTGTCGAGATCAGGATGGCGCCCCCTGTGGAGTTGCGGCCGAACAACGTGCCCTGCGGTCCTTTGAGCACCTGGATATTGCTCACATTGGGAAGATCGAAGGACATGCCCGACGTGTTGGGTAAATAGACGCCGTCCACATAGATCGCGACGCTTGCGTCAACCCCGCCGCCTTGCATCCCGGTGCCGATACCGCGCAAGGTCGGCTGGAATCCCGGCTGGTTGGCTTCGAAGCGAAGGCTGGTGACGGTCTTCGTCAGATCGTTGAGGCTGTCGATGCGCTTCGTTTCCAATTCCTGCTGATCGATGGAACTGATCGAAATAGGCACGTCGACCAATCGTTCCGCGCGGCGTTGCGCGGTAACGATGATATCAACATCGCTTACCCCTTTTGCGATGCCCCCCGCACCTGACTCCCCCATTGGGGCGGCCTCTTGCTCGACGACATATGCGCCCTCGAGCGTTTTCCGCGGGCTGAGCGTTGTGCCCTGAAGCGCGATGCGGAGAGCTTGCTCGACGGTGAGGGCGCCGCGAATGGAGGGCGCGCGCTTTTCACGCACGTCAGCGGACGCAAAAACCACTTCCGCGGAAGCCTGGCGGCCTATCTGCATCAGGGTTGCCGCAAGAGGCTGCGGCGGTATGTTCACTTGTTGAATTTTCGATGCTTGCGCATATGCGGCGTTGGTAGCGGCAATCGAGAATGTGGCCGCTCCAAACCACAGACATCTTTGGATAGCAATCCTGCTCCGGCTGTTGCAAGCCATCTTCGCCTCCCCCAATTGCGTCTGTCTGGTGGCGGATCTTCTGCCGCCGCTATTCAGAACGTAAGGGAAGGAAAAACCCACATCGGAAGAATGGAATTCATTTTGATCGCTGATCGTTCCCGGAGACCAGTTCGATCCGGCCGTCCGGAAGGGAAGCTGCTCGTACGGGCAGCAATCCTCCGATAATGGCGGCAAACCGCTCAGGATTGCCGGTGCGGAAGATGCCGCTTACCTTCAAATTTGCCGTGGCTGAATCATTGATCACGATCTGCCGTGCGGAATAGCGGTTCATTTCGCGCACGATTGTTCCCAACGGAACATCGCTGAACTCGGCAAACCCATCCCGCCACCGCAACTGCTGCTCGACATTCACCTTCACCAGTTGAGGCGGCTCACCGATGATGGCTACGAGTTCTTCGCCCGGAGTGAGCACTTTTGGTATTATGGCGGCGGACTTCCCATAATCACTGATGGCGTCGACAACGACCTTGCCTTCCACAAGGGTGACCTTCATCCGGTCGGGTTCGAGCCTGACTTCAAAAACCGTTCCCAGCGCGGTTACTTGTCGATCGGCTGCCTTCACGACGAACGGGCGGCTATGATCTTTGGCGACTTCGAACAGGGCCTGACCGCGCAGCAACTGGACGACGCGGCGTTGGGACGTCAATGCGATCCTTATGCTGCTGTCGGTGTTCAATGTGACGGTGCTGCCATCCGCAAGTTTTACCGCGCGCCTTTCTCCCTTGGCCGTCGTGAATAGGCCCTGATCGGGACGCTTCAATTCCATGGAGGCCGGCAAGTCCGGGTGAACGGCCGTGGAAGCGGCAGCGGCCTGGCGGACATTCGTTGTTTTGGATCGCACATTGTCAATATCGAAAGTCACGGCCGCGACGAGAGTGGCGGCCAGGCCGGCACCTGCGGCGATCCATATGACTCTGCGAAGCCGCGGCCGCGCCGCCAACGCAGACTCCCGCAATGCAGCCAAATCCGGGATGGAATCGGCATCTTCAAATGTTTTCCAGACATTTTTGGCGCGTTCGAATGCTGCCGCATTGCCAGGCGTTTCGGATCGCCAGGCATCGAATTCGGCTTGCGCCCGGGCATCGAACGAACCGGAATCCATACGGATAAGCCAGAAGGCCGCCGCTTCGTCAGGCGCCAGTCCAAGCAAAGGAGATTCCCGCTTTCGGTGCATTATTCCTGATCGATCCGCCGCATGAGGTGGGTGATGGCACGTTGCATATGCTTTTCAACCGCGCTGACGGAGATTTCCAATCGAGCGGCAATGTCGCTATAGCGCATCCCTTCAAGCCGTCTCAGCACAAAAATTACCCGCGTTCGTTCCGGCAATTCGAGCAGCAGCGCCGTGACGCGCGAAAGCCGTTCCTTGTTCAGTAAAACGTGCTCCGGCGAAAAATCCTCACCGGAATGTATATCGCTATCGAAAGATTGGTGCGCATCGCTACGATGGCTGATGCGTTTCCGCAAGTAGTCTTTCAAAACGCTGCTCGCGGTTTCGAAGATATAGGCGTTGATGCATCCGGATTCGAGTTTCGTTGTCTCGCCTCGTCGGAGGAGTCGGACGAAAACCTCCTGCACCATATCTTCCACATCCCCGGCCTCTCGGGTTCGACGCCCGAAATAAGACAGGAGCGAGCCGCGGAATTGACGGCTGAGCCGCTCAAGAGTGGCTTGATCGTCATCGTTGAATGCGATTGCCCGTTGATGCCCGGTCATCTTATCGACCCCCTCCTCATGAAGAAGAATCCGATCTTCAAGATCATGCATTATACATGACTTGGGTCTGATGAGGAGAGGTCAATTTAAGTATAAACATCCATATTTTTCAGTATCTTGTTCTGTCATTGACCTATCGAATTGAGCGAAGGGAGGTGGGCTGTCCGGAGAACCGGGCTATAGAATGTGTCCTGATGGAGGAGGCGGTGCCTGAGCGGGTGTGCGAATTCACTTAATGAGGACAGCCTCCAAGCCCCCTTCGATAATGGTGGCGTCCGTTATGTTCGCTGAGCTTTGAAGCGCACGATTTCTAATCACACGACGATAGAAAAGCAGAGGCTGGACCTGCTCCCCGCTTCTTTGAGCGGGTTTATTTTCGATCGTTGTCGGAGGGCTGCTTCTTCATGCTCGATGCCTTCACCGACCTTGTCATGAACGAAGGCGAGGCAGGGCATTGCGCCCCACCTTACCTTCCAATGTATCAATTCGAATATCGTTAGAACTTGATCGTCAAATCTGCGCCAAATGTGCGAGGTTCATTGAAAATGGCATTGTTTCCCGTAACGGGATAAGCGACTTCAGAATAAAGGAACTTCTGTTCCCTGTTCAACAGATTGCGTGACCACAAACTCAATTCCATCTGCGCGTCGCGGCCGAGAGGAATCTCCCCTATGGAGAGGCGGCCATTGACCGTGAAAGTAGGGTCCGTATGCGCAGTCTCTACAGGAGAAATGAGATAGCCGTCAGCCAGATTGACATCCACATGGGCGCGAAGCCGGCCGAAACCCACCGGCATTTCATAATCGATCGAGCCGGTGCCCGCATTTTTCGGCGTCAATATGAGAGGCATGGGGCTCAATGCATCGTTTGCAAACGGATTGATCGCCGGCGGCAGCTTGGCGGTGGTATAGGCATAGCTGCCCGACACAGTCAGTCCCTGGGCAACCTTCACCGCGCCGTCGATTTCAATACCCTTGATCTTTCCTTTCCCCTTCGCATTCACGGTCTCGCTGGTCGCGCGATTGCTGCCGTTGATATTGAAGGCCGTGAAATCCATCTGAATATCGGTATATCGCGATTGATAGGCGGCGATATTGAAACGCACGCGTCGGTCAAAGAATTCCGTCTTCGCGCCGATTTCAAAGGTCGAAACCTTTTCGGGGCCATATGTGCGGTAGATCAAGGAGCGGGAATTCGCACCCCCCGCACGATAGCCGGTCCCCCATTTTAAATAGAAATCGAGGTCGCGGTTAGGATCGAATTGCAACGTGACCGCGGGATCGAAATGGGTTGCCTTGAACGTGAACGGAACGTGGATATCGGCGCTGTTCAATTTTGTGAGCGTCCCGCTCTTCTTGTCGTGAGTAAGGCGCCCGCCCAATGTCAAACTGAACTTTTCGTCCAGCATTCCGGGTTTCCAGGTCGCTTGCCCGAATGCCGCATAGCTTGTGGCGCGCGCCTCGCTCGCGCGGTCGGGAAAGGGAGTGGCCGCACCTGCCGCCAGGCTGGGAAGCCGTGTGGCGGCCGTCCCCGTCGCGTTCCACTGCATCGTGTTGGGCGACCATGCATCGTCGTCAGCGCTTTCGTGGAAATAATAGAGGCCTGCGACATATTGAATATCGGCAGCCGAACCGAGCAGTTGGAATTCCTGGCTGACCTGATGCTGGCGCTGTGAAGCGATGCTGTATCGCGCGAAGTTGCCATTGGGTCTGAAAGCTGAGCCGAACGCAGCCAGCGCATTGTCATACTGGCTTTGCGTCTGATGCCGGTATGACGAAATCGAACGAAAATCGAGACTGTCGTCGAGCGCCCAGTCGAGATGGAGCGACACGCCCCATGATCGCCCGATACTTTCCTGCTGAGGAACGCCGATAATGGTTTCCTTGGCGCGCTTCGGCTGCGCCTGAAGCATGGGCGCGGCCGAACCGTTGGGATTTCTTTCGACCATTTGCAGGTAAAAGGGCGTGGTGGCATCGTAGACATAGTCCGCGTCCAGCTGAGCCGAAAAATTCTCGCTCGGCCGCCACAAGGCTGCGCCGTGAATGCCGCGGCGATCATAAGAGTTGAAATCGCTTTCGCCCTGCAGCGTATTCTTGACGGTTCCGTCGCGCTTGGTGAGGATTCCGTCCAGCTTCAAGCTCACTCCCGCCACCTCGGGAAGGTCCAGATGCGTCTCCACCCGATAGCCGCCGAAATTCTGGATGCCTGCGGTCTGTCGCAGATGAAATTCGCCTGATGGCTTGCGCGTGACGATATTCAAGGCGCCGCCTGTCGTGTTGCGCCCGAAAAGCGTGCCTTGCGGCCCCTTCAGAATCTCGATGCGCTCAACATCGAGCAAGGCGCTGCCCAGTCCTTGGGGACGGGCCAGATAGACGCCGTCGATATAGACGCCCACACCCGCGTCGCGCGCCGGTTGGTTCGGATCGGCCGGGATGATACCGCGCATCGCGACCATCAGGGCCGAATTGCGCCAACCCGTCGACGGCGTGATGCGTAGCGACGGGACCGCCCCATCCCGCAGATCGAGCAGGCTTTGCACCCGTCGATTTTCCATATCCTCCGCGCCCAGCACGGAAATGGAGATCGGCGTCTTTTGAAGATTGGTTTCGATCTTCTGCGCGGTGACGATGATGTCATCAAGCCCGCCTTCCCGCAACGGTGCGGGTGGCGGAGAACTCGACTGGGCGCTGGCGGCATAGGATGCCAGCGTGTAGGTGCGTCCATCGCCGGACGCGATCCGCAGGCCCGTGCCATCGATCAGGCGCCGCAACGCCTGATCGACCGTCATGCTGCCTTTGACTTCGCTGGTCCGTTTCCCCCTGACCGAATTTTCGCTGACAAGGATCTGAATATCCGCCTGCCGGGCCAGTTCAGGAATGCCCATGGCCGCCGGCTGGGCCGGGACATCGAATGTGCGCGTCTGCGCCGCCGCTGGAAAGGCCAGGACGCAGATGGCGGCCGATGACGCAAGAGCATAGTGCAGATTTTTGTAAGACATCTTCTCTCCCCCGATCCGACAATTCGGATTCGAAAGATAAGATGTGCGGCAGCCTTCTTTCCGTAGAGAAAAGAAAATTAATTTGGGCTGCGGGAGAGAATGATATGCCCGTCCTGTCGCTCGACCGAAGCTTTCAGCACATGGGCGGTGGCAGTGGCAAAGGCGACCGCTTCATTGGTATGGAAGCGCCCGATCACCTTTTCTTCCGCAAGACCGGGATCGTGGATTTCGATCTTGATATTGTTATAGCGGTTGAATTCCGCTGCGGCCGAAGCCAAGGTGTCGCCATTGAAGATAAGCTGCCCCTCGCGCCAGGCAAGCGTGCGATCCATCTCGGCCACCGACCTGATGACCGGCTTTATTTCATTTTCTTCGTTCACGAAAGTTCGTGCGCCAGCGGTGATACGGCGGACATCCGCTTCCGCGCCGACCTTCCAGACTTCCACTATGCCTTCTGTGACCTGAACATCCGTTCCGTCATCGGTCAGACGCACGGAAAAGGCAGTGCCGACCGCTCTGACCCGCACCTCGC
>JASGDV010000016.1:0-7780 GCA_049841255.1 Sphingobium sp.
GCGCGCGAACGGCAGATATCCAAGCTCATCGAGCACCACCAGGTCGAGCCGGGAGAGCTGTCCCGCCAGGGTCCCGCCCTTGCCGAGCCGGGTCTCCTCTTCGAGGCGTGTCACCATCTATGCACAAGATCGGTGAATTGCTCAGACACATCGAGACGCACTCCGCGACGAAACATGCTGAAAACTAGCAGATTTCCGCCGTTTTGGCGAGACTCTTGGCTATGTCGAGGGACAGGAAATGGTGCCCGGGGACGGAGTCGAACCGCCGACACTGCGATTTTCAGTCGCATGCTCTACCAACTGAGCTACCCGGGCACGGGGAAGCTGGCATCGTGCGCCAGCCTTTGGAGAGGCGTGCCTATAGGCATCAATCGGGGGTGCTGTCCACCCCATAATCGCCGCTTTTTTCATCGCTGCCGGAAGCCGGAGCGCCGGGGACGCGATAGCCTTCCCCCAGCCATTGCAAAAGATCGCGGTCGCGGCAGCGTTCCCCGCAGAAGGGGCGGGTTTCGGGACGAGAAGGCTGGCCGCAGATCGGGCAGGAGGAGGCTTTAGGCGACATGGCCCGCCGATATGGAGAGCGCAGCGTCCGCGTGCAAGGTGATCGCGCCGCCGCGCCGCTGGGCCAGTTGCTCGATCCAGTGCGGTGCCTTGTGCAGCCGGTCGATGACTGCCGCCGCCGCCGTCAACGTGGCGCGGCCGCCATGGCCGTGCCGCTCTGCCCGGCGCAGCAGCGCCAGCGCCGCCGTTTCGACCGGATCGGCGCGCAAAACCTCCATCAGGCTCGCACGTTCCCGGCGACGGATGATCTGGATGAAGCCGAAGCCGTTGACGGCGGTGCGCTCGAACGGCAGCGGCAGATATTTGTCGATCTGGGCGGCCGCGATGGCGCGCTCGTCCTTGTTGTTCATGGTGGGAAGGTCGATGCCGATCGACCCGGAAAGCCCCATGCGGCGGATCGCCTGCGCGGCCATCTTCGCGCCCTTGGGGCCAAGCTGGGCAGGCGGCAGGCTGCCGTCGACATCGATCAGCACCATGGCGGGCGTCGGAAAGATACGCAGGGCGGCGGTCTCCGTGCCGACCTCGCCCGACATCGCCTCTTCCATCAGCTCGCTCCAGCCATGCGCCTCCAGCCGGTCCTCCTCATGCGCGGGGCAGGGGATGACGGGCACGCCGGTCTGGCGGATGCGCTGGAGCAGGCTTGGCCCCGGATGCGCCTTGATGCCCGGCTGGGCAATGCGGCCCTTGGCGAGCTTGGCGCGGCCTTCTTCGGGGATGGCTTCGCGCTGGATGTCGATCAGCACGACCGCGCCCTCCGCAACTTTGGGCGGGATGGGTTCGATCAGCACGTCCTCGCCCGATATGAGGCGGGCAATGCCGCGCTTCTTCGGGATGACGGTGCGGATGAGGCGGCCCTGCGCCACGGCTCCGGCGCGCACGGCGTCGCCTTCACGCTCGACCAGCGCCTCGACCAGACGGCCTTTTTCGATCAACGCGGCGCGGGCTTCGCCAATGCCTTCTTCATAGAGCCATTCAGCCACGGACAACCTCAATCGCAGGGATAAGCAGCGGCGCGCAGCAGCGTCCGCGTTTCATAAAGGGGCAAGCCCATGATCGCGCTATGACTGCCCTGGATCGCACGGATAAGGCCAGCGGCGCGGCCCTGGATCGCATAGCCGCCCGCCTTGCCCTGCCATTCGCCGCTGGCGAGATAGGCGTCGATCTCCGCCCGGTCCAACCGCTTGAAGGTGACGATATTGGTGGAGAGGCGATGGCGGGCCTTGCCCTCCGCATCGATCAGCGTGATCGCGCTCAGCACCCGATGGCGACGGCCGGACAGGAGGGCGAGGCAGTCGCGCGCCTCCGCCTCGCCCTCTGCCTTGGGCAGGATGCGGCGGCCCGCGGCCACGACCGTATCGCCGGATAGAACCAAAGCGCCCGGATGCCGCGCCGCCACCAGCAGGCCCTTCTCCGCCGCGACCCGCGCCGCATAATGGGCAGGCAATTCCGCCTTGTGCACGGTTTCGTCGATGTCGGCGGGGTCCACCGCATCGGGGACGACGCCAATCTGCTCCAGCAGCGCCAGACGCCGTGGAGAAGCCGAAGCGAGAATCAGCCGCATCGGGCGTTATTTGAAGCGATAGGTGATCCGACCCTTGGTCAGGTCGTAGGGGGTCAGCTCGACAAGCACTTCGTCGCCGACCAACACGCGGATGCGGTTTTTCCGCATTTTACCAGCAGTATGGCCGAGAATTTCGTGGTCGTTCTCAAGCCGGACGCGGAACATGGCGTTGGGGAGAAGCTCCACAACCTGTCCGCGCATTTCAAGCAGTTCTTCTTTGGCCATAATATCCCGATATCGAAAAAATCGCGCCGCCATAGCGCCAAAATGCGGAAAATGAAAGTCAAGTCCGCATGCCGAAGCATTCCCCCGCTTCGGCGAGCGTTGAAAAGATCCGATCGAGTTGATCCGCGTCGAGGCAATAGGGCGGCATGAGGTAGATGGTGTTGCCCAAGGGACGCAGCAAGATGCCGCGTTCCTGGAAGAAGGCGCGCAGGCGCGGCGCGAGGTCGGAAAGATAGCCCGCATCCGGCGCGATCAGGTCGATGGCGGCCACCGCGCCCAGTTGCCGGGGATTGGCGAACGCCGGGTGATCGGCCAGTTTCGCCAGCCTTGAGGCGAGGCCCTCCGCCAGTTTCGCGATGCGGCCGAGCACATCCTCCTCTCGCCAGATGGCGAGATTGGCGACGGCCGCGGCGCAGGCGATGGCGTTCGCGGTATAGCTGGAGGAATGATAGAAAAGGCGGGATCGGTCCGTCGACTTGTGCGCGTCGAAGATGCGCCCCGTCGCCAGCGTCGCCGCCAGCGGAATCGCCCCGCCGGTGATGCCCTTGGCCACGGCCATGATGTCGGGCACGACGCCCGCCTGTTCACAGGCGAAGAGCGTGCCGGTGCGGCCCCATCCGGTCATCACCTCGTCCGCGATGAACAGCACGTCATGCCGCGCGCAGACCGCCGCCATGTCCCGCAGGACGGACGCGGGATAGATCAGCATCCCGCCCGCGCCCAATATCAGCGGCTCGACGATTAAGGCGGCTGGCTTTTCCGGCGCGGCGCAGGCGGCTTCCAGCGCGTCGAGCGTCGCCTGTTCCCGGCCCGCAGCGGGAAAGGGTATGGTGCCGACGTCGAACAGCAGCGGGCTCCACGCCTGATTATAGACGCCGCGTTCCCCCACCGACATCGCGCCGATGGTGTCGCCATGATAGCTATGTTCAAGGACAAGGACGCGGTGACGTGCCTGCGCCAGTCCATCGAGCGCCAGATTATGCCAGGTGCCCAGCGCCATTTTGAGCGCCACTTCCACTGCCGTGGAACCGCTGTCGGAAAAGAAGACATGCGCCAGCGGATCGCGATCCGGCGACCGGGGCGCAAGGCCGATCAGCCCGCGCGCCACTTCCTCCGCCGGTTCATGGGTATATCCCGCGAAGATCAGTTGATCGAGCCGTCCGGCCTGCTCCGCGATGGCGGCGGCAATGCGCGGATGGCAATGGCCGTGTGTCGTCACCCACCAGCTCGAAATGCCGTCGATCAGCGTGCCGCCATCGGCAAGGTGCAACAGCGCGCCTTCCGCCCGCACGACATGCGGGATCGGCTCGCCAAGGCCATGCTGATGGAAGGGATGCCAGACGGGAGAAGCCATGCGGGGGGCCTTAGAGGCTCTTTCCCCCGAAGGAAACAGCGAGGCGAACGCATGTTGAAAGAGCGCCGGAATGACCGGCGCTCTTCCTATTTACCAGATCTTCACGCGATCCTTGGGGGCAAGGGTGATCTTGCCGCCCGGCGCGGGTTTGAACGCGTCATACCAGGCGTCGAAATTCCGCACGATGTCGGCGCGATATTGCGACGGCGCATGCGGGTCGGTGACGAGCCGCTGGCGCAGGTTCGCCTCCCGGTAATTGCGCCGCCACACCTGCGCCCAGCCGAGGAAGAAACGCTGATCGCCGGTGGTCCCGTCGATCACCGGCGCGGGCTTGCCGCCCAGCGATGCATGATAGGCGTCGAGCGCCACGGCGAGCCCCGCCAGATCGCCGATATTCTCGCCCAGCGTGAAGGCGCCCTTCACATGCGCGCCGGGGAAGGGTTCATAGGCGTCATATTGCGCGACCAGCTTGTCGGTCAGTCCCTTGAAGGCGGCGACATCGGCGTCAGTCGACCATTGGTCGAGCTTGCCCGTCTCGTCATATTTCGCGCCCTGATCGTCGAAATGATGGCTGAGTTCATGGCCGATCACCGCGCCGATGCCGCCATAATTGACCGCCGGGTCGGCATGGGGATCGAAGAAGGGCGGTTGCAGGATGGCGGCGGGGAAGACGATCTCCACCATGCCGAAATTGGCATAGGCGTTGATCTCCATCGGCGTCATGAACCATTCCTGCCGGTCGACGGGCTTGCCGAGCTTGTTCATCTCATAGTCGAAGGCGAACTGATGCGACCGCTGCGCATTGCCGAACAGGTCGCCGCGCCCGATCGTCAGGCCTGAATAGTCGCGCCACTTGTCGGGATAGCCGATCTTGGGCGTGAAGGCGGCCAGCTTCTTATGCGCCCGCGCCTTCGCTTCCGCGCTCATCCAGCTAAGCCCGTCGATGCGGCGGCCCATGGCGGCGATCACATTCCTGACGAGCTGGTCCATCGCCGCCTTGGTTTCCGGCGGGAAATATTGCGCGACATAGACCTTGCCCACTTCCTCGCCGAGCGACTCCTTGAGGAAGTCGATGCCCCGCTTCCACCGCTCCTCACGCTGCGGCGTACCGGACAGAGTGGTGCCGTAAAAGGCGAAATCCTCGTTCGCCACGCTGTCGGGCAGATAATCGGCGTAGGCATGAAGGCTGCGCAGCAACAGGGCGTCCTTCAGCACGGCGATGGGCGCCTTGGCGATCAGCGCCGCTTCGCCGGTGACGGCGCTGGGTTGGGCCACGATCAGCGTTTCAGGCTTCAACCCGTTGGCCGTGAAATATGCCGCGAAGTCGAAACCGGGCGCGGCCTTCTGAAGCTCCGCCAGCGTCATCTTGTTATAGGTCTTGTCCGCGTCGCGGCTGTCGATCTGGCTCCAATGGACCTTGGCGATTTCCGTTTCGAACGCCATCAGCGCCTCGGCGCGCGCCTTCGCATTCGCCTCTCCGGCAAGCGTCAGCATCTTTTCCAGATGGGCGACATAGGCGGCGCGGGTTGCCGCCATCCTGTCGTCCTGCTCCAGATAATAGTCGCGGTCGGGCAGGCCGATGCCGTCCTGACGCAGGCTGAGGATATAGCTTTCGGGGTCCTTGTCATCCTGCCCCACATAGATGCTGAACGGACCGCCGATCCCTGCCCGCGCGGCCTTGGCGGCCAGCGCGACATAGTCGGCCTTCGTCTTCACCTTGCCGATTTCGGCGAGCCAGGGCTTGATGGGGGCAAGGCCCTTCGCCTCGACGGCGGCGGCGTCCATATAGCTGGCATAGGCGGCGCCGATCTTGCTCGTCGAGTCCTTCTGCGCCGCTTCCAATATGCCGCGCGTGCGTTCGCGCGACAGGTCGTCCAGCGTGTTGAACGCGCCATAGTTGGACTTGTCGGCCGGGATCGGCGTGTTCTTCGCCCATGTGCCGTTGGCGTGGTCGTAGAAGTCGTCGCCGGGCTTCACGGATGTGTCCATCCCCGCCGTGTCGAAGCCATAAGTGCCGTAAACGGGCTTGCCCGCCACCTGCGATTGCGGCGCGGGATCGGCCCACGCCATCGGAGACGAGAGGGCCAGCGCCGACATCGCCGCACCCAGAAGAAGATTTTTCATCGCTGTTTCCCTTGCTTGGACGGCCGCGCCAGGGCGACCGGCATGCAAGGGACTTGAAACGGCAAGGCGCGCCCTTGTCCATGTCGTTTATCGAAAAATGGCGACGGCTCGCGGTTTGAGTCAGAGGCCGGGCAGGTTTATGCCGGCGGCGAAAGCAGCGGCGAGGCTGGCCGGAGCCAGCGCCGGAAGATGCGGCAGGCGGCCCAGATTCGCGACCTTGCCCAGCGCCGGAACGATCCGCTCATTCTCCGCATGAGGATCGCCGATAAAGACGATGCCCGCGATCGGCACGCCCCGCGCCCGCAGCGCCTCTATGCTGAGCAGGCTATGGTTGATCGTGCCTAGGCCCGTGCGGGCGCAGAGGATGACCGGCTTGCCCCAATGCGCGAACAGGTCGGCCATCAGCAGCGTCTCGCTGACCGGCACGAGCACGCCGCCCGCGCCCTCCACCACCAGCGGTCCGTCGACCGTGGGCAGCGTAAGCCGATCAAGCCTTATCTCCACCCCGTCGATCCGCGCCGCCAGATGGGGCGATGCGGGTGTGCTTAGACGATAGGCTTCTGGGAGGATGCGCTCGGCAGGCAGGCCGGAAAGGCGCGCTACCGTCTCGCTATCGCCTTCGGGATCGACGCCTGCCTGAATCGGCTTCCAATAATAGCCGCCGAGCGCGCCTGCCAGCGCGGCGGAAAAGACCGTCTTGCCGATGCCCGTATCGGTGCCCGTGACCACGAACAGGCTCATGCCAATATCCGCTGCAATTCCTCGCCCAACGCCACGACATCGGCGCGCCCGACATTGAGCGTCAGCGACACGCGCAGGCGGCTGGTGCCGGGCGGCACGGTCGGCGGGCGGATGCCGCGCACGTCGAAACCGGCCCCTTGCAAGGCGCCCGCCACTTCCATGGTGCGACTGTCCTTGCCCAATATGACCGGGATGATCTGGCTGCGCGGCGAGGGTAGGCCAAGCGGCGCGCAAATGGCTTCGGCTGCATCCTGCCGCAGGTCCAGGAGGCGCTGACGATAATCGTCGGCGGCTTCGATGCGGTCGAGCGCCGTCGACACCGCGACCGCCATCAGCGGCGAAGGCGCGGTCGTGAAGATGAAAGGCCGCGCCCGGTTCACCAGATAATCGACATAGAGGCGGGGGCCGCAGATAAGAGCGCCTTCCACCCCCATCGCCTTGCCGCAGGTGTGCAGGCTGATGACATTGTGCAGCCCGTCAAGGCCGGTGGAAAGCCCCCTGCCCGCCGGGCCGAAGACACCGGTGGCATGGGCTTCGTCCAACAGCAGCATGGCGTCGTGCCGCGCCGCGATCTCTGCCAGATCGGCAAGCGGAGCCATGTCGCCATCCATGGAATAGAGCGTCTCGACCGCGATCCACGCGCGCCCCTTGCCGCCTTCGGCGCGCCATGCGGCGATCAGGTCGGCGAAGCTCTGCGCGTCATTGTGCCGGGCGAACAGGGCGGTGGCTTTCGACAGGCGGATGCCGTCATGCACGCTGGCATGGATCAATTCGTCCGCGACGATCAGGTCGCCCCGCTGCGGCAGGGCGGATAGCAGCGCCATGTTTCCCAATAGGCCGTTGGCCATGAACAAAGCGGCTTCGGTGCGGAAGAAAGCGGCGGCCTTCGCCTCCAGCCCTTCATGTTCCGGCGCATTGCCCCGCAGCAGGCGCGACCCGCCCGATCCCACCGGCACGCCCCGGCCGACGGCGTCCGCCACCGCCTGCCCGATGATCGGATCGGATGAAAGGCCGAGATAGTCGTTGGAGGCGAAGTCGCGGCCCGAACGGGGGATCAGACGGCGCAGGCGGTTTCGCGATTCCAGCGCGGCCAGTTGCGAGCGATGGGGTTCGCTGTTCATGGCCGCAGCCTATAGGCGCGGGCCGGGACGGGAGCAAGGAAGACGCATGCAGAAAGGTGCCACCGTCTATCCAGATCGGAAGAGACAAGAGAA
>JASGDV010000017.1:0-3011 GCA_049841255.1 Sphingobium sp.
GATGGCTTGGGTTCCGCAGATGGAGACCAACACTTGTGCGCCATATGCAAAACTCGACCGCGATCTCATCGCATCAGACGCGCCGACGAGCGGATATAGGAATAAAGACCGACGACGCCGACGATCTTGAGGACAGCCGCCACCTCCCGGAAGCTCAGCCCGGCTTTTCGGGCATTCTCATAATGGATGCGCAGCCCAGGTTCGAACATGTGATTGACGGAAGCGTCGACCGCAATGAAGATCATTTCCCGCTCAGCCGCGGTAAGCGCGCCATGTTTCGTCGCAGCGGTGGAAAATTCCCCGGCGGCAAGCTGATATTCAGGGATCGTCCTTCCCATTATGTCGCGGGCCGGATTCCAGAATCCACGAACCCGGATGAATTCCTCTTTCGCTTCGTTGACGGCGGACAGCGCAGCGGCATCCCGGCGGTCTGCGATTTCCTCCTGCGTGAAATATTCCTCGACGACGGGAAGCGCGAGATACAGCGCATGGTTCGCAATTCCAGCGACGGAAATCAGCACATCCACCGCATCTTCCGGGGAAGCTCCCGCCGCGACAGCCCTGTCGATTTGCGCATCGACCATCGCCTGATTGTAACCGGCCGGAGAGGCGAATATCCCCAACAGCACCAGTTCCTTCATGCGCGGCGTCAATGCATCATCGGCCAGAGCCGCTTCCCATAGACCGCTGGCGGCCTTGTGCATCTCCGGAAAGCGCCGCGCCATCCCGGCCGCGATGTCGGCATCGGTGAACCGCGTATCGAAATCGGTTGGAAGCATTGCGCTTACTCCACAATCATGAAGGATGTTGATGAAGGGATGACGCCTCGAACAGCGACACCAGAAAGTCGACGAAAACGCGAACGCGCTTTGAAAGACGGCGACTGCCCGGAAATACGGCGTAGAGGGGCGCAGGCGTCAATATGGGGCCGACTTCATAATCCGGCATCACCCGCTGCAAACGCCCTTCCCGCAACATGTCCTGCACCATCCATTCAGGCATCACGATCATGCCCAGCCCCTGATTGGCCGCAGCCACCAGAACAAGGCCGTTGTCCGAAATGATGCTGCCGTGGACCGGAACGGTCGTTATTCTGCCGTCGCGCGTGAATACCCATGACTTGCCATGGGATTTCGTTTTGAACAGAAGGCAATCATGGTCGCGAAGGTCATCGGGATTTTGCGGAATGCCATGCTTTTCAAGATAGGCGGGCGACGCGCAGAGAATGCGCCTGCTGGGGCTCAGACGCCGCGCCACCAACCCGGAATCCGGAAGCTCCCCCACCCACATCGCAATATCGATATGATTGGCGACCAGGTCCGGGCGATCGTCGGTGACGATGATCTCCAATTCCAGTGCCGGATATTTCGCCAGCAGTTGAGGAAGCGCGGGGACGATCACCGTCGTCGCGGATGATGTGCGCAGCGCCACCCGCAGAAGACCTTCGACCTTTTCATGGGAGGATCGCGTTTCCGCTTTCGCCGTCGCCAGATCCCGGGTCAGGATTTTGGTACGCTCATAATAAAGCCTGCCGGCCTCCGTCAGCGACTGATTGCGGGTATTTCGATTGAGAAGGCGGACTCCCAGATCGCTTTCCAGCCATTCGACCTGCCGTGCGATGGAACTGGCCGATTTGTTCAGCAATCGTCCAGCGGCCGAGAAGCTGCCCGTTTCGACGACCTGGATAAAAACCTGAATACTGTTCAATTCATCCATGCGTCATCTTCCCGGACCGATACTGGCCGATCTTATCCGTCCCCTTTCCTCCGTGCCAAGCGTGAGCCGCGTCGAGTCTTCGCCCGCTCATTGCAAAGCCAGACCCACCTCATCCGCGTCCAGTCGATAGAAACGCGCTGCGCTGCGCCAGAAGAGGTCGTCTTTCTCCTGCCCGCTTGCATGTTCGGCGATGCGTTTCATGGCATTCCAGCACAGCTTGTAGCTCATGCTGCCCTTGTCCACCGGGAAGTTGCTCTCGAACATGCAGCGGTGTGCGCCGAACAGTTCGATGATCGTCTCCATCCATGGCTTCCAGGCTGCGGCCAGATCGGCGGAGGCGGCAGGACGGCTTAGCGCATCGAAACCGAAGCCGCACATCCTCATGCCAAGGCCGCCGAGCTTGACCATCACATTGGGGCAGGTGGCCAGTTCCCGCATGCCAGCGACCCAACGCGCGAACACCTCATCGCGGATGCCTTCATAAGGACCGATGCCCAATATCCCGCCGCAATGATCGACCACGATCGGCACTTCGGGGAAAGCGCGCGCCAGTTCCGTCAGTCGCGGCAATTGATGGAAGAACAGCCAGGCATCGAAGCTGAGACCCAAAGACGCCAATTGCCGGAAGCCCGCCCGGAAAGCCGGTGTGGCAAGCATATCCTCGCTCACGCGATAGGCCGGATTAAGCAGGGAAGAATCCGCGTCCCATGCGGCGGTATGACGTACGCCGCGAAAACGCGCGGGAGCGGCGGCCAAATGCGCTTCGAGGACAGGCCGCACGGCGTCGCCAAGCAATAAATCCGCCGTGCTGACAATCGCGGCGCATAGCTGCGTATTTCCATAGCCGCCGCTTGCGGACATCGCGGCCATCCCGTTGGCGAATTCCGTCTCGCCGACGGGTTTCATTTCCTCGGGCCCTCTTGCCCGGTGCATGGCGCGGGCCTGAACGAATATCGTGGCGCGAATATCATGTCCCTCCGCCACATCGCGCAGCATGTCATCCAGCAAATATCTGTTGCCGGGACGGTCGAAGAGGTGATGATGCGCATCCACGACAGGTTGGGCGGGATCGATGACATCTTCGGAATAAGAAGCCAGCCATTCAGGCTGGATCGCCGCATGCTGCGGATGGGAACCGCCATTCATTCCCCAACTCCTTCCGTCATATTTCCGTCTGCGGGTTCGACATCGCCATGGCGCGCGCCTCGCGCCGCAACACTTTCCCCACCGGACTGCGGGGAAGGGCTTCGAGAATGTGGATATGTTTGGGCGTCTTGACCGATCCCAGAAGCTCC
>JASGDV010000018.1:0-3038 GCA_049841255.1 Sphingobium sp.
GGGACTGGAAGTCCCTGCACGAATGCCTTCACATCGCTTAAGAATGCTTTCAATCCCGGTGCATCGGTATAGAGCATATGCCCCGCTGCGTAATAGGTCAGGGTAACCTGTCCTTGCTGCCCCATTCGCGCAAAGGCATTTTCGTCGGCCCCCATCGATGCCGCCCGGTCGTAGAGACCGACACCGACCAGGATGCGCAGTGAAGGATCGTCCTGTAATTGCCGGGTCAGAGATTCCAGCCGTGCGGTATTGGGAATGTACGTCCAGTCCCATGAAATCGCACCAGGCGCGAGCGTATAATAAGCGCCTAGCCCCTTCACCTTCAAAGTCTCGCTGCCGAAACGTTTCATGTTGGTATTGACGCCGCGCACCATGGCGTCCCAATCCCTCTCCTCATCGCTCGGGGCGCTCGCTGCCGGTTCGGTATGGCGGATGTCGAACAGGCTGAGTATCTTTCCCTGGGATTTGAGCAGATCCTTCGCCGGGGATTTGATGATGAGGTTATTCTCGCGGTAATAGTCGGGGGACAGGCCCGTCACGCCGGACAAGCGCGTGATCACGTCCGCGCGTTCACTTTCTTCCAGACGATTGCCGAGCAACAGCGCCCGAATGTAAGGGCCGAGCGCGAATGCGCGCGCTTTTTCGACAGCCTGCGCCAGCGTCTGCCCACGATTGTCGATCAGGCCATAATACCAACTCCACGCCGCCACATCGATGACGCGGTCTACCGCGTCAAGCGGTCCCGGGTTCGGGCTGGTATTTGCCGGGACCGGACCGGACACCATCACCATGCCAGCCAGCCTGACTTCGGATTTCAGTAACGCCAGATCGCGGCCGACATGGATGTTGCGATGCGTCCCGAAGCTTTCGCCGACCAGATAGACCGGCGATCCGTTGCGGCCATGATCTTTCAACCAGCGGCGAATAAGCTGTACGCATGCATCCGCATCAGCATCGCTGTTGCGGAAGGTCTGCGGATCGACGCCGGGAAGAAGGCGGCTATATCCCGTTTCCGGCGGATCGATGAAAACCAGATCGGCGACGTCCAATATCGTATCGGGATTGGCAACCAGCGGAGTTTTCGGGTCGGCCTGCGCCTCCACGCTCATCCGCGCCATCTTCATCGGTCCGAACGCGCCCAGGTGCAGATAGCTGGACCCGCCGCCCGGCCCGCCATTATAGATGAAGACCACGGGTCGATTGTCCGATGCGGGGGCATTCTGACGCACATAATCTATGCTGAACAGGCTGGCCGCGGTGTTGCCGTTGCGATCCTTCACGATGGTTTCACCGACCGTGGCGGTATAGTCCACCTTCACGCCGCCAAAGGTGCCGCGGTGATGCGTGACGAACTGGCGCGGTCCTGCCTGCGCCTCCAGCGTTTCCACCGGCCAGGTCGACCTGTCACCGGGCAGCACCGGCTTCTGCTGAGCCGTGGCTGGCAAGCTGGCTACCATCATCAGCGCAGCCAGGCTCTTCGTGCCGGTGCTGAACAGTTGCCTGGACAAGATCGATGAAGTGCGCGCACGAACAACAGCCAAATGCTGGTCCTTTTTTACCATCTGCGTTTTCATGGGCGGATGACTCCGGTTGATCCTTCGATCGTGATTATTGTGCCGAACGGACGGGACAATTGCTGGAGATTCTCCAATATCTCCCACGCGCGTTGCGGATCAGCGAGCCGTGTGCCTTTGCCTGCGGCCCGGTCGAGCGGGCGCAATCGCACTTCGCGCAACTTTCCGTCCTGCAAGGTCGTGGTGGCGATGAAGCCTTCATTCCAGCTTTCCGGTTGCCGGAAGGTGGCGTCCTTTGGATTGCTGGCGTCGGCCTTTGCGCCATCCTCATATTGTTCGGTCTTCTGTTCCTGCGTCAGCACGACATTGCCGCCGAACAGAAATACCGCAAGCCCATAGAATATCGGTTTGCCCCGGTAGATTTCGATGCCGCGCATCGAATGAGGACCACTGCCCATCACCACGTCGGCGCCCGCGTCCACGGCGTCATGGAACAGCCTGACCAGGAAATCTGCCGGCGGCCCGGATGCCATATCGTCCATAGTATCGGCATTTTCATGCGCGTGGATGGTGAAGACGGCCAGATCGGCTTCTTCCTTGCCCTTGCGGATCGCGTCCACAATGGCGTCATGATCGACGACGTTCATATCATATATGACGCCCGGTGCGGTGCCGATGCGATACCGCTTCTCAATGGGCTGTGCGAAGGGCGTGTCTACGGACACGACCAGATCCCCTAAACCGTCCAACTGGCCGGCCGCTGCGCGCAGATGGCGCATTGTTTCAGCCGTGACGATGTTGATCGGCCGAATCCGCAGGCCGCTGATTCCCGGACGGGCCGGTACATCCTCCATCGCATCCTGCGCCTTGGCGCCCTGCTTGTAAGTGGAGGCCGCCGCGATCAGCGCGACCCGGCCTTTGGGAGTTTGCAAAAAGCGGGGCGCGCGCGCTTCGGCGAGCGTCTTTCCGTCGCCTGCATGGGCAACGCCTGCCGCGTCGAGGAGATCGGTCATCGCCGTCAGCCCCTCAATCCCCCAGTCATTGGAATGATTACCAGCCACCGACACCATGCCTATGCCGAAGTCCTTCAGACCCTGCGCCAGTTCGGGACGTCCCAGAAGGATGTACGGGCTGCCTGGTGCTGCGCCGCCAAAGGTGGAAAGGTCGAAGAAGACGGTTTCCTGATTGGCGATGGAAACATCACTGGCCTTCAGAACGCGCGCAATGTCGCGCGCGTTCTGGTCGCCCTGGATATCGAGCGGGCGGGCATTGATGAGGTCGCCAACGCTGCTTAGGGTAAAAGTGCCGCGCACTTTGGCAGCGGGGGCAAGATCGGAGGAGGAACTGGCGATCGCACCGGACGATCCAACCAATAGCAGGGCGACGCTACCCAGGGCATAGCCCAGGAGGCGTTTGCGCATGTGCCAGACCATATCCTGGGGCATATAATTCTCCACGTGACGATATATGAGAGGTCTAGTACGGAAAGATTGGCGCTCGCAATACATTAATGTATCGCAACCA
>JASGDV010000019.1:0-2552 GCA_049841255.1 Sphingobium sp.
GGTCCCCCTCCCCTGACAGGGGAGGATTTGAATAGCGGTATCCACCCCTGACCGCCTGCCGCATCGGGTTTGCAAATACACGATCTCCAAATGAAAAGGCCGCCATGCGTATCATCTATATGGGCACTCCCGATTTCGCGGTTCCGGCGCTGGATGCGTTGCGGCAGGCGGGGCATGAGATCGTCGCGGTCTATAGCCAGCCGCCGCGTCCGGCGGGACGGGGCAAGGCTTTGCGGCCCTCGCCCGTGCACAGCCGCGCCGAGGCGTTGGGGATCGAGGTGCGGACGCCCATCAGCCTCAAGGATGGAGCGGTTCAAGAGGCTTTCGCCAGGCTCAACGCCGATGTGGCGGTGGTGGCGGCTTATGGGCTGATCCTGCCGAAGGCGGTGCTGGAGGCTCCGCGTTTCGGGTGCCTCAATATCCATGCCTCGCTGCTGCCGCGCTGGCGGGGGGCGGCTCCGATCCAGCGGGCGATATTGGCGGGCGATAATCTGAGCGGCGTGACGATCATGGACATGGAGGCGGGGCTGGACACCGGGCCGATGCGGGCCAAGCATGTGACGCCGATCGAGGACAAGACCGCCGGGGAGTTGACGGAGGAACTGGCGCAGGCGGGCGGGGAATTGATGGTGGAGGTGCTGGACGACCTGTCGCTGCATCCGGCGGTGGCGCAGCCCGAGGAGGGCGTGACCTATGCCGCGAAGATCGACAAGGCGGAAGCGCGGATCGACTTTTCGCAGGACGCGCATCGGGTGGAGCGGCAGGTGCGGGCGTTCAATCCTTTTCCCGGCGCTTTCTTCGAATATCGCGGGGAGCGGTTCCGGGTGCTGGCGGCGCAGGTGGAGGAACATGAGGGCGCGGCGGGGGAATTGCTGGACAACAGCCTGCTGATCGGGTGCGGACATGGGGCGATCCGGCCGACGCTGATCCAGCGGGCGGGCAAGGGCGCGATGTCGGCGGGGGAATTGCTGCGCGGGTTCGATATGCCTGCGGGTGGCCGGGTCGATGGTTGAGTTCCGCATGGCCGGTGGTCGATGACCCGCTTCGCCTTCACCGTGGAGTTTGACGGGCGGCCCTTCATGGGGTGGCAGCGGCAGTCGCATGGGCCGAGCGTGCAGCAGGCCATCGAGGATGCGATCTTCGCCGTGACGGGCGAGCGCGCCGTGATCCATGCGGCGGGACGGACCGATGCGGGGGTGCATGGCCTCGCGATGCGGTGCCATGCCGATGTGGCGAAGGACATCGCGCCTTTCCGGCTGATGGAGGCATTGAACGCGCGGATGCGGCCCGATCCGGTGGCGGTGCTGGCGTGCGAGGCGGTGGCGGAGGACTGGCATGCGCGCTTTTCCTGTGTCGGGCGGTCCTATGTCTATCGGATCGTCAACCGGCGCGCGCCGCTGACATGGGAGCGCGGGCTGGCGTGGCGGGTGATCCAGCCGTTGGATGAGATCGCGATGCGGGAGGCGGCGCGGGTTCTGGTGGGGCGGCATGACTTCACGACGTTCCGGTCGGTCCATTGTCAGGCGGGGAGTCCGGTCAAGACGCTGGACCGGCTGGACGTGGAGCGCGAAGGCGACCGGATCGCGATCCATGCGGCGGCGCGGTCCTTCCTGCATCATCAGGTGCGCTCGATGGTGGGATGCCTCGCCATGGTCGGCATGGGACGGTGGCGCGTGGGCGACCTGCGCGACGCTCTGGAGGCGCGGGACCGGGCGGCGCTGGGGCTCAATGCGCCGCCGGATGGATTGTATTTCGTGCGGGCGGATTATCCTTGAGATGTGCGCGATTGGCGTCTTCACATGCGCGTCGTGCCGGGCTTTTTAACTGCGTTGGCGATGGCGGCTTTCGGCCAAGAGCGGACGTTCATCCCACCACCGTTCGTCCTGAGTAGCCACTGAGCTTGTCGAAGTGGCGTATCGAAGGATATGGCGCAAAAGACCCTTCGATACGGGTCTTCGACTTCGCTCAGCCCCTACTCAGGACGAACGGTGGTGAGTAAAACCGGACCATCCGCAGCCCACCCTCAACCGCCTGCCGCGCCGGGTCTGCAAACGACGCCATCGCCAACATCGCGAAACAAGTTCAGCATGACGCGCCTTGAATACCGACCCATCACAGGCGCGTTCGGAAGGGGGTGAAGTCGGTGCCCTCGTCATAGACATCGAGCCCTTCGCGGCGCTTCAGCGTGTTGACGGCCAGATAGGTGACGGGCGTCAGCACCGCTTCCCATGTGACCTTCATCGCCCAGTTGGTGACCATCACCGTCAGCACCTGCTCCGTGCTCCAATGGCCGTAGAAGGCGAGCGGGTAGAAGAGCAGGCTGTCCACCCCCTGCCCCACCACGGTCGATCCGATGGTGCGGGTCCAGAGATATTTGCCCCTGGTCCAGATCTTCATCTTGGCAAGGACGAAGCTGTTCGCCAGTTCCCCGGCCCAGAAGGCGGCGAGCGAGGCAAAGACGATGCGCCATGTGCTGCCGAAGACCGCTTCATAGGCTTTCTGGTCAGGCCAGCCCTCGGCGGGCGGGAGCGCGACCACGACCCAGCTCATCA
>JASGDV010000020.1:0-20837 GCA_049841255.1 Sphingobium sp.
TGCACGCCGACACCGTGCGCCTGATCTTCCGCCTTGCATCGGAAGGCGATGGCACGTCCGGCCCCATGGGCGTCAAGAACATCGTCAGCTACCTCAACAGGAACCGCATGTTCACCCGCAGCGGCGGGCGTTGGGGCATCGGCCAGCTTCACCGCGTCCTGACCCGCCGCACCTATATCGGCGAACATCGGTTCAACCGCCGGTCCAAGAAAGGCGAGGTGAAGCCCGAGGAAGAAGTCGTTACCGTCGCGGTGCCGCCCCTGATCGACCTTGAGATATTCGAGGCGGTGCAGAAGCGGTTGCAGGTCAACAATCCGAAGGTGACGCCGCCGCGCGTCGTCAGCGGCCCGAACCTGCTGACCGGCATTTGCTATTGCGGCAATTGCGGCGGGGCCATGACGCTGCGCACCGGCAAGAACGGCCGCTATCGCTATTACGCCTGTTCGATCCGGGCGCGGCAGGGCGAAACCGGCTGCAAGGGCCGCGCGATCCCGATGGACAAGCTGGACCGCATCGTGGTCAGCCATATCGAGGAAAGGCTGCTGGACCCCGAGCGGATCGAAGACGTGCTTGCCTCGCTGCTGGATCGCCGGCAGGAGAGCGTCGAGCGGCGCAGCCAGCACATCGCCGAATTGAACCAGCGCGCGGCCGAAGCCGACATGCGGCTAAAGCGGCTCTACGACGCCATTGAGGGCGGTTCACTCGACCCGGCCGAATCCGCCCTCGGCGAACGCATCGCCGGCCTTACGGCGATACGGGATCAGGCACGGGCCGACGCCGTAAGGACCGAAGCCATGCTGAAAAGCTCGGCCCACAAGGGCCTCACAGGGGCGGCCGTGCGGGAACTGGCGAGCGAGGCGCGCACCGGGCTTCGGCTCGAAAAGGGCGGTTATCGGCGGGATCACGTCCGGGCTTTCGCGCAGCATGTCGAGGTCGCGGACGATGCGATCTACATCAACGGCAACAAAAACACGCTGTTGAGGGCGCTGGTCGCCGCTAAGGGAGGGAAATCGGCGGGAATCGGCGTTCCCGGTTTTATACCGAAGTGGCGGAGACGCCGGGATTCGAACCCGGGGTGCCCCATTCAGGGCACGACGGTTTAGCAAACCGCTGGTTTCAGCCACTCACCCACGTCTCCGCATCTTGCCCACCGCGAAGGCGGGCAGTGGCTGGAACCGGGCTATAGCGATGGTCCCGCCCCATGGCAACGGCCATGTTTGCGATCCCGGCGATCCCCGGAACGCCCTCGATTCGTTCCGGCGCGGAATCGACTCGGGTGGCCGTTCGTTCATTGCCGTTTCAGCTTGGGTGCTGATAATCTACCGGATGGACATTTGCGGGAATGCGGGGAGCCTGAAGGCATGATCGGGACTTTGGCGCGGGCTGCGGCCCGCTTTGCGCGCGGCGGCACGCTGATCGCGGCGATCGCGGGCATGTCGCTGACGCCGCTGGCCGCTCAGGCGCAGGTTCGCACCGTCGATCCCAATACGGCCATCGATGCCGACCTGGCCCCGCCGCCCCCGGCCAGCAACGCGCCGACCGATCCGGGCGTGGACTCCACGGTCGCCACCGATAGCGGCGTCTATAACGACCAGGCGGGCGGCAATGCCGCGTCCGGTTCCACCGCAACGGGCGCCGCCGTGGCCGCCGACACGCCGCCCGCCGCTCCCTCGCCCAGCGATTCCTATCAGGAAGACGACCTCATCGGCACGGCCGAGGGCGTTTTCGGCAAGGGCGCCGAGGGCCTCGCCGGGATCATCGAGAAAATCCTCAAGGATCAGGGCCGCCCCAACGCCTATATCGCCGGGCGCGAGGCGTCGGGCGCGCTGGTCGTCGGCCTGCGCTATGGATCGGGCACGCTCAATCACAAGATCGAGGGCAAGCGCGAAGTCTATTGGACGGGGCCGTCCATCGGCTTCGATGTCGGCGGCAATGCGGGCAACACCTTCGTCCTGGTCTATAATCTCTACGACACGCAGGATCTCTATCACCGCTTCCCGGCGGCGGAGGGCACGGCCTATCTGGTCGGCGGTTTCAACGCCAGCTATCTGCGCTGGGGCAGCGTGGTGCTGATCCCGATCCGCATGGGCGTGGGATACCGGCTGGGCATCAACGCCGGTTACATGAAGTTCACGGAAAAGCGGAACTGGCTGCCCTTCTGAACCTCATAGAGCGAGGGCGAGTTGATCGCCCTCCTCCGCATCGCCTTCCAGATTATGCACACCCAGTCCCAGTAGGCGCGCGCCCATGCGTAAGGGAAGCTGCGCCCGCAGCAGCGCGCGCCCGGTTTCCACGAGCAGTTCCGCTGAACGCACCGGAGCGGGGAAGCTGCGGGACCGGGTGATGATGCGGAAATCGGCGAACTTGACCTTGAGCACCACGGTCCGGCCATAGCCGCCGGATTTCTCGATCCGGAGCCAAAGATTGGCCGCGATCCGATCCACTTCCTCGACCAGACGCTGCTCTTCGGTCAGATCGTCGAAGAAGGTATCCTCGACGCTGACGGACTTGCGTTCCTGCCGTTCGCGGACGGGACGGTCATCCTGTCCCCGCGCCGCGCGATAGTAGAATAGCGCCGAACTGCCGAAATGGGCCTGGAGGAAGGTCAGATCGCGCGCGCGCAGGTCCGCGCCCGTCTCTATGCCCAGCGCCTGCATCCGCCGGGCGGTGACAGGGCCGACGCCGTGAATCCGGCGGATGGGCATCTTCGCGATGAAGGCTTCCCCTTCCTGCGGGCGCACGACGCAGAGGCCATCGGGCTTGTTCTGGTCGGAAGCGAGCTTGGCGATCAGCTTGTTGTAGGACACGCCCGCCGAAGCGGTGAGGCCGGTTTCCTCGCGGATCAGGCGGCGGATTTCCTCCGCGACGCGGGTGGCCGAGGCGATGCCCGCCTTGTTTTCCGTCACGTCCAGATAGGCTTCGTCGAGCGAAAGCGGCTGGACGATGTCGGTGAAGCGCGAAAATATCTCCCGCACCTGCGCGGAGACGGCGCGATAGGCGTCGAAACGCGGCTTCACGAAAATGAGATCGGGGCACAGCCGCCGCGCCCGCGCGCCGGGCATGGCCGAGCGCACCCCGAAGGGCCGCGCTTCATAGCTCGCCGTCGCCACCACGCCGCGCGGGCCGCCGCCGCCCACGGCGATCGCCTTGCCCCGAAGCGTCGGATCGTCGCGCTGCTCGACCGACGCATAAAAAGCGTCCATGTCGATATGGATGATCTTGCGCAGCGGGGGCGGCTCCATGCGCCGCTTCATGCCACATCCATGAACGAAAGGGAAACAGCGGTGGCCGCATCCCTCTCCGCGCGCTTATTTCCCGACCGGAGCCTTGGTGGGCGCCGCAGCAGCGGTCTTGCATTTCACGAATTTGCCCTTGGCATCCTTGCAAGGGCCTTTCCTGGCGGGAGCAGCATGGGCGCATTTGATGAATTTGCCTTGCGCGTTCCGGCAGGAAGCGGCGAAGGCAGGGGTGGTGAGGAGGCTGGCGACGGCAAGAGCGGTAAAGACAGAACGCATCTCGATTTCCTTTCGCGCTAATCGCCGGACCGGAATAGCATTGCCGATTTTCGCGCCGATGATGAGATCATGAAGAAGAGTTCAGATTCCTCCGCTACCCATGACCTCAATGCCCGCGCGCCCGCCAAGCGCCGAACATCCGTTCATTTCTTCCCTCCCTTGAGCGAGAGCAGGGCGGCGAAGGGACTGGCCTGCTCTTCGGTCAGCACGCCCGCCTCGCGCAAAGTGGCGTCGGCTTCCGGCGAACGGGGATAGGGCGTCATCGCCAGCGCCACCGTTTCGGCGACCGCTTCGCCCATGTCGATGATATTGCCGCTATAGCCGATAGTGTCGCAATCCTCGACATCGAGTTCCAGCTCGTCGCCCTCCGGCAGCGCACCGTCCTCGGCCACGAAGCGCAGCAGCAATTCGGTGTCGACCGTTTCGGGCACCGGGACGCCGGTCGCGACGCAAGGCTGGGCAAGGGCGGCCCGCACATGGCCGCGCGCCACGATCGCGCCATCCTCTTCGGACAGGACATAGTCCGCCTCCAGCCGGTCGAGCGCGAGCAGGTTGAAACGGCGGGCCAAGGCCTCGCGCTCCGCCTCGTTCGCGACGATCGTGGTGGGCCCGGCTTGGCGCCCAAGCTGATCGACGCGCACGGGGCGCGAAAATTCGGGCGCGGGAACGTCGCTCATCCCATGTCTCCGGTCAGCAGCGCATCGCGGGACAGGCTGCCCAGACGCATCCAGCGTTCGCGCAAGGCCCCTTCGACATGCGCGACCGCCTCCGGGGACGGTTCGGTTCCGCGATAGAGGTTGCGGCGCAACGCCTCGCCCAGATCGGCACCGCCCTCCAGCGCGGCGCGATAGGCAGCCAGACGTCCGCCCAGCGCGCTCACCATGCGGCCGATATGCTTTCCGACGACGACATCGCCAATCCCCTCCTGCCGGAGCTGGCCGTCCATGTCGTCCACGAACAATTCGGTCAGCCACACGCTTTCCTGCGCGCCGCCCTGCTGCTCCAGCCGGATCAGCACCTGCGCCAATATGGCGACGATCATGTCGAAGCGCCCGTCCAGCGTATCGGGCACCGCGCCGTCCAGATACCAGTGCGGCTGGCGGCCCTGCGCCACCACGGCGCGGTAAAGCGGCATCAGCCCATCCTTGGGATCGCGCCGCCCGAACAGGCGCTGAAGGAAGGACGGGGCGGGTGTGGACATGCGATCTGCCTGCTTTTCACGGTCGGTTGAAGGGCGTTTCGCCCTGCTGATGCCACGGCCCCTTGCCGTGGCCCGCGCATTTCCATATTGATCGGCGCGCCGCCCGATGCAATGGCGGCTTTATGTTTCTTGGCTTTGGGGGCCGGTCCCCGCAGGAGAAGTTCATGCGCCAGTTCAGCCGCCAGTCCCGCAGCGGGCGGATCATGCTCGCGGTCGGCCTCAGCGCGCTGCTTCTGGGGACGTCGGGCTGCGCCCGAATCCGCACGCATCAGGGCTATCAGGTCGACAAGCTGCTGGTCGATTCGATCCAGCCCGGCATCGACAACCGCGCTTCGGTGGAGGGGACGCTAGGCCGCCCCAGCTTCGCGGCGCAGTTCGGCGATCAGGACTGGTATTATGTGTCGCGCGACATGCGCGCGCTGGCCTTCTCCAATCCCAAGCCTGTGGCGCAGACCGTCCTGCATGTGCGCTTCGACGCAGCGGGCAATGTCGTGGCGGTCGACCGCATGGGGCTGGAGCAAGTGGCGAAGGTCAGCCCATGGGGCGAAAAGACCCCGACGCTGGGCCGTCATCGCAGCCTGTTCCAGGAGATATTCGGCAATATCGGCGCGGTGGGCGCCGGTGGCATGGGCGGCATGGGTGGCGGCGCCACGCAGCCGGGCGGCGGGCCCAACGGCAGCTAGTCCCACGCCTCGATGGACGCCGCATAAGATATCGGCGGCCTGAGGTCGCGAATATTGGTCATGGCGTTGTGGCGAGGCTGCGCGGCAGAAATTCGGGTTTGTCGGATTTGGATGGATTGCGGACAGTCCGCTTTCCCGACTCCGTTCGCCCTGAGCTTGTCGAGCCGAAGGCCGACGAAGCCAACGGCTTCCCTTCTTCTTCAAACACAACGCCATGAAGAAAAGAGAAGGGCTTCAACAAGCTCAGCCCGAACGGAGTCGGATGACTGAAACCCACCCAGAACCGCCGTTCGATATGCGGTTTTGCAAGCTGCATGATTTGGCCGACATATTGCCGCTTCCCTCCTCTTGAAACCCCGTTCCGCCGAACCATATCGCTGCTGTCCGGCCGCCATCAGGGGCCGGGCACAGTATCGCCGGATGCCATGTTCCGGGTCCGGCATGTTCATTTTGCTCTTTGGGAGACTATGACAATGCGTGGTTTCGACCTTACCCCCTATCGCCGCTCGACCGTAGGCTTCGATCGTCTGTTCGACCTGATCGAAAACAATGCCCGGTTGCAGCAGGGCGACAATTATCCGCCCTTCAATATCGAACGTCTTTCGGAGGATCGCTATCGCGTGACGCTGGCCGTCGCGGGCTTCCGCTCCGACGAGCTGGAGATCACCGCGCAGCAGAACCTGCTGCAGGTATCCGGCCGCAAGGAGGAGACGCAGCCGACCGACCGCGCCAAGTTCGTCCATGTCGGCATCGCCAACCGCAGCTTCGAGCGCCGCTTCGAACTCGCCGATTTCGTGCGGGTGGAGAAAGCGGATCTTGCGGACGGCCTGCTGATCATCGAACTGGTCCGCGAAATCCCCGAAGCCATGAAGCCCAAGAAGATCGCCATCAACGGCGGTCAGCTCGTGGAAATCGGCAAGGACCGCGACGCCGCCTGACCGGCATTCGATAAGCACTCACGGGGCGCGGCCATGCGGTCGCGCCCTTTTTCGTGCATGGATGCGGAACGGCTGCCGCAAGCGGCCGGGCGGAGGGTTCCGCCTACTTCTTCTTCCCGAAATCCACCGTGACGACATTGGAGCCGTCTTCGGTCTTCACTTCGGGCGCGTCGTTTTCCGCCTCGTCATGGGGTTCGGGCACGGCGTCGGCCTGCACCTGGAACTGGAGCGCGAAATTGACCGCGGGGTCGACGAAAGCCGTGATCGCGGAGAAGGGGATGGTGAGGTGCGCCGCGACCTGATTGAAGGTCAGGCTGACCTGGAACATGTCCTCGCTGACCTTCAGGTCCCAGAATTTATTCTGGAGGACGATGGTCATTTCATCGGGAAAACGCTCGATCAGCCGCGCGGGGATGTCGACTCCGGCCGCCTGCGTCTTGAACGTGATGTAGAAATGATGGTTGCCCGGCAGGCCGCCGGTCTGCTCCACCTCGCCCAGCACGCGGCCGACGACGGCGCGCAACGCTTCCTGCACGATCTCGTCATAGGGAATCAGGCTGTCGGGCAAGTCTTCGCTCATGGGCGTCAGTCCTAACGAGGCGATGGAAGGCGTCAAGCCCGCCTGTCATCCGCGCGCCATCCTGCGCGCGCGGATTGCATGGCGCGCACAACGCGCTATAGGGCGGCCATGCGCAGGGCCGAGATTCACCGCAACACTGCGGAAACGCAGATCGACGTCACCGTCAACCTCGACGGCACGGGCGTCTATTCGGTTTCGACGGGCATCGGCTTCCTCGACCATATGATCGAGCAATTGTCGCGCCACTCGCTGATCGACATGGACGTGAAGACGGTCGGCGACCTGCATGTCGACCAGCACCACACGACCGAGGATACCGCCATCGCCATCGGCGAGGCGGTCGCCAGGGCGCTGGGCGACAAGCGCGGCATATCCCGCTACGGCACCGCCTATGCGCCGATGGACGAGACGCTGACGCGCGTGGCGCTCGACATTTCGGGGCGCCCATGGCTGGTGTTCAAGGCGCCCTTCACCGTGGAGCGGCTGGGCGAATGGGATACCGAGCTGATCGAGCACTGGTTCCACAGCTTCGCGCAGGCGGCGGGCATCACGCTGCATGTCGAGAATCTCTATGGCGGCAACAATCACCATATCGTCGAAAGCTGCTTCAAGGGGCTGGCGCGGGCGATGCGGCAGGCCGTCGAGATCGATCCGCGCAAGGCGGACGCGATCCCGTCGACCAAGGGGATGCTGTGACGGCCCTTGCCCTCATCGATTATGGCGCGGGCAATCTTCATTCGGTCCATAATGCGCTGCGGAAGGCGGGCGCGCGGGATGTGACGATCACCGCCGACGCCGATGTGGTGAGGCAAGCCGACCGGATCGTGCTGCCGGGCGTTGGGGCTTTCCGGGCGTGCCGCGATGCGCTGGTGGCGATCCCCGACATGGTCGACGCCATGGGCGACGCCGTGAACGCGCGCGGCGTGCCCTTTCTGGGCGTGTGTGTAGGCATGCAATTGCTCGCCAGCGCGGGCGAGGAGTTCGGGCGGCACGAGGGGTTGGGCTGGATTCCCGGAACCGTGAAGCGCATCGAGCCGGGCAACCCGGCGATCAAGGTGCCGCATATGGGCTGGAACGACGTGATCCTGCGCGGCGCGCCGCCGCTGCTGGAGGCGGGGGAAGCCTATTTCCTGCACAGCTATCATTTCGAGGCCGACGATCCGGCGCATGTCGCCGCCGTCACCGACCATGGCGGACCGCTGGTCGCCGCCGTGGCGCGCGACAGCATCATCGGCTGCCAGTTTCACCCGGAAAAGAGCCAGAGCTATGGCCTTTCCTTCCTCTCCCGCTTTCTGGAGTGGCGTCCTTGAGCCTGATCGTCTTTCCCGCCATCGACCTGAAAGGCGGACAGGTCGTCCGTCTGGCCGAGGGCGACATGAACCGCGCCACCGTCTATGGCGACGATCCCGCCGCGCAGGCTTTGCTGTTCGCTGAGGCAGGAGCGCAACATCTGCATGTGGTGGACCTCGACGGCAGCTTCGCGGGCCATGCGGTCAATGCCGAGGCGGTGGAGAAGATCGTCGCGGCCTTCCCCGGCCATGTGCAACTGGGCGGCGGCATCCGCAACCGGGAGGCGGTGGAACGCTGGTTCGACATTGGCGTATCGCGGATCGTGATCGGGACGGCGGCGCTGAAAGACCCGGCCTTCGTCAAGGCGGCGGCGCGGGATTTCCCCGGCGGAATCGTGGTGGCGGTGGATGCGCGCGACGGCTTCGTCGCGACGGACGGCTGGGCGGAGAAGTCCGACATGCCGGTGGCCGACCTCGCCCGGCGGTTCGAGGATGCGGGGGTGGCAAGCCTGCTCTTCACCGATGTGGGGCGCGACGGGCTGCTCAAGGGGTGCAATATCGACGCGACGGTGGACCTCGCCCGCGCCACGGACATTCCGGTGATCGCCAGCGGCGGCGTCGCGGGAATCGCGGATATTCGCGTGCTGAGCCTTCACGCGGACGAAGGGATCGAGGGCGTCATCACCGGGCGGGCGCTCTATGACGGGCGGCTGGACCTCAAGACCGCGCTGGCGGTGGCGCAGGCGACGGCGTGACCGTCCGCACCCGCGTCATTCCCTGCCTCGACGTCGCCAATGGGCGCGTGGTCAAGGGCGTGAACTTCGTCGATCTACGCGACGCGGGCGATCCGGTCGAGCAGGCGAAAATCTATGACGCGGCGGGAGCGGACGAACTCTGCTTCCTCGACATCACCGCCAGCCATGAGGCGCGGGGGACCATATTGGACGTGGTGCGGCGCACGGCGGAGGTCTGCTTCATGCCCGTGACCGTGGGCGGAGGCGTGCGCGGCGCGGAGGATGCGCGGGCGCTGCTGCTTGCGGGCGCGGATAAGGTGGCGGTGAATAGCGCCGCCGTCGCGCGGCCCGAAGTGGTGGCCGAGATCGCGGACCGCTTCGGCAGCCAGTGCGTCGTCGGGTCCGTGGACGCGCGGCGCGTCGGAGACGGGCGCTGGGAGATTTTCACCCATGGCGGGCGCAAGCCGACCGGGATCGACGCGCTGGACCATGCCGTGCGGCTCGCGCAACTGGGCGCGGGCGAATTGCTGGTCACGTCGATGGACGGGGACGGCACGAAACAGGGCTATGACATCGCCCTCACCCGCGCCATCGCCGACGCCGTATCGGTGCCGGTGATCGCCAGCGGGGGCGTGGGGACGCTGGATCATCTGGTGGAAGGCGTGATCGAAGGCCATGCGAGCGCGGTGCTGGCCGCCTCCATCTTCCATTTCGGGCAGCATACGATCGCGCAGGCCCACCGGGCGCTGGCGGCGGCGGGCGTTCCGGTACGGTCCGCCTGAAAAAAGCGGCAAAGCGTCGGCTTATTTTACATTAACCAAAGGGGCCGGAAGGGCATTAACCCTCATAAGCGCCGCAAATGCGTGACTCGGCCCTTTCTGGCACGGCTCCTGCTTAACTCTCCTGCATCATGGCTTATGGGAAACAGGGAGTAAGAGGATGAAAGTGAACAAGTTGCTTCTCGCCGTCGGTGTCGCCGGTCTGGTCGGCGCGGCCACGCCCGCCAATGCGACCTTCGGTTGCTGGTTCGGCGGCAAGTGCGGCGGCGGTTCGTCCTCGGGCGGCCACAGCAGCTCTGGCGGCCATTCCTCTTCGGGCGGTTCGTCGGGCGGCCCCACGCAGGTGCCTGAGCCTGAGCAGCTTGGCCTGTTCGCCATGGGTATCGCGGTTCTGGGCGCCCGCGCCTTTCGCGCCCGCCGCAAGCGCAAATAAGCGCGTCGCACACGGATTTTCAGTTGACGGGTCGCGTGCCGGGCGCTTGATGACGCCATGCGCGCGACCCTTCATCATCTGGAACAGACCATCGCCCGGCGGCGGAGCGCCGACCCGTCGCAATCCTATGTGGCGAAGCTGACCTCCAGAGGGCGCGGCAAGATCGCACAGAAGGTCGGCGAAGAGGCGGTCGAAACCGTCATCGCGGCCTTGAGCGGCGATGCCGCCGAAATCGTCGGCGAAAGCGCCGATCTGCTGTTTCACTGGCTCATGCTGCTGGCCGATTGCGGCATATCACTCGATTCCGTGCTGGATGAGCTGGAGCGGCGCGAGGGGTTGTCCGGGCTGGCGGAGAAGACCGCGCGCAAGGAATGATGCGCGCTTTAGGGTGACGGCTGAACTGTCGCCTTGTTTTTCGATCAAAAGACACCCCAATGCTCCCCTGCAAGGGGAGGGGAACCGCCGCGAAGCGGTGGTGGAGGGGCATCGCCCTCTCGATAGGAAATTACCCCTCCGTCTGGCCTTCGGCCAGCCACCTCCCCTTGCAGGGGAGAATTGGGGGTGTCCGTTCCCCGCCCATCATCGCCTCCGGATAAATATTGCCTCATCGGCGTTTCTGTTCCAGCTTCGGTGGAAAGAGGATGGAGGGCATCATGGTGCGGACGATCCTGGGCGGACTGCTGGGCGGTTTCGCCCTGTATATCATCGGCTTCATTTTCTGGGGGACGCCGCTGGGCTCTCTGGCCTTCCATCGGGCCGATCCGCAGGCGGGAGCCAATCTTCAGGGCGCCATGGCGCAGGCGCTCAATCCCACCGGCACCGGCGTCTATATCGTGCCCGATCCGGCGACCGCGCAGGGCACCGTGCTGTTCGGCAAGGGGCCGGTCGCGCAGATCTTCTATAATAGCGGCGGGTTTCCGGTGACGGACGGCTCCGCGCTGATCGGCGGGTTCGTGCTGGCGCTGGTGGTGGGCGTGGTCATCGCGCTGGCGTTGCGCTTCGCGGCGGCGGATTTCGGGAGTCGGGCGCGGGTGGTGCTGCTCTTCTCGCTGGCGGCGGTGCTGTGGCTGCATGTCGGGCAGGCGGTCTTCAATCATGCTCCGTGGGGCTACATCCTCTATCTGGCGCTCAGCGATTTCGTGGGACTGGTCGCCGCCGGGCTGGTCGCCGCGAAGCTGATGGAGGGCAGGACCGTGGCTTCGCCCATGGCCGACACCGTTCATTGATAAGGCGCCGACGGCGCGCCCGCTCATGAGCGTTGCCGGAAAGACATAGGGAAAGGGGCAATGGCGCGCCGCATCATCTTTTGCGCGATCCATGTTTGATCGCGGCAGGCTTTGCGCTATCTGGACCAGCATGAACCGTCCCCATCCGATCCTTTTTTCCAGTGCCTTGGCGCTGACTCTCGCCGCCATGCCGGTTGCCGCGCAGCCGCCCGCGCCCACCTCCATCCTGCCGCCGCCTGCTCCGACGCAGCCGGCCATTCAGGCCCCGGTCGCGCCGCCCGCCATCGTGACGCCGCCGCCCATTCCGATGCCGCCGCTCTCGGCCGCGCAGGAGAAATGGCTGAACGACTGGCTGCGAAAGGGCGCGGCCGAAGGGCTGATGGCGAAGAGCAAGGCAGGAACCGCGCTTTCCGGCGACGCGCTGCTGTCGGCCACGCTGGACCGCGCGCGGGCGCTCAGCACCGGGCGGGTCGATACAGCGGACTTCCTCAATATCTGGGCACTGCGCCCCGCACCCTTCGATCCGCGCCCGTCCCTGGCGAAAGCGATCGCGGAGGACCGGCTGCCGCAATGGGCCGCCGGCCTGACGCCGCCCTGGTCGGGCTATGACGGGCTGCGCAAGGGCCTCGCCAATTATGAGCGCATCCGCGACGCGGGCGGCTGGCCGAAGCTGAGCGCGGATTCCTCGCCCGACGCGATCCGCAAGCGGCTGGCCATCGAGGACAAGGCGGTGACGCCCGACGAGAAGCTGGTGGACGCCATCCAGCGGGCGCAGCGCCGCTACGGCCTCAATCCCACGGGGCAGCTTGGCACGCGGACGCTGGCGGAACTCAACGTGCCGGTGGAGGACCGCATCGCCGCGATCATGGCGAATATGGAACGCTGGCGCTGGATGCCGCGCACCCTGCCCGTCAACCGGGTTCAGGTGAACATCGCCGCCGCCGTGCTGACCATGTTTGAAGGCGACCAGCCGGTGAAATCGATGCGCGCCGTCACCGGCAGCCCCGACAACCAGACGCCGATGCTGGCATCCAGCATCCATTCCATCGTCGTCAATCCGCCGTGGAACGTCCCCGCCTCCATCGCCAAGAAGGAATTGTTCCCCAAGGGTCGCGCCACGCTGATCCGGCAGGGTTACAAGATCGTCGGCACGCCGGAGGGCGGCCAGCGCATCATCCAGCCCGCCGGGCCGAACAGCGCGCTGGGCCGGTTGAAGTTCGATTTCAACAATCCCTTCGCCGTCTATCTGCACGACACGCCTGCGCGGGCGAAGTTCCAGAGCTATGACCGTCTGGCCAGCCATGGCTGCATCCGCCTCGAAAAGCCGGTGCCGCTGGCCGAGATGATGGTGGCGGGCGATCCGCAGCTTGCCGGGCAAATCCAGTCGCTGATCGACGAAGGCAAGACGCAGCGCGTGTCGCTGCCCAGGGAAGTCGCCGTCTACCTGCTTTACTGGACCGCCTTTGCGGGGAGCGACGGGGTGATGAACTTCCGGTCCGACCCCTATGGCTGGGACAAGCTGCTCGCCGAGAAGATCGAGGCGTCCAGCCGCCGCCTCGACCCCACCGCCGACCATTCCACCGCCATCGCATCCAAGGATTGATCCCATGCGCAAGATCGCCCTCATCGCCCTTTGCGGCGCGCTCGCCCTCTCCGCCTGCGGAAAGAAGGAGGAGGAAGCGCCCGCGACCAATAATCTGGTCGAGCCTCCGGTCGAAAATATCATCATCGACGAGCCGGATTCCGTGCAGAACGTCACCAACAGCGCGCCCGCCGCGCCGCCGCCGGAAGTGTCCGAAGACCAGCAGATGCTGGACGATGCCGCCGCCACCGGCATGACGTCGCGCCTGCCTTCGCAGGCCGAGGCGGACCGCCATGCCGACGAAGCGAATAACGCGGGCGGTTGATGCGCTTCGCGGCGGCCTTGGACCGGGGCCGCCGCTCTGCTATATTGATTCGATGGATCGCCGCAGTTTTACGAAGTTCGCTTTGAGCGGACTGGCCTTATCGTTTCTTTCCGACAGCATCGGCAAAGCCGCCGCGCCGGAAATGCTTTCTCCCAGGAATGCGCCTCCCGCGCCGCGCGCGGTTTCCTTCACGGGCAAGCCCTATGAGCGGCTGCTGGAGAAGGCGAAGGCGGCATTGGACAGTCATGCCCATGCCTTCACCCTGCGCGACCGGATCGCCATCGCCGATTTCAATGCGCCCTCGCGCGACCTGCGGCTGCATGTGGTGGACCTGATCGGCGGGCAGTCCAGTTCCTATCTGGTCGCCCATGGCCGGGGATCGGACCCCGAACATTCGGGCTGGCTCCAGAGCTTTTCCAACGAGCCCAATTCGCTGGCTAGTTCGTCGGGCACATACCGGACGGGCGACATCTATTTCGGCCAGCACGGGCAGGCGATGCGCCTCATGGGGCTGGACCCGACCAACAATAATGCCGAAAATCGCGCCATCGTCATCCATGGCGCGGACTATGTGAGCGAGGATCATATCGCCGCATGGGGCAAATGCGGGCGCAGCGAAGGCTGTCTGGCGGTAGCGCGGCACATGCTGCCGCAACTGATCGGACTGCTGGGGCCGGACCGGATGGTCTATGCGGACAAGATCACGGTGGCGGGGGCTTAAGGCTGAACCGGTTGCAAAACGCTTCGGCTTGGTGACCAACGGAGGGCGGTTAGCAGCCCGTCGGCTTCGACCCAGCTATATACACTGACGGTTCCAGACGCTCGACGGATGAACGGGTATCTGAAAATGGCCGAAACCAGACAGAAAAAAGCCCCGGAAAATCCGGGGCTTTCCTCTTGCTTTCAATCCGCGTTCAAACCGCCGCGAGCCGGGCCATCTGGCCGAGGCGGTCGCCCGCGATCCGCATCATCGCCTTTTGCAGCTTTTCGAACGCGCGCACTTCGATCTGGCGGACGCGCTCGCGGCTGACGCCGTAGACCTGCGACAACTCCTCCAGCGTCTTGGGTTCCTCCGCCAGACGCCGTTCGGCCAGGATATGCTTTTCCCGGTCATTGAGGTCGTCCATCGCCTCGACCAGCATGTCGTGGCGCATCTCGCGTTCCTGCTCGTCGGCGACGCGCTCGTCCTGCAACGGATCGGTGTCGGCCAGCCAATCCTGCCACTGGCCTTCGCCATCTTCGCGCATCGGCACGTTGAGCGACGTGTCGCCGCCCATCGCCATGCGGCGGTTCATCGACACCACATCTTCTTCCGATACGCCCAGATCGGTCGCGATCTTCCGGACGTCATCGGGATGCAGGTCGCCATCCTCGAACGCTTCGATATTGTTCTTCATCCGGCGCAGGTTGAAGAACAGCTTCTTCTGCGCCGCCGTGGTCCCCATCTTCACGAGGCTCCACGACCGCAGGATGAATTCCTGGATCGAGGCGCGAATCCACCACATCGCATAGGTCGCGAGCCGGAAACCGCGATCGGCCTCGAACTTCTTCACGCCCTGCATCAGGCCGATATTGCCTTCGGAGATCAACTCGCTGACCGGCAGGCCATAGCCGCGATAGCCCATCGCGATCTTCGCCACCAGGCGCAGATGCGACGTCACGAGCTGCGCCGCCGCTTCAGGGTCCTGATGTTCCTGATAGCGTTTCGCGAGCATATACTCCTGCTCGGGAGTCAGAAGCGGAAATTTGCGGATTTCCGACAGATAGCGGTTCAGGCTGGCTTCACCGCCCAGCGCTGGCACCGTAGGGACATTGCTCTTGTCAGCCATGTCGCTTCACCTTTCCCTTTCATGCGCGGCGGGACCCAGAAGAGGCGTCGCTGCGCCGTCGCAAACTTGTCCAACCTTATACGTGGAGCTGCCTTAACAGTTCCTGCATATCGGCGGGCAAAACACTTTCAAAACGAAGGCTTTCGCCTGTTACGGGGTGTATGAACCCCAGCGTTCGCGCGTGCAATGCCTGCCTTTTGAAACCCATCGTTTCCAGTATTGATTTGAAACCTTTTCTGTCTCTACCGTAAACCGGGTCCCCGATCAAGGGGTGTCCGATATGGGCCATATGGACCCGCACCTGATGCGTCCGCCCGGTTTCCAGGCGGCATTCCACCAGAGCCGCGCCCGCCAGCCGTTCGACCGTCCGATAGTGAGTCACGGCATGTTTGCCGCGCCCTTCCCGATGAACGGCCATCTTTTTTCGATCGGCGTCGGAACGCCCGATCCACGTCTCCACCTTTCCGCTGCCGGGCGCCGGAACGCCATAGACGATCGCGGCATAGAGCCGTTCGATGCTGTGATCCTTGAACTGCCGGGCGAGTCCTTCATGCGCCCTGTCCGTCTTTGCAACGACCAGAAGGCCGGAAGTATCCTTGTCGATGCGATGGACGATGCCAGGCCGTGCAACACCTCCGATGCCTGACAATTGGCCCCGGCAATGGTGGAGCAGCGCATTGACCAGCGTGCCATCCAGATTGCCCGCCGCCGGATGGACGACGAGGCCCGCGGGCTTGTCCACGACGATCAGCTCCGCATCCTCATGCACGATGGCGAGCGGAATATCCTGCGCCACCGCTTCAGCCTCCACCAGAGGGGGGAGAGCGACGGTGAAGGACTGGCCCGCCGCGACCCTGGCCGAAGGGTTGGAGGTCCGCCCGCCCGAAGTGATCCGCCCGTCGAGGATCAGCGCCTTCAGCCGCTCGCGCGAAAGGTCGGGCAACAGGTCGGCAAGGGCGCGGTCAAGCCGCATCCCGGCCTGCGCCTCTCCGATCGTCGTTTCGATGATGGAAACCCCCGAACCCATTGCTAGAGATGTAGGAATGACCGTCTCCATTTCAAGGGAATCGCTGGAACACATCATGCACCTGGCGGCCATCGCCGGGGCGCGGGAGGTCTGCGGCCTCCTGCTCGGCGGAGACGGGCGGATAGAGGAAATCCGCCCCGCCGCCAACGTCGCTGCCGACCCCGTCCGCCATTTCGAGCTGGACCCCGCCGCGCTCATCGCCGCGCATCGCGCCGCGCGGGCAGGCGGCCCTGCCGTCATCGGTCATTATCATTCGCATCCGGGTGGCATCGCGGCTCCTTCGGCCATCGACGCCGCTTGCGCCGTGCCGGACGGCAGCCTCTGGCTGATCGTGGCGGGCGGAGACGCGCGGCTCTGGATCGCGGGGCCGGGGGAGGGAGGACAGCCGCATTTCACCGAAGCGGCGCTCGACATCATGTGAGGGAAAGGGGGTGAGCCGGGCTTGCATCCTCAGGCGGCGCGGCGCATTAGCGTGAACTTCCCTTCCTGTTCAACCATGCAGCGGCGCCATCCTTCATGACTCATCCGACCGACAGCATCGAATTTGCCAGCCTGCTTTGTTCGCGTCTGTGCCATGACCTGCTGAGCCCCGTTGGCGCGCTGAACAACGGGCTGGAACTGATGGCGGATGAAACCGACCCGGACATGCGCCAGCGCTGCCTCGACCTGTTGAGCGACAGCGCGAAAACGTCGGCGAACAAGCTCAAATTCTTCCGTCTGGCCTTCGGATCGGCGGGCGGTTTCGGCGATGCGGTGCCCACGCATGAAGCGCGCGTCGCCATTGAGGGGATGTTCGCCACGGCGGGTCGCGTGAAGGTCGGCTGGCTGGTCGAGGACGACATGCTGGGCAAGCTGCCGGTCAAGATATTGCTCAACCTCGCCCTGATCGCGGGCGACGCGCTGGTGCGCGGCGGGCAGCTCGACATCGGCGCGGAGCAGCGTCCCGGCGTGACCGAGATCGTCGTGCGCGCGGAAGGCCCCAAGCTGGTGCTGGACCCGGACCTGCGTGCGGCGCTGGCAGGCACCCTGCCGCCGGAGGGACTGGCCTCACGCACCGCCGCCGCATGGATGGTGCGCGAACTGGTGACGAAGGCCGGGGGCGAGGTCGCCCTGTCGCCGCCGGGCGAGGCGGTGCTGCTGTTCGGGGTGTCGATTCCCGGTTGAGTTGGTTCCGGTTGTGTTGGGTGGAGAGGAGTCCTTCTGCTTAGACCCAGCCGTGCTCCTGCCAAGGCAGGAGTAAGGTGTATTGAGTGGCAAGCGGACATTCCTTGCCCGTCATGCCAGCGAAAGCTGGCATCTCTCTTCTAGAGGCGCAATCAGACACCAGAGAGATCCCAGCGTTCGCTGGGATGACGAAGGTTGGATGTCCGCAATTGGCCGAAACCCGCCATCGCAGGATGGCGGGTTTGCAAGATCAGGCCGCCTTGGCGCGGGACATGCGCTTGCGCTCGTTCGGATCGAGGTAACGCTTGCGCAGGCGGATGGTCTTGGGCGTCACTTCGACCATTTCATCATCGTCGATATAGGCGATGGCCTGTTCCAGCGTCATCTTCCACGGCGGGGTCAGGCGGATGCTGTCATCCTTGCCGCTGGCGCGGAAGTTTGTCAGCGCCTTCGACTTCATCGGATTGACTTCCAGGTCTTCGGGCTTGGCGTTCTGGCCGATGATCATGCCCTCATAAAGCGTCTCGCCCACGCCGACCATCAGCACGCCGCGCTCTTCCAGCGGGCCAAGGGCATAGGCCACCGCCTCGCCCGCGCCGTTGGAGATGAGGACGCCGTTCTTGCGCCCTTCGATATTGCCCTTGTGGGGGCCATATTTCTCGAACAGCCGGTTCATGATGCCGGTGCCGCGCGTGTCGGATAGGAATTCGCCATGATAGCCGATCAGCCCGCGTGAGGGCGCGGAGAAGGTGATGCGGGTCTTGCCGCCGCCCGACGGGCGCATGTCGGTCAGTTCCGCCTTGCGCTGGTTCATCTTGTCGACGACCGTGCTGGAGAATTCGTCGTCCACGTCGATGACGACAGTTTCATAGGGCTCGGTCCTGTTGCCGTTCTCATCCTCGCCGAACAGCACGCGCGGACGGCTGATGCCGAGTTCGAAGCCTTCGCGGCGCATCGTCTCGATCAGCACGCCCAACTGCAGTTCTCCGCGCCCCGCGACTTCGAAGCTGTCCTTGTCGGCGGCTTCCGTCACCTTGATCGCGACATTGGATTCGGCTTCGCGGAACAGGCGGTCGCGGATCATGCGGCTCGTCACCTTGCTGCCCTCGCGGCCCGCCATCGGCGAGTCATTGACGGCAAAACGCATGGAGAGCGTCGGCGGATCGATCGGCTGCGCCTGGATCGGGGTCGTCACCTGCGGATCGGCGATAGTGTTCGCCACCGTCGCAACGGTGAGACCCGCCAGCGAAATGATGTCGCCCGCCCGCGCTTCCTCCACCGGCACCCGGTCGAGGCCGCGGAAGGAGAGGATTTTCGACGCACGGCCGGTTTCCAGCACCTTGCCGTCGGCGTCGATGGCGTGGATCGGCTGGTTGACCTTGAGCGTGCCGGACTGGACGCGGCCCGTCAGGATGCGGCCGAGGAAATTGTCGCGGTCCAGCAGCGTCACGAGGAAGCTGAACGGCGCTTCCTCATCCAGCGCCGGGGGCGGCACATGGTCGACGATCTTCTGGAACAGCGGCTTCAGCGTGCCTTCGCGGCGGCTGGGGTCTTCGCTGGCATAGCCGTTGCGGCCCGAGGCATAGAGCACGGGGAAATCCAGCTGCTCGTCGGTCGCTTCCAGCGTCACGAACAGGTCGAACACCTCGTCCAGCACTTCCTGGATGCGCTCGTCGGGGCGGTCCACCTTGTTGACGACGACGATCGGGCGCAGGCCCAGCGCCAGCGCCTTGCCGGTCACGAATTTGGTCTGCGGCATCGCGCCTTCGGACGAATCGACCAGCAGGATGACGCCGTCCACCATGGACAGGATTCGCTCCACCTCGCCGCCGAAGTCGGCGTGGCCGGGCGTGTCGACAATGTTGATGCGCGTGCCGTTCCACTCGATGGAGGTCGGCTTCGCCAGGATGGTGATGCCGCGTTCCTTTTCGAGGTCGTTGCTGTCCATCGCGCGTTCCTCGACGCGCTGGTTGTCGCGGAAGGTGCCGGACTGGCGGAAAAGCTGGTCGACCAGCGTGGTTTTGCCATGGTCGACGTGCGCGATGATCGCGATATTACGCAGGGACATGAATATGATGCCTTTTGGGGTCTGTGCCCGGCCGGCACAGCGCCTGACCAGTGATTTGCGCGCGCCCTTACAGGAAATGATGCGGTGCGGCAAGTCGCTGCGCGGTTGTCGCAGGGAAGGGAAGCCCCTATCCTGCAATTTGCCGACCTTGCAGCATCGGTGTTCTAACCTCATATGACACCGACAGGAGATGATATGGCCAGCACCGCGACCACCACGACGACCGCCGAACCGCTGAACCTGACACCGCCCGATCCGGTGCCGCCCGTCTCGCCCGAAAAGGCGGCGGGTCTCGTGCCGCTGGACGAGGGGCAAAAGTCGAAGCTGGACGAGAAGGTGGATGCCTTCATCGACGATCTGGTGGCGCAGGACGCCGCTTCGCCGGAGTTCGGCAAGCGCGTGGATCAACTCACCAATATGGGCCGCAAGGAAATCGCGGAAGCCGCCGGGCACAGCAATCGCTTCCTCGACCGCCCTGTCCGCGCGATGGACAGCGACAACAAGGTGGGCGCGGACCTTGCCGAATTGCGGCGAACGGTGGAAGACCTCGATCCAGGCAAGCGCGGCAGTCTCCTCGCGCCGAAGAAGCTGTTCGGCATCATCCCCTTCGGCAACCGGATGCGCGACTATTTCGACAGCTATAAAAGCGCCCAAAGCCACATCAATTCGATCCTCGGTTCCCTCGCCAGCGGCAAGGACGTGCTCATCAAGGACAATGCCGCCATCGATGTGGAGCGGCAGAATATGTGGCAGACCATGGGCCGCCTGGAACAGATGATCCATATTTCCAAGACGCTGGATTCGCGGCTGGAGGCCAAGGCGCTGGAACTGGATTCGACCGATCCGGCCAAGGCGAAGGCGGTGCGCGAAAGCGCGCTCTTCTACATTCGCCAGCGCACGCAGGATCTGCTGACGCAGATGGCGGTGACGGTGCAGGGCTATCTGGCCCTGGACCTCGTCAAGAAGAACAATGTCGAACTGGTGAAGGGCGTGGACCGCGCCAGCACCACCACCGTCGCGGCGCTGCGGACGGCGGTGACGGTGGCGCAGGCGCTGGTGGGTCAACGCCTCGTGCTGGAACAGATCACCGCGCTCAACACCACGACCGCGAACATGATAGATTCGACCGGCGAGATGCTGAAAAGCCAGACCGCGCAGATCCACGAACAGGCCGCGTCCAGCACCATCCCCATCGAGACGTTGCAACGCGCCTTCCAGAATATCTACGACACGATGGACAGCATCGACACCTTCAAGCTCAAGGCGCTGGAGAATATGAAGACGACGGTGAACACCCTGTCGAACGAGGTCGAGAAGTCCAAAGGCTATATCGCCCGCGCCGAAGGACAGGCGCAGGCGGCACAGGAAGCGCGGAACGAAAACCCGTTGCTGAGCGCGATCGAGGGGTGAAGTTGATGCCAACCCTCCTCCGTTCGGTTCGAGCGCAGTCGACAACCCTATACA
>JASGDV010000021.1:0-33224 GCA_049841255.1 Sphingobium sp.
CGCGCGCCGGGCGTGGCGCGGCCGACCGCAACGGCGGAGCAGATGGTCGAGCGCCGCGTGCGCCGCACCGCCGCGGCGCGGGGGCTGGCCGAGGCGATCAACTGGTCCTTCCTCTCCGAAAAGGAGGCCGCGAGCGTAGGTGGGGGCGACTGGACGCTCGCCAATCCCATTTCCGAGGATCTGAAGGTCATGCGGCCTTCGCTGCTGCCGGGGCTGTTGTCGGCCACGCGGCGGAACATGGATCGCGGCGCGACTTCGGTGCGGCTGTTCGAACTGGGGCGGCGTTATTTCGCTGGCCAGAAAGACGGGAGTTGGGAACGCGCCACCGTGGGCTTCGTGCTGGCGGGCGAGAAGACGCCGCGCGGCTGGCAGAGCGGTAAGGCACAGCCCTTCGCCGCGCATGACGCCAAGGCGGAAGTGACCGCCCTGCTGGCAGCGGCAGGCGCGCCGGTTGCCAATTTACAGAGCTTCGGCGAGGCGGCCGGGGCCTATCATCCCGGCCAGTCGGGGACGCTGAGGCTCGGCCCCAAGACGGTTCTGGCGGAATATGGCGTGCTGCATCCGGGGGTCGCCAGGCAGTTCGGCCTGACCGGCGCGGTCGTCGCGGGCGAAATCTTCCTTGATGCGATTCCGGCCAAGCGCAAGGCGGGCTTCATGCGCGCGCCCTATGCGCCGCCGGCCTTGCAGGCGGTGAAGCGGGACTTCGCCTTCCTCGTGCCGGAAGCGGTGGAGGCCGATGCGCTGGTCCGCGCGGTCAAGGGCGCGGACAAGAAAGCCATCGTCGAGGCGCGGCTGTTCGACGTCTTCGCCGGGCCGGGCGTGGAGGAAGGGTATAAATCGCTCGCCATCGAAGTAACCTTGCAGCCGGGGGAGAAGAGCTTTTCCCAAGAGGAACTGGACGCGATCAGCGGCGCGGTGGTGAAGGCGGCGGAGAAGCTGGGTGGCGCGTTGCGGGGGTAAGGAGCGGTTAGCCGCTCGGCTCGTTTCGGCCATTTCCGGACACCCATGCATCCGTTCGGGCTGAGCTTGTCGAAGCCCTTCCCTTTTCTTCATGGCGATGTGTTTGAAGAAGAAGTGAAGCCCTTCGACAAGCTCAGGGCGAACGGGATGAGCATCCGCAATCCACCCAAATTGAAATGCACCGTGCTCCTGCGAAGGCAGGAGCCCAGTTCCGCCGTCTAATCTGGGCTCCTGCCTTCGCAGGAGCACGGCGAAATCTAGGCGGACTGACTGGAATCACCCAATAGCCGTTCTCCATCGACCCGGCTCCGCTATTTCGCGTCCCTCTTCTCTTCCTTCGGCGGCGGAGGAGGCACGGCGGCGGTGATCTTGCAGCCCTTCGCCACCGCCAGCCCGCGCAGATAGCCGCGCCGCGCTATGCCTGCCGCGACCGCCGCTTCCAGACGCCGCTCGGCCGGGGCGGCGCCGCTCACCTCGCGGACCAGCCCGCGGAAGGGGATCAGCGCGTTGACGATGGTCTTGCCGACCGCTTCGGCGATCTTGCCCGCGCGATTCTCATTTTCCTGCCGGTTCGCGATGAAATCCGCCCCCAACACGCCGTTCAGCTCGGTCATGTCGGCGTTCAGCGCCTTGCAACTGCGCGAAGGCGGCGGCGCATAGGGATATTCCACCGCCCTTTGCAGCACTTCGGGAATCTTGTCCTTGTCGAGGCCGACGTCGCGGACGGGCTGGGTGGCGATGCGGCCCGCCTTGTCCAGCGTATCGTCCTTCTTCTCCTCCTCCTGTTCCTGCGCGAGGGCAGGGCCCGAAAGGATCAGGAAAAGCGCGGCCGTGGCAATCATCTTCATTTGTCTGTTCTCCCTGCCTTCACAACCAGACAGGACAAAGCCGGTTCCCTGTCGAAACGAAGGACGCGGGCAGACAGGAGCGCCTGCGTCCCCTATGAACGCGGACAGGACAGGAGGATCATGTGCGCGAAGAGTGGGTCGGTATCGGTTCGGACGGGCTGCGCGCCGCCATCCGTCCGTTGGGCGCGGAACTGTGGTCACTCCAGGACGCGGAGGGGCGGGAGTTGATGACGGACGCCGATCCGCGCTGGTGGACGGGCCATGCGCCGCTGCTCTTTCCCTTTGTCGGGCGGTCGCGCGGCGACGTCTATCGGTGGGAGGGGCGGGACTATCCGATGCCGCAGCATGGCTTCGCGCGGCACAGGACATTCGCGCTGATCGAGCGGGCGGAGCATAGCGCCATCTTCCGGCTGGAGGCGGACGCGGAGACCCGGGCGGCCTATCCGTTCGATTTCCGGCTGGACATGGCGTTCGTGATCGAGGGCGAGGCGCTGCAGATGACAGCGACGGTGACGAACCGGGGGGAGGCGGACATGCCCTTTTCCTTCGGCTATCATCCGGCCTTCGCCTGGCCGCTGCCCTATGGCGGAACGGCGGAGGAGCATCGCGTCGTCTTCGAAAAGAGGGAGCCCGCGCCGGTCCGCAAGGTGGGGGACGAACCGGGACTGATCGCGCGGGAGAGCGTGGGGTCGCCGGTGAAGGGCGATACGCTCGCGCCGACTTATGCCATGTTCGAGGGCGATGCGCTGATCTGGGACCGGCTGGAAAGCCGCAGCCTGATCTGGGGCGTGCCGGGGCACAGGCGATTGAAGATCGGCTTTCCCGATACGCCATGGCTCGGCCTCTGGCAGAAGCCGGGCGCGCATTATCTGTGCGTCGAGCCTTGGGCGGGGATGGCGGACCTTGTAGGCTTCACCGGCGATGTGTGGGAGAAGCAGGGGATCATGCGGCTGGCCCCCGGCGCGGCGCGCGCGTTCCGCATGGACGTGGCGCTAGTGGACTAAGGCGGCGGCTGGCGCAGGCGGCAATAATCGCTATAGGGGCTGGCCATGACGACACCTTCCCGCCGCACCTTCGCGATCATCTCCCACCCCGACGCGGGCAAGACCACGCTCACCGAAAAGCTGCTGCTGGAAGGCGGCGCGATCCATCTGGCGGGCGAGGTCAAGGCGCGCGGCGCGAACCGGCGCGCCCGGTCCGACTGGATGAAGATCGAGCAGCAGCGCGGCATTTCCGTCACCTCATCGGTCATGACGTTCGAACGCGACGGGGTGACCTTCAACCTGCTCGACACGCCGGGGCACGAGGATTTCTCGGAAGATACCTATCGCACGTTGACGGCGGTGGATTCGGCGGTGATGGTGATCGACGCCGCCAAGGGCATCGAGCCGCAGACGCGCAAGCTATTCGAGGTGTGCCGGTTGCGCAACGTGCCGATCATCACCTTCGTCAACAAGGTGGACCGGGAAGGCCGCGATCCCTTCGCCCTGCTGGACGAGGTGGCGGACGCGCTGGCGTTGGACGTGTGCCCGATGAGCTGGCCGGTCGGCATGGGCGGGACGTTCGAGGGCATTTACGACTTTTCGAAGAACCGCCTGCGCCAGCCCAGCGGACCCAGCAAGGAATTCGAGGGCAAGGAAATCCATGTGCAGGGCCTGCATGCCGATGCGCTGGCCGGGCATCTGTCGGCGGAGGGGCTGGAGAAGCTGCGCGAGGAGGCGGAACTGGCGGTGGGCGGCTATGCCGATTTCGATCTGGCGGCCTATCGGCATGGCGACCTGACGCCGGTCTATTTCGGGTCGGCGCTGAAGCTGTTCGGGGTGAATGAGCTGATCGACGCGCTCAGCCGGCATGCGCCGCCGCCCCGCGCCCAGCCCGCCGAGCCCGCGCCGGTGGAGCCGGAGGATAGCGAGGTCACCGGCTTCATCTTCAAGGTGCAGGCCAATATGGATCCGCAGCATCGCGACCGCATCGCCTTCATGCGGCTGTGTTCGGGCAAGTTCCGGCGGGGCATGAAGCTGACGCCTTCGGGCAGCGGCAAGCCAATCGCGGTGCATTCCCCGATCCTTTTCTTCGCGCAGGACCGCGAGATCGCGGACGAGGCTTTTCCCGGCGACATCATCGGGATTCCCAACCATGGCACCTTGCGGGTGGGCGATACGCTGAGCGAGAAGGCGGGGGTGCGGTTCACGGGGCTGCCCAACTTCGCGCCGGAAATATTGCGGCGCGTGGCGCTGAAAGACCCGACCAAGACGAAGCAGCTTCGCAAGGCGCTGGACGACCTTTCGGAGGAAGGCGTGATCCAGGTCTTCTATCCGGAGATCGGCAGCGCATGGAGCGTGGGCGTGGTGGGGCAGTTGCAGCTCGACGTGCTGATTTCGCGGCTGGAGGCGGAATATAAGGTCGCCGCCGTGCTGGAGCCTTCGCCCTTCGACACGGCGCGCTGGATTTCGGGCAGTGACGCCGCGATCAAGGAACTGGTGGCGTATAACGGCGCGAACATGGCGCGGGATCGCGACGGCAATCTCGTTTTCATGGCGAAGAGCGCATGGGACGTGGGCTATCAGCAGGAGCGGCATCCCGACGTCAAGTTCAGCGCGACGCGGGAGCGGTAAGATTTGGATGGTCCACGCGGAGACGCGGAGGGATTTTTCTCCGCGTCTCCGCGCCTCCGCGTGAATAAAATGGCGTTACCGCCTCAGCAGAAAGACCGCATGTTCCGCGAACAGGTTGGCGTTGGCGTGGGTGGTTTCCCTGTCGCCTTTCAGGAACCACTGGCCGTCGATGGTCCAGCCCCGATCCTTCACCAGCGCGCGGAAATCGTCGACCGTGACGTGGTGGATGTTGAGCGTGTCATACCATGTGTCGGGCAGCAGCCGCGTCACCGGCATCCGCCCGCCCCACATCAGCGACAACCGCCCGCGCCAATGCGCGAAATTGGGGAAGGAGACGAACGCCTGCCTGCCGATCCGCAGTAGTTCCTCGACCACGCAGTCGGGCCGCCGGGTGGTCTGGAGCGTCTGGCTGAGGATCGCATAGTCGAAGCTCTGGTCGGGATAATAAGCGAGGTCGATGTCCGCGTCGCCCTGCACCACCGAGAGGCCGCGGCCCACGGCGGCGGCGACGTTATCCGCGTCAATCTCCAGCCCTCGCGCGTCCACCTGCTTCGTGTCGCGCAGCGCCGCCATCAGCGCGCCGTCGCCGCAGCCCACGTCCAGCACCCGCGCACCCGTCGCCACGGTGCGGGCGATCAGGGCGAGGTCGGGGCGCAACACAGCCTCGCTCATGAACGGCCTCCGCGCAGGAAGCCGTCCACCACGCGGTTGAGTTCCGGCGATTCCAGCAGGAAGGCGTCATGGCCGAAGGGGCTGGACAGCTCCACGAAGCTCGCCTGCGCGCCCGACGCGTTCAGCGCATGGACGATCACGCGCGATTCCGCCGTGGGATAAAGCCAGTCCGTATCGAAGCTGACGAGGCAGAAGCGCGCCTTGCTGGCGGTGAAGGCGCGGGCCAGCGATCCGCCATGATCCTCGGCTATGTCATAATAGTCCATGGCGCGGGTGATGTAGAGATAGCTGTTGGCGTCGAACCGCTCGACGAAGCTCAACCCCTGATGGCGCAGATAGCTTTCCACCTGGAAATCGGCGTCGAAGCCGAAGGTCTTGGCCTCCCGTCCTTGCAGGCGACGGCCGAATTTCTCGGTGAGGCCTGCTTCGGACAGATAGGTGATGTGCGCCGCCATGCGCGCGACGGCGAGTCCCGCTCCAGGCACTACCCCGTCGGCATAATAATCACCACCGCGCCAGTTGGGATCGGCCATGATCGCTTGCCGTCCGACTTCGTGGAAGGCGATGTTCTGGGCGCTGTGCCGAGCGGTGGAGGCAATGACTATGCAGGATTCGACGCGATCAGGGAAAATAGTTGGCCAAGTGAGCGCCTGCATTCCGCCCATCGATCCGCCGATGACGGTTGCAAGCCGTTCTACGCCCAGATGGTCGAGCAGCATCGCCTGCGCGCGCACCATGTCACCGATCGTGATGACGGGAAATCGCATAGCATAGGGTTCGTTCGTCGCAGGATCGATACTCGCGGGTCCACTGGAACCGAGGCAGGAGCCGATGACATTGGAGCAGACGATAAAATGACGTGCGGGATCGATAGGTTTGCCTGTCCCCACAAGCCGCCACCACCAGCCGGGCTTACCCGTCACCGGGTGTTCGGAGGCGACATATTGATCCATGGTCAGCGCATGGCAGATCAGGATGACGTTGGAACGGTCCTCATTCATCGCGCCATAGGTTTCATAGGCGATGTCGACCGGCCCCAGCATCGCGCCGCTGTCCAGCCGCAAGGGGCTGGCGAGGCGGACCTGACGGCGCAGGCCGAAACGGCTGTCTTCATGCGTGGGGATGGAAGCCATGATCCTGGCGGGCTAGGACGGCGCCTTGCCGCTGTCAAATGCAAAGCGGCGGGTCTGGATACCGTTCGCGCCTGCCGCTAAGGGAAGCGGCATGACTGACACGCAAAGCATCCCCGTCATCGCCTATGGCCCATTGTCCGACTATCTGCTGGCTGGGCTCAAAAGCCGTTTCCATGTGCTGGAGGTCGCCGCCGGGACCGATCCGGCGACGTTCGGCCCCGCCGTCAGGGAAGCGCGGGCGCTGATATGCTTCGGCTCGGTGGGCGCGAGCGCGGCGATCATGGACGCGCTGCCGAAGCTGGAGATGATCGGGCTGTTCTCGGTGGGCTATGACAAGGTGGACGTGGATCATGCCCGCGCCAAGGGCATCCGCGTCAGCAACACGCCCGACGTGCTGACCGACGATGTGGCGGACCTGGCGGTGGGGCTGCTGTTCGCGACGGTGCGGAACATCGCCGCCTATGACCGGATGGTGCGGTCGGGCGCATGGGCGCGCGGCGAAAGCATGCCGCTTTCGATGCGGATCACCGGGCGGCGGATCGGCATATTGGGGCTGGGGCGTATCGGCCGCGCCATCGCCGCGCGGCTGGAGCCGGTGGCGGGCGAAATCCTCTACCATAATCGCAGCGCGAAGGCGGATACGGCCTATCGCTATGTCTCCGACCGGATCGACTTCGCGCGGCAAAGCGACATCATCATGGTCGCGACCTCCGGCGGGGCGGAAGCGGCCAAGCTGGTGGACGCGGAGATGCTGGAGGCACTGGGGCCGGAGGGCGTGATCGTCAACATCAGCCGGGGCAGCGTGATCGACGAGGAGGCGCTGGTCGCGGCGATGGCCGAAAGGCGCATCGCGGGCGCGGGGCTGGACGTGTTCGCGCATGAGCCGCATGTGCCCGAAGCACTGTTCGCCATGGATCATGTGGTGCTCAATCCCCATCAGGGAAGTGCGACCGTGGAAACGCGGCAGGCTATGGCCGATCTGACGCTCGCCAATCTGGATGCGTGGTTCGCGGGGAAGGATTTGGTGACGCCGGTGGTGTGATGGCGTGTTTCCGGCAGTGGGATTCCGGGATGGAGACGGGTTTGGGTGGAAGGCGGACGATCTGCTTTTATCCAGCCATGCTCCTGCGAAGGCAGGAGCCCAGCTCAAACGGTGGAACTGTGCTCCTGCCTTCGCAGGAGCACGGTGCATTTCAATAATGATTCCAGACACTCGCCTCTGTTCGCCCTGAGCGAAGTCGAAGGGCCAGCCTGAGCCTGACGAAGGCTGAACACCTCACTTCGTTCGGTGGAAGGCTTCGACTTCGCTCAGCCCGAACGAGGGCAACAACATCCGCAATTGGCCGGAAACAGTCATTTCCGGCCTCTCCCTAAAGCGCGATGCCGCCTGCTCCCAGCACGGCCAGCGTCAGCAGTTCCGAGGCGCTGGACGCCATCGTCGCGATCTGCACCGATTTTTCCATGCCGACCAGCATCGGCCCGATCATCGTCGCGCCGCCCAGTTCGCGCAGCAGCTTGGCGGAGATATTGGCGGATTGCAGCCCCGGCATGACCAGGATGTTGGCCGGACCCGACAGACGGCTGAAAGGATAGCTTTTCATCACCGCCGGATTGAGCGCCACGTCCGGCGCCATTTCGCCCTCATATTCGAAATCCGCCTTGCGCTCGTCGAGCACATGGATCGCGTCGCGGACATTTTCGAGGAAGCTGCCCGGCGGATTTCCGAAGCTGGAATAAGAGAGGAAGGCGACGCGCGGATCGTGCCCCATGCGGCGGGCGACCGCTACGGTGCCTTCCGCGATGTCGGCCAGCTCCTCCGCGCTCGGCCGTTCATGGACGGTCGTGTCGGCGAGAAAGACGGTCTGGTTCTTCGAGACCATGACATGAATGCCGAAGGGGATGTGCCCCGCCGCCGGGTCGATCACCCGCTTCACTTCCCGCAGGGTCTGGGCATAGGGACGGGTGATGCCGGTGATCATCGTGTCGGCATGGCCCATTTTGAGCAGCAGCGAACCGAAGATGTTGCGGTCGCGGTTCACCATCCGCTCGCAATCGCGGCGCAGATAGCCCCGGCGCTGCAGCCGTCCGTAGAGGATGTCGACCATTTCGGGCACCAGCGGCGAATTGACGCTGTTGTGCAGCTCGAAACTCTCCGGATCGCGCACGCCGAGCGCCCGCAGCTTGTCATAGACCTCCCCGCGCCCGACCAGCACGGGGATGCCATAGCCCATTTCGCGGCACTGGATGGCGGCGCGCAGCACGACTTCCTCTTCCGCTTCGGCGAAGACGACGCGCTTGGGATTGGCCCTCGCCACTTCATAGACGGTGTTCAGCACCGAAGTCGTGGGATTGAGCCGGGCCTTCAGCGACTGGCGATAGGCCGCCATGTCCGCGATCGGCTTTTGCGCCACGCCCGTGTGCATCGCCGCCTGCGCGACGGCGGAAGGCACCACTTCCATCAGGCGCGGGTCGAAAGGCGCGGGGATGATATAGTCGGGGCCGAAGCTCTGCGACTTGCCATAGGCTTTGGCGACTTCCTCCGGCACCTGCGCGCGGGCCAGTTCGGCGATGGCCTGCGCGGCGGCGACCTTCATCGCGTCGTTGATCGTCGTCGCCCGCACGTCCAGCGCGCCCCGGAAGATGAAAGGGAAGCCAAGGACATTATTGACCTGATTGGGATAGTCCGACCGGCCCGTCGCGACGATGGCGTCGGGACGCGCGGCCTTGGCTTCGGGCGGGGTGATTTCGGGATCGGGATTGGCCATGGCGAAGATGATCGGCTTGTCGGCCATATGCTTCACCATGTCCGGCGTCACCGCGCCCTTGACCGAGAGGCCCAGGAACACGTCCGCGCCCTTCATCGCTTCGGTGAGCGTGCGGGCGTCGGTCTTCACCGCATGGGCCGACTTCCACTGGTTCATGCCTTCGGTGCGGCCCTGCCAGATCACGCCCTTGCTGTCGCACATGATGACCTGATCGTGCGGGACGCCCAGCGCCTTGATGAGTTCGGTGCAGGCGATGGAGGCCGCGCCCGCGCCGTTCACCACGACCTTCATGTCCTTCATCTCGCGGCCCGTCAGCAGCGCGGCGTTGATGACGCCCGCCGCCGCGATGATCGCCGTGCCATGCTGGTCGTCGTGAAAGACCGGGATGTTCATCCGTTCCTTCAACGTCTGTTCGATGATGAAGCATTCGGGCGCCTTGATGTCCTCAAGGTTGATGCCGCCGAAGGTCGGCTCCATCAGTTCCACCGCGTCGATGAAGCGGTCCACATCCTCGGTCTTGAGTTCGATGTCGATGGAATCGACGTCGGCGAAACGCTTGAAGAGGACCGACTTGCCCTCCATCACCGGCTTGGACGCCAGCGCGCCCAGATTGCCCAGCCCCAGGATCGCCGTGCCGTTGGAGACCACCGCGACCAGATTGCCCTTGGCGGTGTAGTCGTAGGCGGTGCCGGGCTCCTTCGCGATGGCCAGCACCGGCACCGCGACGCCGGGCGAATAGGCAAGGGAGAGGTCGCGCTGCGTCGCCATGGGTTTCGACGCGATGATCTCGATCTTGCCGGGACGTCCGGCCGAATGGAAGAACAGCGCCTCGCGCTCGGAAAACTCCACATTCGACCTGTCTGTCATCGTTCGATTATCTCCGGCTTCGCTCTCCACCGCCCTAGCGGCAACGCACTCTTGTGGGCAAGCGCGAGAAACGTCTTTCTGATACCCTTTCCTGAACTCCTGCTTCCCGCTATCCGCAAGGCATGGGCGCATCAAAGGACAACTCCCCTTCTCAGCCAACGCCGATGATGGCGCAATATCTTTCGCTCAAGGCCGAGGCGCGGGATTGCCTGCTCTTCTACCGGATGGGCGATTTTTTCGAGCTGTTCTTCGACGATGCGAAGGCGGCGGCGGCGACGCTGGACATCGCGCTCACCAGCCGGGGCGAGCATGACGGCGCGCCGATCCCGATGTGCGGCGTGCCGGTGCACAGCGCGGAAAGCTATCTGGCGCGGCTCATCAAGGCCGGGCATCGCGTCGCCATCGCCGAACAGACCGAGACGCCGGCGGAAGCCAAGGCGCGGGGCGGCAAGGCGCTCGTGGCGCGGGCCATCGTGCGCTACGTCACGGCGGGCACGCTGACCGAGGAGACGCTGCTCGACGCGCGGCGGGACAATATGCTGGTGGCGCTGGCGAGCGTGGGCGGCGAAGGGTCGGACGAGATCGGCCTTGCCGCCGCCGACATCTCCACCGGCCGGTTCGAGACGATGACGCTGCGCGCCGCCGACCTCCCCGCCGAACTGGCGCGGCTGCGGCCCAGCGAGACGGTGGTGGCGGAGGGCATGGCGCTGGACCTGTCCGACGCCCATGTCTTCGACCGGGCGGCCTTTTCCAGCAGCCGGGCGGAAGATGCGCTCAAGCGCCTGTTCGGGGTCGCGACGCTGGACGGCTTCGGCCAGTTCGGCCGGGCGGAACTGGCGGCGATGGGCGGGTTGATCGGCTATCTCGACCATGCAGGCAAGGGGAAGCTGCCCTTCCTCGCGCCGCCGCTCCGCAAGACGCGCGGGGCGCATGTCGCCATCGACGCGGCGACGCGGGAGAGTCTGGAGATCGTCGCCACCATGGCGGGGACGCGCGCCGGGAGCCTGCTGGGCGCGGTCGACCGGACGGTAACGGGCGCGGGCGCGCGGCTGCTGGGACAGGATCTGGCCGCGCCGCTGATGGATCAGGGCATGATCGAGGCGCGGCTCGGTCTGGTCCAGCTTTTCCACGATGATGGCACCTTGCGCGACCAGTTGCGGGCGGCGTTGCGGGCGCTTCCCGACATCGGTCGCGCTTTGGGCCGCATCGCGGTGGGGCGGGGAAGCCCGCGCGATCTGGGGCAGCTTCGCGACGGGCTTGGCGGAGCGCGGCTGCTGCGCGAGCGGCTGGGGCGGCTGGCCGATCAGCCGTTGCTACTGGCGCAATTGCTGCCCGCGCTCGACGGGCATGGCGAACTGGTCGATGCCCTCTCCCGCGCGCTGGTGGCCAGTCCGCCTACCGAAACGGCCAATGGCGGCTATATCGCGGATGGCTATGATCCCGCGCTCGATGAGTTGCGCCGCATGGCGGGGGACGGGCGGCGGGCCATCGCCGCGCTGGAAGCCCGCTATCGCGAGCAGACCGGCATCGCCTCGCTCAAGATCCGGCATAATGGCGTGCTGGGCTATCATGTCGAGGTGCCCGCCCGCGCCGCCGACGCGCTGATGCAGCCGGACAGCGGCTTCACCCACCGGCAGACGCTGGCCGGAGCGGTGCGTTTCAACTCCATCGACCTGCATGAGGAAGCGGGGCGCGTCGCGCAGGCGGGCGCCCATGCGCTGGTGGCCGAAGCCGCGCATCTGGAGGAACTGATTGCCGCCGTGCTCGCGCGCAAGGCCGACATCGCCCGCGCCGCCGACGCGCTCGCCCGGCTGGACGTGGCGGCGGCGCTGGCCGAACGCGCGGCGGAAGGCGGGTGGCAGCGGCCGCATTTCGTGGCCGAGGACGGCGCGGGGCCATGTCTGGACATCGTGGGCGGACGGCATCCGGTGGTGGAGGACGCCCTGCGCCGCGAGGGACAGCCTTTCGTCGCCAATGATTGCCGCCTCCATGAGGGCGACCGGCTCTGGCTCGTCACCGGCCCGAACATGGGCGGCAAATCGACCTTCCTGCGACAGAACGCCCTGATCGTCATATTGGCGCAGGCGGGCGCCTTCGTGCCCGCGCAGTCGGCGACACTCACTTTGGTCGACCGGCTGTTCAGCCGCGTCGGCGCATCGGACAATCTGGCGCGGGGGCGCTCCACCTTCATGGTGGAGATGGTGGAGACCGCCGCTATCCTTGCGCAGGCGACGCAGCACAGCTTTGTCATCCTCGACGAAGTGGGGCGCGGCACCTCCACCTATGACGGCCTCGCCCTCGCCTGGGCGGTGGTGGAGGCGGTGCATGAGGTCAATCGCTGCCGCTGCCTGTTCGCCACCCACTATCATGAGCTGACGCGGCTGGCCGAGACGCTGCCGTCGCTCTCGCTCCACAATGTCCGGGCGCGGGAGTGGAAGGGCGATCTCGTCCTGCTCCACGAAGTCGCGGAAGGCCCCGCCGACCGCAGCTACGGCCTCGCCGTCGCGCGCCTCGCGGGCCTGCCCGCCGCCGTGCTCAAGCGGGCGAAGGACGTGCTGGCGCGGCTTGAAGCGGGCAAGGCGAAGACCGGCGGCATCGCGGCGGGTCTCGACGACCTGCCCCTCTTCGCCGCCGCGGCCGCGCAGGAGGAAGCGGCCGCCGATCCCTTGCGCGAAGCGATCGACGCCATCGACGCGGATGCCCTTTCGCCGCGCGAGGCGCTCGATCACATATATCGGCTGAAACAACTGGCGGCAGCGCGGGACGAAGATTAGATAACAGACGAATGGTGATGCAATTTCCTGCCCTCGGATCGCGCCGGGCCATTATAGACCGGCGGGCGATATCCGACCGCATCACGCTTCTGGCGCAGGCGCACCGGGGCGACACGATGCGGTTGCGCGGCGAAATCGTCCGCGAACTCAAGGATGCGCTGGAAACCGGGCGGGAGGAAGTCGCCCGCAGGCTGGAGGCCAGGCCCACGCGCGGGCGGGAGGCCGTCACCGCCTTCGCCTTCCTGATCGATCAGATCCTGCGGCTGCTCTACGACGCCACGACCCATTATCTCTATCCGGCAAGCAACCGCAGCACGGGCGAGCGCATCGCGCTCGTCGCGGTGGGCGGCTATGGCCGGGGCGAGATGGCGCCCCATAGCGATGTCGACATCGCCTTCATCACCCCTTGGAAGCCGACCGGATGGACCGAGCAGGTCATCGAATCCATGCTCTATTCGCTCTGGGATCTGGGGCTGAAGGTCGGGCATAGCAGCCGTTCCATCGACGAAACCATGCGCATGGCGAAGTCCGACCTGACCGTCCGCACCGCGCTGCTGGAATCGCGCTATATCTGGGGCGACCGCGCGCTTTATGAGGACACCGCCCGGCGCTTCGACGCGGAGGTGATGCAAGGCAATGCCCGCGCCTTCGTCACCGAAAAGCTCGCCGAACGCGACGAGCGGCACAAGCGGATGGGCGACAGCCGCTATGTCGTCGAACCCAATGTGAAGGAAGGCAAGGGCGGCCTGCGCGACCTGCATACGCTGTTCTGGATCGGCAAATATGTGAACCGGGTGCGGTCGGTCGCCGATCTGGTGGACGTGGGCCTGCTGACGCAAAGCGAGCTGCGCCAGTTCCAGAAGGCGGAGGATTTCCTCTGGGCCGTGCGCTGCCATCTGCACATGATCACGGGGCGCGCCGAGGACCGGCTGACCTTCGACCTGCAACTGGAAACCGCGACGCGGATGCACTTCACCGGGCGGCATGGCCTGTCCGGGGTGGAGCGTTTCATGCGCTATTATTTCCTGAACGCGAAGACAGTGGGCGATCTGACGGCGGTGTTCCTCGCCCATCTGGACGACCAGATGGCGCCCAGGGGACGGCGCTACATCCCGTCCTTTTTCCGCCGTCCCAGAAAGCTGGACGGCTTCGTGCTGGACCGGGGCAGGCTGGCGCTGCCCAGCGACGATTTCTTTCAGCAGGACCCGGTGCGCCTGCTCGAAATCTTCGCGCTGGCCGACCGGCAGGGCCTTGCGATCCATCCCAGCGCGATCCGCGCCGCCAGCCGCGACGCGGTGCTGATCAACGCGGCGGTGCGCAACGATCCGCGCGCCAACGCCGCCTTCCTCGACGTGCTGACATCTCCGCGCGACCCGGAAACGGTGCTGCGCTGGATGAACGAATCCTCGGTCTTCGGCCGCTTCATTCCCGATTTCGGCCGCGTCGTCGCGCAGATGCAGTTCGACATGTATCATCATTATACGGTCGACGAGCACACCATCCGGGCCATCGGCCTATTGTCCCGCATCGAAAAGGGCGAATTCAGGGAAGACCATCCGCGCTCCACCGACCTGATGGCCAAGCTGATCTCGCGCCGGACGCTTTATGTCGCGGTGCTGCTGCATGACATCGCAAAGGGGCGCGGCGGCGATCATAGCATATTGGGCGCGGAGATCGCGCTGGAACTCTGTCCGCGCCTCGGCCTCACGGCGGCGGAGACGGAAACCGTGTCCTGGCTGGTGCGCTATCATCTGCTGATGTCGGCGACGGCCTTCAAGCGCGATCTGGCCGATTACAAGACCATCCTCGATTTCGTCGAGATCGTGCAGAGTCCGGAACGGCTGAAGCTGCTCCTCTGCCTGACAGTGGTGGACATCCGCGCGGTGGGGCCGGGCGTCTGGAACAGCTGGAAGCGGCAGCTTCTGGGCGGCCTCTACGAATCGGCCGAGGAAGTACTGCGTCTGGGCCACAAGCAGAAGGGGCGCGGCGAGCGCGTGCTGGCGAAGCAGGAAGCGTTGCGGGACGTGCTCGACCTGCCGGACGAGGATTTCGAGGCGCTGAAGAAACGGCTGCCCGAATCCTACTGGATCGCCGAACCGCTCGACATCCTGATCCACAATGCCGAGCATATATTGCAGGCGGGCGACGCGCCGCTTTCCATCGCGGCCCAATATTATCCGCAGCGCGGCGCGACGCTGGTGACGGTCTATGCGACCGACCATCCGGGCCTGTTCTACCGCGTGGCGGGGGCGATCCATCTGGCTGGCGGCAATATCATCGACGCGCGCATCCACACCATGCGCGACGGCGTCGCCATCGACAATTTCCTGGTGCAGGACCCGCTGGGCGGCGCGTTCCACAGTCCCGACCAGCTGGAACGGATCAGGCGCGCGATCGAGGATTCGCTCGCCAACCGCCACCGCCTCATCACCAAGCTGGCCGCGCGGCCCCTGCCCCGGATACGGGCCGACGCCTTCGAGATTGTGCCCAATGTGTTGATCGACAACAAGGCGTCGAACCGCTTCACGGTGATCGAAATCAACGCGCGGGACCGCCCGGCGCTGCTCTTCAGCCTCGCCAACGCCCTGTTCCAGTCGAAGGTGACGGTGCACAGCGCCCATGTCGCCACCTATGGCGAACGGGCGGTGGACACTTTCTATGTCACTGATCTGCTGGGCGGAAAGATCGAGAGCAAGTCGCGCCTGCAGACGCTGGAGCGCCGTCTGGCGGAAGCGGCGGCGGGCGAAATCAGCAAGACGCTGGAGCGCGCCTGACGCGTCAGGCGATCTCCATGCCGTCGCCGGGATCGAGCAACGGCAACAGGCGCAGCATATCCTCGCGCGCTATCGCGACACAGCCCGCCGTGGGCCGCCCTTCATAAAGGTGGAAGAAGATGGCGCTGCCTGCCCCCGGCGCGGGCGGCGCGTCATTATGGCCCAGGACGACGATCACGTCATAGGCATCGTCGCTCCGCCACAGGCTTTCCGCCGAAAAGGGGCGTGGCAGGCGGACGGGCCGGTTATAGGCGGGGTCGGCGGCATCGTCGGACCAGCCGTCTCCTTCGCGGATCCAGCGCCATGGCAGTTTCAATCCCGCCGGATCGACCCTTCCGGGCCGCAGCAGCACGGCCCGGAGCGGCCAGCGGCCAAGCGGCGTGCAGCCGTCGCCTTCCCTCTTGTCCACGGCCGGGCAGACGCCGCCGCGTCCGATCTCGCAATCCATCTCCATCCCGTCGAAGCGCAGGCGGCGCGCCGCGCTGTCGACGCAGATCAGGGTCATAGCTGGTGGCCCGTACGGTCCCGCTTGGTGGCCAGATAGCGTTCATTGTGCGGATTGGCAGGCAGGATGATGGGCAGGCGCTCCACGACCTTGATGCCCGCCGCCTCCAGCCCCGCGACCTTGGCGGGATTGTTGGTGAGCAGCCGCACCGATCCGATGCCGAGCAGGTCCAGCATCCGCGCCGCGACCGAAAAATCGCGCGCGTCGATGGCGAAGCCCAGCCGGACATTGGCGTCCACCGTATCGAAACCCTGATCCTGCAAGGCATAGGCGCGCAGCTTGTTGACGAGGCCGATCCCGCGCCCTTCCTGCCGCAGATAAAGCAGCACGCCCCATTCCGCGTCGGCAATCTGGTGCAGCGCCTGATGAAGCTGCGGCCCGCAATCGCATTTGAGGCTGCCCAGAACGTCGCCGGTCAGGCATTCGCTATGCAGGCGGATGACCGGGGGCTTGTCGTCGCGCTTGCCCACCACCAGCGCGACATGCTCGCGCGGCTCGTCGGGACTGCGGAAGGCGACGATCTCCGCGCTTTCCGCCGCCGCCACCGGCAGACGCGCGCGGGTGGCGATGGCGAGATGCGCGGCATCGTCATAGGCGGCGATGTCCTCCACGCCCACCTCCGCCTCGACATTGCCCTGCTCTTCGCCCGTCACGAAATAGGCGGGCAGGATACCCGCCAGCCGCGCGAGCCGAAGCGCCGCTTTCGCCGCCTCCGGCGCACCCAGCGCAGCCGCCATGAACGGTCCCTTGAGCGGCGAGGCCAGATCGCGCACCGGGTCGGCGATCGCCATGGCGACATCGCCGTCGATCCACGGCGCGCGCCCGATCCGCACGGGCATGTCGGGATCGGCCGCCGCGATCTGGTTGGCGAGCTTCAGCGTCTGCGCCCGCGCCGCCGAAATCAGGATGTCGGCCTGCCCCGCCGGATCGAAGTCCTTGAGCGTCACCGCGTCCGCGCCCTCGACCGCCATCAGGCGCAGCGCGCCGTCCTTCGCCCGCACGGCCACGGCCCAGCCGCGCCGCAGGGCATCGATGGCCCGCGCTGCGTCCCGCGCCGCCATCAGAAGGCGAATTCCGTGATGATGGGAATATGGTCCGAAGGCCGCAGCCAGCCCCGGATCGGCTCCATGACGCGATGGCCGATGGCCTTTTCCGCGACATCGGCGGTCATCCACATATGGTCGAGCCGCCGCCCGCGATCCGATGCCGCCCAATCCCGCGCGCGATAACTCCACCAGGTATAGAGCCGCTGGGGCGCGGGGAAGAATTTCCGGCCGATGTCCACCCAGTCGTTCGACGCCTGCAACCGGGCAAGGATCTCGCACTCGATGGGCGTATGGCTGACGACGTTCAAAAGCTGCTTATGGCTCCACACGTCGCATTCCATGGGCGCGATATTGAAATCGCCGGTCAGGATCGTGGGCTTGTCGTCGAGCGCGCCCGACCATTCGATCATCCGCTCCAGGAAATCCAGCTTCTGCCCGAATTTGGGATTGACCGTCCGGTCCGGCACGTCGCCCCCGGCGGGCACATAGACATTCTCGATCCGCACCCCATTGTCCAGCCGCACGCCGACATGGCGCGCTTCGCCATTGGCCTGCCAATCAAGCCGCTCGTCCTCGCGGATCGGCACTCTGGACAGGATCGCCACGCCATGATGCATGCGCTGGCCGTTCAGCACCTGATGATTATAGCCCAGTTTCCGGAATAGTCCCGCCGGGAAGATGTCATTCACCACCTTGGTTTCCTGAAGACATAATATGTCGGGCGACTCTTCGGTCAGGAAACGCTCGACGATGTCGAGCCGGGCACGGACGCTGTTGATGTTCCAGGAAGCGATGCTGAGAGTGTGCGGCATGCCGATCCCCTAAGACTCTCCAGCGCCCCGTGCAAGGGCATGGTCCAAAGCCGGGGCGGCGCGATATTTCGCTCAGGTGGAACCGAGAAACGTGATTTTTGAGCACCGGAGCGCAGCGGACTTCATGTCCGTGAGCACCGGAGCGCAGAAAATCGCGGTTCGCAGGCCCGCATGGGTGGAATATCGCGCCGCCCCAAAGGAAGACCCCCGCTCCGGGGGCATGGAACGGGGGTCTCGATCGCGCCCTTGAAGCGCTTTGCGACGGGAGGTTGTTCCGGGTAACAGGGGGGAAATCCCGGACTTCGTCTCCCGCCGTGGGTTTCTTGTTAGCGCCCTTCATATGAGCCGCAGATGAACGGTTCGGAAAAGTTTTCCGCCCATCGCAGGCCCCGCCCGGTTCATCCGCCCGGCGCGCGGCCTTTGGGCCTCGGGTCGACCCATTTGAAGGCGGAATCGGCCACCGGCACGCCATAACGCACATTGGTGAGCCGCACCGCCGTGCGGTTATTCTGCGAATCCAGAGCGACCCAGCCATAAAGCTGCAAGCCCGCCGGACCGGAAGGATCGCGATTGAAGATCATGGTGATGGTGCCATATTCCGGCCGCCTGGGATCGCGCGCCTGCACCGACAGCACATTGGGATCGCCGGTCTGGATCACCTTGCCATATTTCGACAGGTCCTTGGACGGATCGATCAGCGCGCCCAGCGGCGAATTGCCGATCGGCCAGCGCTGCACCTGCCGCACTTCATAATCGATCATGGTGAGCGCCTTGCCGTCGCCCACGATGAGCAGCGGCACGCCCTTCTGATATTGGAAGCGGATCTTGCCCGGCTGCTTGATCGTCAATTGCCCGGTCAGCGTCTGGCCGTTGCGATCGGTCTGGGAAAAATCCGCGGTCATGGTCGTGACCCCGCGAATATAGGCGTTGACCTGCGAAAGGTCGGACGGGCTCTGCTGCTGCGCCGCGACCGGCCCCATCGGCAAAGCGAGGGGAGCGGCGGAAAGAGCCAGAATCAGGGGCGTCATCACCCGCTTCATGCATTCTTCTCCGGTTGTTCAGGATTTCAAGAATAGGAAGTGCGGCTTGAACCCGCTGTGAACCCGCACGTTCCGATCATTGTTGCAGGAAAGCCGAATGGGGGAGAGCCGTTCGTCGCGGCGAAGCTCTATCCCCCATGCTCCCGCCTCGCCATGCCGGTCATTCCGGCGGCTCCGCTCCAATTATCTTATCGGCGCGGCAGCAGCGGCCTGTGCTTAGAGCCTGTCGCGGACAAAAAAAGGCTGATCCGAAGATCAGCCTGGAAAAGTTTTAGGAGAGGATGCCTGAAAGGCACTGTCCTGTTGGCCGATCCGCCGGAATCTCGCAACTGCGAAAGGAGAAGCCACGATTGCAAATTTTGCAATCGCATGGATAGAAGATTGATTTTCAAAGAATAAGTCGTTCGATAAAAATACCACTGGGTATCAAATGCTCTCCGTCAAAGCGGATTGCCATTCTCATCCCGCAGCACTTCGCGGCGGCCCACATGATTCGGCTGACCGACCATCCCTTCCTCCTCCATGCGTTCGATGAGGCGGGCGGCGCTGTTATAGCCAACGCGCAATTGCCGTTGCAGCCAGCTCGTCGAGGCCTTCTGATTCTCGAACACCAGTTGGCAGGCCTTGCGGAAAAGCTGCGCGTCGGGGCTGTCGTCGCCCAGATCGACACCGTCGAGCGCGAAACTGCCTTCCTCCGGCTCCTCGGTGACGGCGGAGATATAGTCGGGCTGTCCCTGCGCGCGCCAATGGTCGGCGACCACGCGCACCTCGTCATCCGAGACGAAGGGTCCGTGGACGCGCATCAGTCCCTTGCCGCCGTGCATGTAGAGCATGTCGCCCTTGCCCAGAAGCTGTTCGGCGCCCTGCTCGCCCAATATGGTGCGGCTGTCGATCTTGCTGGTCACGAAGAAGCTGATGCGGGTCGGCAGGTTCGCCTTGATGACGCCGGTGATGACGTCGACCGAGGGGCGCTGCGTCGCGAGGATCAGATGGATGCCCGCCGCGCGCGCCTTTTGCGCGAGACGCTGGATCAGGAATTCGACTTCCTTGCCCGCCGTCATCATGAGGTCGGCCAGCTCGTCCACCACCACCACGATCTGCGGCAGCGGCTGGAAATCGAGCTGCTCCTCCTCATAGATCGGCTTGCCGGTTTCGGGGTCGTAGCCGGTCTGGACGCGGCGGCCGAGCGGCTTGCCCTTGGCCTTCGCCGCGCGCACCTTCTCATTATAGTTGGCGAGATTGCGGACGGAGATGGACGCCATCATGCGATAGCGGTCCTCCATCTGCTCCACCGCCCATTTGAGCGCCCGGATCGCCTTGGCCGGTTCGGTGACGACCGGCGAGAGCAGGTGCGGGATGTCATCATAGGTCGACAGTTCCAGCATCTTGGGATCGATCATGATGAGCCGCAACTGATCCGGCGTCATGCGGTAGAGCAGCGACAGGATCATGGCGTTGAGGCCCACCGACTTGCCCGACCCCGTGGTGCCCGCGATCAACAGATGCGGCATGGGCGCGAGATCGGCGATGATCGGCTCGCCGGAGATGTTCTTGCCCAGGATGATGGGCAGGGTCGCTTCCTGCGCGAATTGCTCCGACGTGATGAGTTCGCGGAAGGATACGCCCTCGCGATTGGCGTTGGGCAATTCGATGCCGATGACGGTGCGTCCCGGAATCGTCGCGACGCGCGCGGAGAGTGCCGACATGTTGCGCGCGATATCGTCGGCCAGCGCGATCACGCGGCTCGCCTTGATGCCGGGCGCGGGCTCCAGCTCATACATGGTGACGACCGGGCCGGGCCGCACTTCCACGATATTGCCCTTCACATGGAAGTCGTCGAGCACGGACTCCAGCAGGCGGGCGTTGCGCTCCAGCGCGGCCTTGTCGATCTTCTGCCCCTGGCTGGCGGGAATGGGATTGAGCAGGTCGGGCGAGGGCAGCGAACTGTTGCCGAACAGATCGTCCTGCGACACGGGCGCCATCGTCCGTTGCGCGGGGGCGGGCTTGGGCGACTGGATGGTGATCGGCGGCTTGGGTTCGTTGGAAACGGTCTTGCGCGGCGCGATCACGCGCTCGCCGCCATCCTCCTCATCCTCCTCCGCGATCCGTCCGCCGCTGGCCAGCGCGAAGGCGGGACGCGGCAGACCAAGGCGCGGAAGGGTGGGACGGCGCAGGGTAAGGATCGGCTTTTCCAGCGCCAGACAGCGATACCAGACGAACAGGCCCGCGATCAGCGTCAGCGCGACGAGGATGCCGACGATCCAGCCCTGCAAGGCGGCGGCCTGAGCCGTCAGGCTCATGATGCCGCGAGCGAAGACGAGGGCGATGACGCCCCCCCAACCGGCGGGTAATCCCACCAGCGGATCGGGCTGGAACAGGGAGAGCGCCAGACCGATGAGGAGGATGCCGATCAGGCATTTGCCGAACTGCGCCTTCCATCCGCTCATGTCCTGATCGCCCCACAGGCGGCGTGCGGTGATCGCCATCAGCGGGAGGACGAGCGCCACGGGGACGCCCAGCAGCCACAGCAGGAAATCGGCGACCCAAGCACCGGGCACCTGCATGATGTTACGCACATGATCGCCCGCCACCGTGTTCATGGAAGGGTCGCTGGGCGTGTAGCTGAGCAGCGCCAGCGCCAGGAACAAGGTCGCCAGCATCAGCGAGATCGCGCCGATCAGCGCGCCGCTGCGGATCAGGCTGCGCTTCAGCATTTCGCGCCATTCCGGCGTGCGCTTCACTCCGCGGCTCACGGCCATGGCTTGCTCTGTCCCCCAAATGTTCCGTTTCGGCACAATGCGCCGAGCAGGGAGTCCGCGTCAAGAGTCCGCGCTTCGGCTCGTCCCGAACGGTCCGTAACATCCCTTATGGCTGGCCGGGCGAGGCAGGCGCAAAGATCGGACGAAAGGAGCAATCTGATGACCGACCTTTATCTCGCGCTCGTTCTGGTGGTTTTCGGCAGTTTCATGGCCGTTCTGGCAGGCGTCAGCGTCAATGACGCACTGAAACGTCGCTAAGCTTTGTTCAGGCGACGCCCGCTTCGACATGCGGCGCGGCGTTGCGCCGGATGCGCGATGCGATCAGGCATGCGGCGACGATCAGCACCGCGCCCGCGAGGGTTCCCGGCGTCACCCTTTCGTCGAAGATCAGCCACCCGATCAACGCGGCCCATAGAAAGGCGGTATATTCGACGGGGATAAGCCGCTGCGCCTCCGACCGGGCATAGGCCCATGCGAGCAGCGCCAGCGAGGTGAAGGCCAGACCGGCGGCCAGCAGCACGAACGGCACGGCCCCGCCCGGCGGAACCTCCGCCCAGAAGAAAGCGCCCGGCGCGAACACGCCCAGCATGACCAGATGCTGGAAAAACGCCACTTCGACGGGAGAGGCAAGTTGGGCCTGCTGCCGCTGGAGGATCAGGTTCCACGCGAAAAGCACGGCGGAAAGCAGCACCGCCACCACGCCGAGCAACGCGGCCCGGTCATAATGGCCACTGATCCGTTCGCTGAGGATCACCCCGACACCGACCAGCCCCAGCAGGGACGCGCCTATCGCCTGCCGTCCCACCGGCTCTCCCAGCAGCAGCGCGGCCAGATAGAGGGCGATGAGGGGCGCGATGAAGGACAAGGCGATCGCCTCCGCCAGCGGAAGATGCATCAGTCCGGCGAAGAAGAGCGGCGCCATCAGCGAAACGGCGAGGCCACGGATCAGATGCAGGCGCAGCACCCGCCGGTCGGGCCATTTCCGCCGCGTGACGATCATCAGCGCCAGTCCCAGCAGGCTTCCCGTCAGGGCGCGCCAGAGCAGCGCATTGTAGAGGCCGATGGAGAGGCTCAGCCCCTTCATCACCCCATCCATCATCGCAAACAGCCCGACTCCCGCGCAGCAGGCGAGGAAAGGAAAGGCGAAGGAGCGCGGCTGCGACATGCGGAAAAAGACGTTTATTCCGCGGCCTGCGCGCGGCCCGCATCCGTCATGTCCGCCTCGATCTCCGCCGCCCGCGCCTCGACCAGCTTGACGATATGGTCGATCATGCCTTCGTCCTGCACCGTGTGATCGGTGATGCCGGACAGATAGACCATATGCTTGCCCGCGCCGCCACCGGTGAGGCCGATGTCGGTTTCCCGCGCCTCGCCCGGCCCGTTCACCACGCAACCCAGCACGGAGAGCGAGAGCGGCGTGTGGATATGCTGGAGCCGTTCCTCCAGCGCCTGCACCGTGCGGATCACGTCGAAGCCCTGCCGCGCACAGCTTGGGCAGGAAATCACCTTCACCCCGCGCGTGCGGATGCCCAGCGACTTCAATATCTCATAGCCGACCCGCACTTCCTCTTCCGGTTCGGCGGAGAGGGAGACGCGGATGGTGTCGCCGATCCCCGCCCAGAGCAGATTGCCGATGCCGATGGCGCTCTTGACCGTCCCGCCGATCAGCCCGCCCGCCTCGGTGATGCCCAGATGCAGCGGGCAATCCACCGCTTCGGCCAATTGCATATAAGCGGCGACGGCGAGGAACACGTCGCTCGCCTTTACCGCGACCTTATATTCGTGGAAATCCTGATCCTGGAGCAGCTTGATATGGTCGAGCGCGCTTTCGACCAGCGCCTCCGGACAAGGCTCCCCATATTTTTCGAGCAGGTCCTTTTCGAGGCTCCCGGCATTGACGCCGATGCGGATCGAACAGCCATTGGCCTTGGCCGCGTCCACCACTTCCCTGACGCGCGCCTCGCTGCCGATATTGCCGGGATTGATGCGAAGGCAGGCCGCGCCTGCATCCGCCGCCTCCAGCGCGCGCTTATAGTGGAAATGAATGTCCGCGACGATGGGCACGCGGGCGGCGCGGACGATCTGCCTCAGCGCGGCGGTTGATTCCTCGTCCGGGCAGGACACGCGGATGATGTCGACGCCCACTTCCTCGCAACGGCGGATCTGGTCGATGGTCGCCTTCGCATCGGACGTCGGCGTGTTCGTCATGGTCTGCACCATGACGGGCGCGCCGCCGCCGACGGGCACGTTGCCGACCATGATCTGCCGCGACTGCCGCCGCGCGATGTCGCGCCAGGGGCGCAGGCCGGGATTATGATCGGACATGAAAAAGGAGGCTCCGTGCTATTGGAGCCCCCTATAATGCTTTCTCGCTCCGGTTAGAAGCGCCGCGTCAGAATCGCGCGGTGAAGGATGCGGCGACCTGATCCGCATTGCCCCCGGTCTGCGACAGGGTGGTCGCGGTGATGGCGGCCGGAGTGCCTTCATAGAAATGATCGGGGCGGATGATGTTCGCTTTCTCCACGAACACATGCGCATAGCTGAGGTTCAGCGCGAAGGCGGGGGAGATGTTCCACGTCGCCCCGCCGGTCAGCCACACGCGGTCGCCGTCCGGCACGCGGGTGGTCAGATATTGCGGATTGGTCGGCGTGCGGTCGAACATCGTGCCCGCGCGCAGCGTCAGCGCCGGGCTGACATCATATTCCCCGCCCACGCCGACGCTATAGCTGTCCTTGTAGTGCAGTTCCTTGATGTTGGTCCCGGCGGCCGATGTGATCGCGATGCCCTTGAACACCGACCAGTTATACCAGCGCGCCGTGATCATGGCGCGCAGCCGGGGCGTCAGCCTGTGCATCATGCTGACCGTGACGATGTCGGGCAGATCGAGCGGCGCGCTCGCGGACAGTTCGGAATTGGAACCGGCGAGCAGTCCCTGCAATCCGCTGACGGTCTGCGTGCCCTTCAGATGATGCTGCATGCCCGAGCGGTAGTGGATGCCGACATTCGTGTCGCCATTGGTATAGAAGAGGCCCGCATTCCAGCCGACCGACCAGTCGTCACCCTTCACCCGCGCCTCGCCATCGGCGAGAAGCGGCGAAAGCTGCGGCAGGGCGTTGGTCAGCGTGACCTTCACATATTGCACGTCGACGCCGCCGCCGACCGAGAAATTGTCGTTCAGCTTATAGGCGAAGGAGGGCTGGATATTATAGGTTTTGAGGTCGGTGTAGAGAGAATCGTAACGGCCGAAGAAACCATTGTCATATTCCAGCTTCAGGCCGAAGGGCGCATTGACGCCGATGCCCAGCCACAGCCGGTCGTTCACCTGCCCCGTGGCATAGAAGCTGGGGATGGGAATCACGCTCTCGAACGGATTGCCGCCCGATGTCCCCGTCACCGGCACGGATACCGGAAGGCCCGGCACGGAGCGGGTCGATCCGCGATTGGTCTGATTGGCCGACGCCATCAGGGCGATACCGCCCACCGATGTCTGAATGCCCGGCAGGTTCGTCATCGCAGCGGGATTGAAATAGATGGTCGATGGATCGTCCGCCGCCGCCGCGCCGCCGGACAGGGCACGCCCGGTTTCCTTGGGCGACTGCTCCTGAAGATAAAAGCCGCCCGCCATCGCCGGAACCGGCAGGGCAAGCGCGCCGGAAAGCAACATGGCGGTCAGGACAGGGTAGGTTCGGGACATGGTAAATCCTTCCAGAGCATCTTCTCGTCACGGAACCGCTCCGTGCAACAAGCTGGCTCCCTTTCCAGACGCGGAAAACCTCAAAATCGCGGAGCCTTCGAAGCGAGCGAATAACAGCCTTATAGTTAATTTCCAGTGCTGTCCGGCGTGCTTACTCCTGTCAGCCGCGACCTGAGGAAGGGAAGGAAAAAGCGGACGCTACGGCAGCGGCTTCCTTTCGCCAAGCCGAAAGCAAAAAAAAGCCGCCCCAAAGGACGGCTTGTGAAGTTTTAGGAGAGGATGCCTGAAAGGCCCGTTCCTTTTGCGGCGCAGCACGTTTCTTCGCAATTGCGAAGGAAGCGGAGTGGATTGCGTTTCATGCAACTGTAAGAAAATGCTCTGCTTTCCGTAACGGAAACTCATGGACGCACGGTTCGAATTTTCGGGGGATTCTCCTCAAGATAGCCCCTTTTACTTGTTCGACGCCGTGCGAATCACCCCCGATTCAGCCAGTTGCGAATCCAGTTCGGCGATCAGCCGCTCCAGCGCGGCAGCATCCTTCGCCTCGACGCGCGCCACCAGCGCATCCTGCGTGTTGGAAGCCCGCAGCAGCCACCAGCCATCGCCCGCGCGGACCCGCGCGCCGTCTATGTCGTCCAGATCCGCTCCTTTTGCGCGCAGCCGGGCCAGCACTTCATCGACCACGGCGAATTTCCGGCTTTCCGCCACCGGGAACGCAGTTCCGGCGTGTTGACCATAGCCGGCATGGCGTCCCGCAATGCGGTCACGCTCCTGCCCAGCCGCGTGACGGCACGAATCAGGCGGAGGGCGGCATAAAGGCCGTCGTCGAACCCGTAATAATCGTCAGCGAAGAAGACATGGCCGGTCATCTCCCCCGCCAAGGGGCTGCCCGTCTGCTTCATTTTGGACTTGATCAGACTGTGGCCGGTCTTCCACATCAACGGACGGCCGCCCAGCGCCTCTATGCCATCGAACAACGCCTGGCTGGCTTTCACATCGGCGATGACGGTCGCGCCCGGCCGATCCTTCAGCACATCCTGCGCGAAAATGGAGAGAAGCTGATCGCCCTGAATCATCCGGCCTTGTCCGTCGACCACGCCGATCCGATCGCCATCGCCGTCGAAAGCGACTCCGAAATCGAGCTTGTTGCCAAGGACAAGCGCCTTGAGGTCCGCCAGATTCCTTTCCTCGCTAGGATCGGGATGATGATGGGGAAAATGGCCGTCTACATCGGTGAAGAGCAGATGATGCTCACCCGGCAGGAGTTGCGTGAGCTTCTCCACCGCGGGACCGGCCGCGCCGTTGCCGGTGTCCCATCCGATGCGGAAAGCGCCGCCGTCGAAACCCTGCATCAGCCGCGCCGCATAGGTATCCAGCAGATCGACCGTCTCGACCCGGCCCGCGCCTTCGTTCCAGTCGCCCGCCGCCGCCATGGCGCCCAGTTTCTGAATATCCTCGCCGAAAAAGGGGCTGCGCTGAAATACCAGTTTGAAGCCGTTATGATCGCGGGGATTATGGCTGCCGGTTATCTGGATGCCGCCCATGACATCCCGCTCCGCTTCGGCAAAATAGAGCATTGGGGTTGGACCCAGGCCGATGCAAAGCGCATCGACGCCGCTGTCCGTGAGGCCCCGCACCAGCGCGGTTTCGAGCAGCGGGGAACTCAGCCGCCCGTCGCGCCCGACCGCGACCGCTGATCCGCCCGCACGTGCGATCGACGTGCCGAAGGTCCGGCCCACCGCATAGGCGTCCGCTTCGCCCAGCGTCTCACCGACGACGCCGCGCATATCATATTCGCGGAGCAAGGTGGGATGAAAGCGATAGGTCATGAAGATGTCCTTCCCACCTGCCCGCCCCGGTCAAGCCTGATCCGGACCGTCGCCACTCTTCAAGTGCCGCAGCAACAGGTCGCGGGCCGCGTTGATCTCCGCCGCCAAGGCTTCCGTGCCGCCTCGATCCGGGTGGACCGACGCGATCAGGCGCCGGTGCGCCGCCTTGACAGCATGCGCGTCCGCTTCTGGCGGCAGGCCCAGCAAGGCTCTGGCGCGGGCCAGTTGTTCGTCGGTGGCGGGAGCGGCCGGGAGCTTGCTCCGCACTTTCCCTTTCCTGCTGCGGCCAAGGAAATACAGCGCCGACCCCACCAGCATCGGCAGGCCAGCGATGGGCTTGCCCTTGGCGGCCATCACCGCGCCGACCAACGCCGCGCCCAGAGCCATGCCATCCTTTGCCGTCATACGCTGCAACCGTCCCGTCCAGATGAGCCAGCCCGCAAGGGCGATCAACGCAATCGCCAGCCAGCCCATCAGGCCGCGCCGATCAGGTCCACCGACAGCACGTCCGACCGTTCGGGAAGCGCAAGGCCCGACACCATCTCCCGCAATTCCTGCCGCGCCGCGATATGGCTGACGCCCAGATCGCCCAGATGCCCCTTGTCCAGCAAGGTCAGGCCGGAAGGGAAGAGCTCGCGAAAGATAACGCGCTCCGAAAGCCCCGGAATCACGCGGAATCCGACGCGGCGGGACAATTCCATGAGCGCGTCGCCCACGCGTTTCTTGTTGCGGGCGTCATGATGCTGAACGCGGTTGCGCAGCACCACCCAGTCGATCGAGACGCCATCCGCCTTGGCGCGGGACTTGCGCGCTTCGAAGATCAGTTCGGAATAGAAGGAAAGGCGGCGGACCTTGAAGGTTTCGGCATCCACCTGCCCGATCAGGTCGAAATCGACGAAGCTGTCGTTCATCGGCGTGACCAGCGTATTGGCCCGCGCCGCCATATGCCGGGCGAAAGCATCGTCGCGGCCGGGCGTGTCGACGATCAGGAAATCCTTGCCCCGCGCCATGGCGGCGGATTCTTCCTCCAGCGCCTCGATACTGTCGCCCTTCAGCACGGCAAAGTCGGGCATCGGCAGGTCGATCCCGCGCCGCTGGGCGGTTTCGCCGCGATTCTCCATATAACGCGTGACGGTGCGCTGGCGCGGATCGAGGTCGATCATGCCGACCCTATGGCCCAGCGCGGTCAGCGCGATGGCGGTGTGCACCGCCGTGGTCGATTTGCCGGTCCCGCCCTTTTCATTGGCGAAGACGATGAGATGCGTTTGGGCGTTCGCCATCGGACCTTGATAACCCCGTTGATTGTCGCTTTGATTCTTGACCGTCGTGCGCGGCCATGCCTTAGCATGATCTGCCCTGACCCCTGCCCTTATCGGAGCCTTTCTTTCCGTGCAAACCCTGCGTGACCTCCCTGCCCTCCGCGCCGCGATAAAGGCGCTGCGGAGCGACGGAAAACCCCTTGCTCTGGTGCCGACCATGGGCGCGCTGCATGACGGGCATATGGCGCTGGTGGAGGAAGCGCGGCGGCTGGCGAAGCATGTCGTCGTGTCGATCTTCGTCAATCCGAAGCAGTTCGGGCCGAACGAGGATCTGGACGCCTATCCCCGGCGGGAAGCCAGCGACGCGCATATGTTGCAGGAAGCAGGCGTGGACATTCTCTGGGCGCCCACGGTCGATGTCATGTATCCGGCGGGCTTTTCGACCGGCATATCGCTTACCGGCGTGACCGAGGGGCTGGATGGCGCTGCCCGTCCCGGCCATTTCGACGGCGTGGCGACGGTCGTCACCAAGCTCTTCAACCAGATCGGTCCCGATGTCGCGCTGTTCGGGGAGAAGGATTATCAGCAGCTTGCCGTGATCCGGCGGATGGTGGCCGATCTGGACATGCCCATCGAAATCGTCGGCCTGCCCACGCAGCGGGCGGAGGATGGGCTCGCCCTTTCATCCCGCAACGCTTATCTCACTGAGGAGGAACGCAAGCAGGCGCTGGCTCTTCCCCGCGCGCTGGGCGAAGCCAAGAGGCAGATAGAGAAGGGCGCGACGGTGGAATCGGCGCTGGCCAAGGCAGTCGCGATGCTGGCAAGCCATGGGTTCGACCCCATCGACTATGTGACACTATGCGATGCGGTGACGCTGGAACCGATGACGGTGCTGGACCGGCCCGCCCGGCTGCTGGGGGCCGCGAAGATCGGCCAGACTCGCCTGATCGACAATATCGCGGTCGATCCGGAATAGGATCATGCGCGCTTAACCTGGATCATAGTCCCTAATCTTCACCGCTTTCCCTGTGCAAATCGGGAACTGAAGACGCTCCATGGCCGTTATTCAGGCCGTAACGATAAAGGAGCGCGATATGGGTAAAGGCATTCTTCTTTGGCTCATCGGGGTGCCGATTCCCATCATCCTGCTGCTCTGGCTTTTCTTCCATTAAACCGCGATGTGATCTTCGGCGGATCGTGAACCTCTAAAATGGTTTCACGATCACCGCGATCACGATCACCGCGGCGGCGATGCCGGGGATTTCATTGAGCAGGCGAAGCTGTTTGTCGGTCATCGGCCGCAACCCCCGCGCCAGCTTCTTCCAGTAATTGGCGATCCAGCCATGATAGCCCGACAGGCCCAGCACGAAGAGCAGCTTCAGGTGGAACCAGCCGAAATGCCAGGCGCCGATCTCCACCATCAGCATCAGGCCAAAGACCCAGACGAGGATCAGCGAGGGATTGAGGATGATCCTGAGCAGACGCCTTTCCCGGTCGATCCATTTGGCGTCCTCTTCGGACCCAGGCGGGCATTGCTGGTGATAGATGAAGAAGCGCGGCATCATGAACAGCCCCGCCATCAGGAAGATGACAAAGATGAGATGGGCGGCCTTCACCCACAGATAGGCGGCGCCAAGATAGGCCATCAGGCAGTCTCCCTCCGCTGCGAACCATCGGCCCGCACATAGCCAAGCAATGCCTCGACATGATCGATGGGGGTGTCGGGCAGAATGCCATGGCCCAGATTCATGATGTGGGGACGGTTCGCGAAGGCGGCGCGGATATTGTCCACCGCCTCCTCCACCGCCTCGCCGCCCGCGATCAGGGCGAGCGGGTCGAGATTGCCCTGCACCGGCAGCCCTTCCGGCAAGGCGCGGTCGGCCCAGTGGGGATCGACCGTCTCATCCACGCCTACCGCATCGACTCCCGTGCCGCGCGCATAGTCGGCGAGCTTCGCGCCCGCGCCCTTGGGAAATCCGATCACCGGCACATCGGGATGCAATGCTTTCAATTTCTCCACGATCCGCGCGTTCGGCTCTATCACCCAGCGTTCGAACTGGAGCGGGGCGAGGCTGCCCGCCCAACTGTCGAAAAGCTGCACCGCTTCCACGCCGGCGCGGATCTGTCCGTCCAGATAGGCGACCGTGGCCTCCACGATGGCGTCGATAATCGCGCCGAACCGCGCCGGATCGCCATAAGCGAGGCGGCGAGCCGCGCCCTGATCCTTGCTGCCCTGCCCCGCCACCATATAGGTCGCGACGGTCCATGGACTGCCCGCGAAGCCCAGAAAGGTGACATGGGGTTCCAGCGCGGCCTTCACCTGCCGCACCGTCTCATAGACCGCGTCGAACCGGCTCCAGTCGGGTTTCAGCGCCGACAGCTCCGTCTCGCTGAGGATCGGGGCGAGCCGGGGTCCTTCGCCCGCTTCGAACCAGAGGTCCTGCCCCATCGCATAAGGCACGATCAATATGTCGGAAAACAGGATCGCCCCGTCAAAACCGAAGCGGCGCAGCGGCTGGACGGTGACTTCCGCGGCGGCCGCGCTGTCATAGACCAGTTCGAGGAAGCCGCCCTTCTTCGCGCGCAATTCGCGATATTCGGGCAGATACCGGCCTGCCTGGCGCATGAGCCACATGGGCGGCACTGCCCGGCGCTCTCCTTTGAGGACAGCCAGCAAGGGCTTGGGCACGACATCGGAACCGGACATATATTCTTCTTATAATAAGAGTCTGAAGGATGATGGAGATAGATGGACCGTTGGCAGCGGGGTTTATGCGCTATGCCCGCTTTTGCCAACAGCTTGACTCTGCCGGGTCATGCTTTCCCGTCCGAGTCATCGGGCTTATCCCCATTATCCACAGCCTGTGGAGGAAAATCGGGGTCTGTTGAAGGGCTGTGCATAATTGTCGGCACAATGGGGATGGATGCGGACAGGGGCTTTCATCCCCACTCTCTCCCTTGCTTTATCCACAGGACATCCACAGAGATAGGCCATGACGCGCATCCATCTGCACCTTTTGTCGGATTCCACCGGGGAAACGCTGGAAAACATTGCCAAGGCGGCCATCGGCCTGTTCGAGAATGTGGAGGCGATCCGCCATTTCTGGCCCATGGTGCGGTCCGATGTCCATCTGGACAGGATCATGGAGGATATTTCCGCCAATCCGGGACTGGTGCTCTTCACGCTCAACAATCACCAGTTGCGGCGCAGGCTGGAGACGCGCTGCCGGGCGCTGGGCCTGCCCCATGTCGCCGCGCTCGATACGGTGACGGATGCGCTCTCCAACATATTGGGGCAGGAGACGCGCAACCGGCCGGGGCGCAAGCATATCCTGGACGAAGCCTATTTCGCGCGGATCGAGGCGATCCAGTTCACCATCGCCCATGACGATGGCGTGGGGCATGAAAATTGGGAGGAGGCCGACATCGTGCTCGCGGGCGTGTCGCGCGCGTCCAAGACGCCGACCTCCATCTATCTCGCCAATCGCGGTTACAAGACCGCCAATATTCCGCTGGTCCCGGAATCGCCGCCGCCGCGCGACCTGTTTTCGCTGCGGCATCCGATGGTCGTGGGGCTGACCGTCAGCCCGGAACGGTTGATCCAGATCCGGCGCAACCGCTTGCTGTCGCTCAATCAGGCGCCCGAAACCGCCTATGTCGATCTGGAGAAAGTGCAGGATGAACTGTCCTTCGCCCGCCGCATGTTCGCCGACAATGGCTGGCCGGTGATCGACATGAGCCGCCGCTCCATCGAGGAAGCCGCCGCCGCCATCATCAACCTGTTCAACGACCGCCTGCTGGCCGAGGGAGGGCATGAGGCATGATTGTGCTCGCCTCGCAAAGCGCCAGCCGAAGGGCGCTGCTGACCGCCGCACAGGTGCCGTTCGAAGCCCTGTCGCCGGGCGTGGACGAGGAAGCGGCGAAGGAAGCCCTGCGCGCCGACGGCCTCGACGCGCGGGCACTGGCGGATGCGCTGGCGGAACTCAAGGCCCTGCGCGTGTCGCGGCGGGTGCCGGGCGCGCTGGTGCTGGGCTGCGACCAGACCTTGAGCCTCGACGATGGAAGCATGATCGACAAGGCCATTGACCGGGCCGATGCGGAGCGAATCCTGCGCTTGTTGTCGGGCCGGGCGCATCATCTCCACAGCGCGGCGGTGATCGCGCTGAACGGCGAGCCGGTCTGGCGGCATGTCGAGCGGGTGCGGATGACGGTGCGGTCCTTGTCGGACGCCTTCATCCAATCCTATCTCGATACCGATTGGGAACAATGCCGCTGGTGCGTCGGCTGCTATCGGATCGAGGGGCCGGGAGTCCAGCTTTTCTCCAGGGTCGAGGGGAGCCAGTTCGCGATTCAGGGACTGCCCCTGCTGCCTTTGCTTGACTTTCTGCGCGTGCGCGGCGTTCTGGCGGCATGACCGACAAGCTCCCTTATGCAGAAGTGATCGGCGATCCGATCGCGCACAGCAAATCGCCGCTCATCCATAATTTCTGGCTGCAATCGCTGGAGATCGAGGCGGAATATCGCAAGACGCATGTGAAGCCGGAGGGGCTGGCCGCCTATTTCCTCGAACGGCGGGCCGATCCCGACTGGTTGGGCTGCAACGTCACCATCCCGCACAAGATCGCGGTGATGGACTATACCGACGATCCGGGCGGCGTACGCGAGAGGATCGGAGCGATGAACACCATCGCCTGCGAGACGGGCGGGCCGCTGGTCGGCACCAACACCGACGCAGGCGGATTCCTCCCGCCGCTGCTGCGCGACAAGTGGCAGGGCAGGAGCGCGACTCTGATCGGCGCGGGCGGCAGCGGCAATGTCTTCAAAGGCGGGCTGGTCGCTGCTCTCGCCATCCGGGCGGTTGCAGATGACCGA
>JASGDV010000022.1:0-11810 GCA_049841255.1 Sphingobium sp.
CGGTTGCCGTGACGACGATCTGGGCGGAGCGTTCGTCAGTCTCCGCTGTCTCCGCATAGGCTCCGGTGGCGATGCCGCAGGCCATCATGGCCATGGGAGCCGCGCCCGACAGATATTTGAACATGGAATATCCTTCGAATTGGAAAATGAAGTGATCGGAATGGGTTGGGGTCAGATGCGGGAGACTCGTCCCGGTCCGACCGGCGCGGTCCGCGAAAATGGCCGGTATCCGCCACGCACAAGCCACCGCAGGTGCGATCGCGCGATCACTGAACAGGTCGAAGCTTTCATTTCCTTGCCTCCGGCGCCGAGCTTTATCTGGCAGGGGCGTGCCGTCACGAACGGTCGGACGCGCGAGCGGGCGGACGCCCTGAGCACCCGTCACACGACCGATGCGGCCCCCGCCGCACCTTCTCGCTCGTTCGGAAGAACCGTGCCGTAGCCATCCCCTGGGCCGGGCAAGAGCGACCAGACGCCGGCAGGTCTCCTGGCTCACGGGTCATCGCTTGATGCACGGCCTTCCCAAGCCTCGCATGTTTCAGCGTCCGGCCCAGTGGCTGGCGACGCGGGTCGTTATGCCCCGCCGCTCATATGCATCGCGCTCACCGCTTACAGTTGCAGGGACAGCCTCGGATTTGGATGGCGGACCATCCGCACCGCGTTCCCATTTTAAGCCTCTTTCGAGGCACCGGCGCGATCATGCCTGGACCGAAGAATCAGCCCAGGCGATGGGCCGGATACAAATTCTTCATTCATGCTGCAAGTGCTAACGTCAGCTGTTGCGCTACGAACAATGATCCTCAGCCTATGATCGTGGTCGCAGCGAATCTCGCTATTCCAGCTGAATCGAACAACCGTCTTACTCGCGAAATGATCACCCCGGGCTCCGCCAGCGGGATGAAATGCCCCGAATGAAGGCCGTTGAGCAGGATGGAGCGAAGTGACGGGGACCAACCGCCACCACGCTGAGACGATACGCAAGCATGCCATGCCGATGATGACGGCATGAACGTGCCCTTACGGTTTTCAGCTTTCTTTCGGGAATTGCAAATCGGTGATGGGTTCGAAGACGCAGAAGAAGCGTTTTTCCGCGAGGGTATCGCTGATGGGTATGGCGGGGGTGTTCACGCGGGAACGGATTTCCCCGATGATCCCGTCGATATCATCCGTTTCGCAATTATAGATCGCCAGATATTCCCATTCGAACGGCCCCGGATCGCGCTGATGCTCGCTGCGGCGGAAGCGTTGCGCGCTGACCACGCCGGGAATCCGCATCAGGTCCTGGAGATGCTGCTCCGTATACCACTTGTTGAACTCATCGTCGCGCCCCTCCACGCAATTGGTGAAGACGATGAAACTGAACTTCTGCATGCCCTCTCTCCTTGTCGGCGCTTTCCGAATTCAGCCCGTCACGCCATCCCGTTCCAGCACGCGCTTCACCATGGCGTGGCGCTGCACCTTGCCGGTGGGGGTGTAGGACAGCTCGTCGAACACCTCCAGCCTTTCGGGCAGCTTGTAGACGGCCACCCTGTCGCGCAGCATGGCGACGAACTCGTCGAGCGTCGGCGCCTCCTGGCCCGGACGGGGCACGATGCACAGACAGTTGCTTTCCCCCAGCCGCACGTCCGGCAAACCGATCACGGCGGCATGCAACACCTTGGGATGGGTGTAGATCACCTCCTCGATCTCCCGCGGATAATATTTCTTGCCGCCCCGGTTGATGATCTCCTTGAGCCGCCCCACGATCCGCAGGTTCCCGCTCGCATCGATCAGCCCAAGGTCGCCGGTGCGGAACCAGCCATCCTCGGTGAAGGCTTCCATATTGGCCTTGGTATTGTTGTGATAGCCCAATTGGGTGCCCGGTCCGTCGCACTGGATCTCGCCGGGCGAACCGTCCGGCACGTCCCGATCCTCGGTGTCGCGGATGCGCAGATGCATCTGGCTGCCCGGCTTGCCGACGGAGCCCGCGACCAGTTCGGGATCGTCGGTGGGCCGGGTATAGGTGTGATAGCCGCCCGTTTCGAGCATCCCGTAAAGCTCGATCAGCGTCGCGCCGAAATGCTGGCGGAAAGCGCGGATCTTCTCCACCGGGAAGGAGGTGCCGCCCGCCACCACCATCCGCAGCGAGGACAGGTCGTAGCGCGCCAGATCGGGCACGTTCAGCATCGCCACGATGGAAGCGGGCGCGGTCGGGATATAGGTGACGCGCTCCTTCTCGATCAGCTCCAGCGCGGCCACGGCGTCGAACTTCTCCATCAGCACGACGCTCGCGCCCAGCATGACCGCCTGCGCGATGGTGAGATAGCCCCAGTTCAGCGCCAGCGGCAGATAGAGCAGCATCACCTCGTCCGCGCCCAGCTCCATGTCCTGATTGAGCATCCGTGCGGGCCAGAGCGACGTGTTGTGATTATGGGTCACGCCCTTCGGATTGCCCGTGGTGCCGGAGGTGAAGAGGATGCGCGTCAGGGCGTCGGGATCGAGCGGCGCGGGCACGAAACCGGCCGGGCAGCCGGTGGCGCGGATGGCCGCGTCCAGGCTGATCGCGCCGCCGCGATCCTCGCCGCGCACGACCCCCACGAATTTGAGCTGGGGCAGGTCTCCGCGCAGGCCGTCGATCATCGCGCCATAGTCGAAACCCTTATAGGACGAGCAGCCGATGAACCCCTTGCAGCCCGCGAACTTCAGCACATAGTCCACCTCGCTGCTGCGGAAATCGATGCTGATCGCCACGGCCACCGCGCCAACCCGCTCCAGCGCATAATAGACGATGACGAATTCATGCCAGTTGGGCAGTTGAAGGGCGACAATGTCCCCCTGCCCCAGACCCTGCGCGCGAAACAGGACGGCCACCCGGTCGATCGCATCGGACAGTTCGCGATAGCTGAGCCGCGTGTCCCCGTCGACCAGCACGACCTTGTCCGGAACCTCCGCCACCCGGCGCGCCAGAAGCATCGAGAAGGTCTCGTCCGGCCACGCCCCGCTCGCACGATATCCCGCCGCTCGCGATGGCTCCTGTCTCGTTCTATACTGCATCGTCGCCTCTTTCGATCACGCCTGCTTCCACAAGCCGGGCAATGGCTTGATCATCCTTCCCCAGCCAGCGTTGCAGGACATCCCGGCTATGTTCGCCCAGACGCGGCGGTAATCCATTCTCGATCTCCGGCACGTTCGACATCTTGATGGGATTGCCCGCGACGGACACCTCCCCCCATACCGGGTCCTGCATTTTCAGGATCATGTTACGCGCGGCCAGATGCGGACAGTCGAACAGATCGTCGACCTCCTGCACCTTGGACGCGGGGACGCCGCCCTGGGTCAACGCATCCACCGCCTCGTCGCGGGTTCTTTGCAACAACCACGGCTCCAGCGCCGCAGTCAGCGCGGCATTGTTGGCGGACCGGGAGATGCCATCCTTGAACAGCGGATCGTCCACCAGTTCGGGTCGTCCGATCACTTCCGTCAGACGATGCCAGATATGCTCCCCCAACGTGGCGATGGTGATATAACCGTCCTTGGCCTTATAGGCGCCGAAGGGCGCGGTCACCGCATGAAGGCCCGGCTTCGGAATCGTCTGGAACGCCGAATACATGATGACCGAAAGCTCGTTCATGATCAGGCAGGAATCATAAAGGGAGATATCCACCATCTGCCCCTGCCCCGTAAGATTGCGCTGGAGCAGCGCCAATGTGGCGCCATAGGCTCCCACCATCCCGGCCTCTATGTCCGCGAGCGAAAAGCCGAGATAGACCGGCTTTTCTCCCTCGCGCTCGGGACGGTACAGAAGGCCGCTCAACGCCTGCCCGATAATGTCGAAGGCCGGACGGTCCTTGTAGGGGCTGGCGAGAATATCCTTCTGCCCGAAGCCGGAAATCGCGACATAGATGATCCGGGGATTGATCGCCTTCAGCGCCTCATAACCGACGCCCAGCCGGTCCATCACGCCGGGCCGCAGATTTTCGACGATGATATCCGCTTCCTGCGCGAGCTGCTTGAAAAGCGCGATGCCTTCAGGATGCTTGAGGTCGAGCGAGACGCTCTTCTTGTTGCGGTTGGTGCGCAGGAAGGACAGGCCCTGCGGCTCGCCCTTCTCATCGGGTTTGACGGGGCTTGTCTTGCGGGACATGTCCCCCTTGCCCGGCGTCTCCACCTTGACCACTTCCGCGCCGGCGTCGGCCAGCCACATGGAACAGAGCGGGCCGGCCACGAAATTTTCGATCGCAAGCACGCGAACGCCCTGAAGCGGACGCGGCAAGCCGGTGGCCTGCTGATTCTGTCGATCCGTCATTCTCTTATCCTTCGGTCTGGCTGATGGCGCCCGCCGCCGCCAGCGCCGCCAATTCGTCGCCGGAAAAGCCCCAGTCCCCCAACGCCTCCATGCTATGTTCACCGACAGCGGCCGGTCCGCGCGCGACCGCGCCCGGCGTGCGGCTGAAACGCGGCGCGGGGGCAGGCTGAACCACGCCGTCAATTTCCACGAAACTGCCGCGCGCGCGGTTATGAGGATGCCGTGGCGCTTCTTCCAGCGAAAGAACCGGGGCAAGACAGACTTCCCGCCCCTCGGCAAGTTCACACCATTCGTCCCGCGTCCGCGTGCTGAACGCTTCGGCGAAACGGCGGCGCATTTCGGGCCAGCCCGACTGATCGTGCTGCCCGCCCAGACCGGCATCCGTCAGTCCCAGAAGTTCAAGCGTCTCGCGATAGAAACGCGGCTCGTTGGACCCCAGGGCCACATAGCCGCCATCGCGCGTCTCATAGACCGAATACCATGGCGTCCCGCCGTCCAGCCGGTTGGAACCGCGCTCATCCTTCATCAATCCGGCCGCGCGCAAGCCGTAGAAAAGGGCCATCAGGGATGCGGAGCCTTCCACCATCGATGCGTCGACGACCTGCCCCTGCCCCGATGTCCGCGCCTCGATCACGGCGGACAGGACGCCAAGGGCCAGATAGAGCGCGCCCCCGCCCAGATCGCCCGCCAGATTGAGCGGCGGCACGGGTGCGCGCCCTTTCTCGCCGATGGAATGCAACACGCCGCTCAGGGCGATATAATTGATGTCGTGGCCGGGCGCCTGCGCCAGCGGACCATCCTGCCCGAATCCGGTCATCCGGCCATAGACCAGCCGGGGGTTGACCGCGGCGCAATCCTCCGGCCCCAGCCCCATCCGTTCCGTGACGCCGGGGCGGAAGCCCTCGATCAGGACATCGGCCTGCTTCACCAGCCGCTTGACGGCATCGACCGCCGCAGGCTGCTTGAGATCCATCGCGACCGACCGGCGGCCCCGGTGCATGAGGTTGAAACGCTTGTCCATCGGAATGCCGCTGTCCGACGCGACGATGCGGTCGATGCGGATGATGTCGGCGCCCAGATCCGCGAGCAGCATGCAACAAAAGGGCGCAGGCCCGATGCCGCCAAGTTCCACAATCCTGATGCCTGATAACGGGCCCATTCCAGTCCTTCTCCCATTTGCCGACGACCGCAGCATGAAAGGAATGTGACCCTTCGGCTCCGGCTGTCCTACTGGCGAATGATGAAACCAGCTTTCGCCAATCGCGAAAGCGGGTTTCCAGTCTCAGGCCAACGGCTCGGCCTGCTCCTCGTCGGTCTTGTTCAATGGACCGGAAATCTGGTCGATCAGCAATTGGGCGGCGGCGGAAAGGGGCTTGTTGGCCAGTCTGCCAATAAAGAAATTCCGTTTCGCCCATGGTTCGTCGATGGATACCGTCCCGACCCGTTCGAAATCCTCGATGGACAGCATCCATTCCGGCTGGATGGAAACGCCAAGGCCGGCCTGCACCAGGCTCCGCGCGGCCTCCACGCTGTTGACGCTATATTTGGGCTCCAGTTCGCGCCCGCTCGCCCGCGCCTCATCCCGTATCCGCGACATGATCGTGGTGGTTGGGGTGATCCCGATGAAACGCTCCTGCATCACGTCCGCCAGCGTGACGCTGGCCTTCTGGGCGAAAGCATGATCCAGCGGATGCACGACCACCAGTCGGTCGCTGCGATAGGGGACGCAGTCCAGCCCTTCGCAATCGATAGCCGGATCGGCGACGAATATGCCAAGGTCGGCCTGCCCGCTACGCACCGCCTGCACGACGGCGGGGTTCACATCGTCGATGATCTCCACATCGATAAAGGGAAAATTCCTGACGAACTCTCCCAGTTCCTGCGCGAAATATTGGATGAGGATCGCGCCGGTGGACGCCACCCGCACATGCCCGCGCACCCCTTCGGCAAAGTCGCCCAGTTCGCGCCGCATCTCTTCAAGAGTCGAGAAGATATGCCGCACCTTCTCGGCCAGCACCTCGCCCGCCGGAGTGGGCGTGACACCTCTGGAATTGCGGTCGAGCAGCCGTATCCCCACCACATCCTCCAGATCGAGGATGCGCTTGGTCGCGGCCGACGCGGCGATATTCTCCCGGGTGGCGGCCCGGCCGATCTGCCGTTCCTCGATCGCGCCGAGAAACAGACGCAGGGAAAGCAGATCCACCTTCCGAATGAGCATATGGACGCTCAGACCGCTCATCCCCGCCTTCCTGTCAATGTTTGCATCGGGACAGTAAGGGAGGGGTATATCCCCGTCAACGCAGCCGGAACAGGCGATGTTCGCAAATGGCGAAACCAGCTTTCATATTTCACCAGTTGGCCTTGTTCTCCTGAGGATGGAAATATCGCGGCGGCGCAAATCAGACATGATATAAGGCGGCAGACGCAGCCGGCTTCAGGAGACAGGATATGGCCTTTGGCACCAAGGATGGCGCGACACGTATCAACAGCGAAGCGGAAAACGCCGCCCGCGCATGGATCGCGTCGGGGCCGAAAAAGCTGCTGATCGACGGTAAATGGGTTCCTTCCCTTTCCGGAAAGACGCTGGATACGGTCAATCCCGCCACGGGCGCCCATCTCGCCACCATGGCGGAAGGCGACCGTGGGGATGTCGATCTGGCGGTGGCGGCGGCGCAGCGCACGCTTGAGTCGCCCGCATGGGGCGGAATTTCCCCCCATGCCCGCACCCGCATGCTGCTCCGCATCGCCGACGCGATCGACCGGCATGCCGAAGAACTGGCGATCATCGACACGCTCGACAATGGAATGCCGACATGGTTCAGCATGTCGGTCGCGCCGGTCGCCGCCGACATATTCCGCTACTATGCCGGATGGACCACGAAGATTTTCGGATCGACCGTTCCCACCGACGCCACCAACTTCATCTATACGTTGAAGGAGCCCGTGGGCGTCTGCGGCGCGATCCTGCCATGGAACGTGCCCGTCATGCTGGCCGCGCTCAAGATCGCGCCCGCGCTCGCATGCGGCAATACATTGGTGCTCAAGCCCTCCGAACTCGCATCCCTGTCCGCGCTGCGGATCGCGGAGTTGATCCAGGAGACGGACCTGCCGCCCGGCGCGCTCAACATCGTGACCGGCTATGGGCAGAGCGTCGGCGACGCCATCGCCACCCACCCGCTGATCGAAAAGGTGTCCTTCACCGGATCGACCGCGGTGGGCCGCCACATCCTTCAGGCGTCGGCCGGCAATTTCAAGCGGGTGACGCTGGAACTGGGCGGCAAGTCTCCCAACATCATCTTCCCGGATGCGGATATCGACAGGGCGATCGAGGCCGCCGTCAACGGCTTCGTCCGCAATTCAGGGCAGATCTGCTCGTCGGGGACGCGCATCTTCGTGCATCAGGACATTCATGATGAAGTGGCGGCCCGCATCGCCGCCATCGCCGGATCGCGCAAGGTCGGCGATCCCTTCGCAAGCGATACCTTCCTTGGCCCGGTCATCTCGCAAACGCAGTTGGAACGGGTATTGTCCTATGTCGACGCCGGCAATGAGCAAGGCGCGCAGTTGATGACGGGCGGAAAACGGCTGGATCAGGACGGCTATTTCATGACCCCCACCGTCTTTTCCGGCGTGACCAACGACATGAAGATCGCGCGGGAGGAAATCTTCGGCCCTGTCACCGCGATCATTCCGTTCAAGGATGAAAGTGACGCCGTTTTCCAGGGCAATGAATCGACCTATGGTCTGGCGGCGGGTATCTGGACGCGGGACATCAGCCGCGCGCACAAGGTCGCGCGGGCGCTGAAGGCTGGCCGTATCTGGATCAACACCTATGGCGAAACCGATCCCGTCATGCCCTTCGGCGGCTTCAAGCAGTCGGGCCTGGGTCGGGAGTTCGGCGCGGAATCCATCGAAACCTACACGGAGACGAAGTCGATCCAGATCCGCTTCTGATCCGCGCATCTTGCAGACCGCAGAAAGCGTCGCGTTCGATATGGGGATCGGTCCGCTATCGAAGGCGCATCTATGAACGGCAGAACATAACCTATCTCGCTCACTTTCCCGGCTGAATTAAAAATGCCGCCGCATTCCCGAGGAGGAATGCGGCGGCATTTTTCTTTTGCCGGAGATCGTCCGGCAGAGATTGCTCAGGCCGAGAACTGAAAACGGTCGCGAGCCGTGCCCAGCGTGGTCACCGTTTCTTCGACGAGACGGCGCAGCACATCACCGGCAGGCGGCAAGTCGCGGATCAGGCTGGACCCCTGTCCGGCTGGCAGGGCCTGATGATCCTTCATGTCCGCGGCGGCGGCGGCGAAACGCGAAGGCGCGACGGCGACGCGCTGAAGCGGATAAGGCAGAAGCTCGTTTTCCTTGCCATCCCAGACTTCGGTGAAACGGTTCTTGATCTGGCGGACATAGAGGCCGTCGAACAGCAGCGAACGGATCGTGCTGTCATAGCCCGCCTCCACGATCGACTGCTTGTAATTGGGACCGACGCTCGATTCCTCCGTGCCGATGAAGCGCGTTCCGACCCAGACGCCCTGCGCGCCCTGCGTCAGCACGCCTGCAATCTGCGCGCCATTGACGATCCCGCCTGCCGCCACGACCGGCACCGTAGCGAACTCCAGCACTTCGGCAAGCAGCGTGATCAGGCCGACATCGCCCGTATGCCCGCCGCCTTCCGTGCCCTGAACCACGATCACGTCGGCCCCGTTGCGGATCGCCGAGCAGGCATGGGACGCCTTGCCGACGATGCCGATGACCTTCGCGCCGCGCTTGTGACATTCCTCGACCACCCAGGCAGGGGTGCCAAGAGCGCAGGCGATCACCTCCACGCCATAGGACAGGGCGATGTCCAGCTTGGCCTTCGCATCCTCGATGCTCATTGCCTGATCGTCGGTCTTCTTGATCTCGACGCCAAGCGCCTCGATTTCCTTGTGCAGTTCCTGAAGCGGGCTGGGAAGATTATCCAGCGAGACTTCGGCCAGCTCCTTCGGCGCGCGCGCGGGGAAGCCGATGTCCACGCAGACCGGCTTGTCGGTGATGCTGCGGACCAGCTTGATTTCCTGCTCCACCCGCTCGGGCGTGGGCGAAATCGCGGCAATGGTGCCAAGACCGCCCGCCTTCGAGACCGCCGCGGCCAGAGGGCCGAAGGCGACGCCGCCCATGCCAGCCTGAAGAATGGGATATTCGATATTCAGCAACTCGCACAGCGGTGTTTTCAGCGTGGCCATGAAATTCTACTCCTCTCACATGGGACTCAGCCGTTCGCCGGAAACCGTTGCGCGGCCTGAACGCGCCCGTCTTCGATCCGAAAAGGCGGCAATCCAAGTTTCCATTCGCGAAGGATGATTTCTCCCGTCGCGAAACCTGGAGTCTTCCGGCCCGTTGGAACCCGATCCGACGCTCCTTCGCAGGATACGAAGTCCAGCTTCACCACTTGGCAATTGGACTTTCCCTGCCTCCATGCCCATGATCCCAAAAGGGGAGAGTCCGTGAGGAACCGTCGAAGATTGCGAGAGCAACATTCCCCGATGGCCTCACGCAGATAATAGGAAGCGATCATGACCATCAGCCTGGCAGCCAAGCGCGACAGCATCGGTATCAAGACCGGACAATTGTTCATCGACGGCCAGTGGATCGATTGGGATCGTGACCGCTTCGACCAGTTGAACCCCAACAGCAACGAGATCATGGGCAGCTTTGCCGAAACGGGGCAGCAGGGCGTCGACCTTGCCGTCGCGGCGGCGCGCAAGGCGTTCGACGAAGGGCCCTGGCCCCATATGCCCGCCCAGGACCGCAAGCGCATCCTCCAGCGCTTCATCGAGCGCATCTATGATTTCGAGGAGGAACTGGCCACGCTCCAGACGCTCGACAACGGCACGCCCTATGTCTTCAGCCGCAATTCGCGCCTGTCGGCCAAGGCGGTCGCCGATGTCTTCGACCATTATGCCGGATGGTGCGACAAAACGGTGGGCGAAACCTATCCGCAATTCTCCTCCGCCTCGAACATGCATTACATGTCCTTCCGCAAGCCGGTGGGCGTGGTGGCCGCCATATTAGCGTTCAATGCGCCGATGCTGATGTTCGCGATGAAGGTGGGCGCGGCGTTGGCCTGCGGCTGCACGGTCGTGGTCAAGCCTTCGGAATATACCAATCTGGCGGTCACGCGCCTGTCGCATATTCTGGCGGAAAGCGACCTGCCGCCCGGCGTCTTCAATCTGGTCACCGGCGCCAGCGTGACGGGCGGCGCGCTGTCCACCCATCCGGGCATCGACAAGGTGAGCTTCACCGGCAGCGCCGCCACCGGCGAGCGTATCGTGGCTGCCAGCGGCACCAACATGAAGCGGCTCTCGCTCGAACTCGGCGGCAAGAGCGCGGGCATCGTCTTTCCCGACACCCGCAGCGTGGAAACCACCGCCAGGACGCTGATGGGCCTGTGTTCGACCTTCCTTTCCGGACAGATTTGTTCCACGCCTACCCGCGCGATCGTCCACAAATCGATCCTTGATGAGTTCGTCCACCATGCCGGGGAGCAGGTGAAGTCCGTCCGCTTCGGCGATCCGTTCGATCCGCAGACGACCTCCGCGCCCATGATCTCCCGCAGGCAGGTGCAGCGCGTCCTCGATTTCGTCGAAAGCGGCAAGGCATAGCCGAAATCGAGAACAAGATCGCCCTCCTGCGAGAAGACGCAGGAATGACCTCCGAGTTTCATTGGAGCGCCTACCGGGGAGGCCGGAAGCGAGATGCCTATGAGGCGCTGATCCGTTACGCCTTCGATCTCATCAACAAGCGTCATGCAGCCCTGCATATCATCATCGCGGAGTTCAAAGGATACGACCACAAAGCGAAGGAAGGGGAAAACAAGGATACGAGCATCAACAGGATGTATTTCCAGCTTTTCCTTCATCGGGTCCCCGGTTTTACGGCAAAACGCGCGCGGTTCATATCCGCTTGGACGCAGGAAACGACTGCCGCGACATTTGCAAGATGCGCAACCAGCTTTGCGCCGCCGCATATGCGACCTACCAGACCCGCCCCAATTGCGTGCACTCAATCGAACCCGTGGATTCGAGAAACGTGGGTTTAGTTCAAATGGTCGATGTCATTATCGGCGCGGTCGCAGCGAAGCAAAACGCTATCCAGCACACGTCACCGAAGGGCGCATTAGCGGACTTCGTTTTGCAAGCATCCGGGCGCCAGTCGTGGTCGGGAACCTTAAGCAAGGCCCGCTTTCTTACCGTGTGGCATCATCAAACTGCGGGTTAGTCGTAGGTCCCCCGATGCCCTAGCTTCCGGAGACTAGCTCCGGAGCACGGCTAGGCTAGCCAGCGTATCAGGCATCGGAGGCCTGCTTCTGATATGGCAGAATCGGCCAGTTTATCAACCCCGGTGAGGCTTAGGACGGATCGACATTCAGCGTAGCCAGAGCATGGTGGCGGCGAGGCATACGAAGCCGATGAAGTGGACTGTGCGGCGTTCGTAACGCGTGGCGAAGCGACGGAAGTGTTTGAGGCGGTTGAAG
>JASGDV010000023.1:0-2944 GCA_049841255.1 Sphingobium sp.
GGGTTGAGGGCGCGGGTCATCATCGCGCCGTTCTTCTCGAAGGTGTCGGTGAGGTCGCCCTGCATCAGGCCGAGCCAGTTGGTGTAAGCGGCGACCTTACCGACACCTTCGAGAAGAACGGCGCGATGATGACCCGCGCCCTCAACCCCGACCGCCCGTACACCGCGCCGGACGGGAGCAGCTTCACCCTGCCGGGCCGCAGCCTCCTCCTCGTCCGCAATGTCGGCCATCTGATGACGACGCCCGCCATCCTGCTCCCCGACGGCAGCGAAGCGCCCGAAGGCATTCTGGACGGCATCGTCACCAGCCTGATCGCGATGCATGACCTTAAAAAAACGGACGGCAACAGCCGCGCCGGCAGCGTCTATATCGTCAAGCCCAAGATGCACGGGCCGGAGGAAGTCGCTTTCACCAACCGCCTGTTCGACGCGATCGAGGACCTGCTCGGCCTTTCCCGCTACACGCTGAAGGTCGGCGTCATGGACGAGGAACGTCGTACTTCCGCCAATCTCGCCGCCTGCATCGAAGCGGTGAAGGACCGCATCATCTTCATCAACACCGGCTTCCTCGACCGCACGGGCGACGAGATGCACAGCTCGATGCAGGCTGGCCCGATGATCCGCAAGGGCGAGATGAAGGCGAGCGACTGGATCGCCGCCTATGAGGACCGCAATGTCCAGATCGGCCTCGCCTGCGGCCTCTCCGGCCGCGCGCAGATCGGCAAGGGCATGTGGGCCGCGCCCGACCGCATGGCGGACATGCTGGAACAGAAGATCGGCCACCCGAAGAGCGGCGCCAACACCGCCTGGGTGCCTTCGCCCACCGCCGCGACGCTTCACGCGACTCACTATCATCAGGTCGATGTGTTCGCGCGTCAGGCCGAACGCCGCGCCGAACCCATCGCCTCGCTTGACCGTCTGCTGACCGTTCCCGTCGCCACCGGCCGCAACTGGTCGGCGGAAGAGGTCGCCGAGGAACTGGATAACAACGCGCAGGGCATATTGGGCTATGTCGTCCGCTGGGTCGATCAGGGCGTCGGCTGCTCGAAGGTGCCGGACATCCACGACATCGGCCTGATGGAGGACCGCGCGACGCTCCGCATCTCTTCGCAGCATATGGCCAACTGGCTGCTCCACGGCGTCTGCACGGCGGAGCAGGTCGACGCCGCCTTCCAGCGCATGGCCGCCAAGGTCGACGCCCAGAATGCAGGCGATCCGCTCTACAAGCCGATGAGCGGGCATGAGGACAGCAGCCTCGCCTGGCAGGCCGCCCGCGCACTGGTCTTCGAAGGCGTGGCGCAGCCCAATGGCTATACCGAACCGCTGCTCCACCAATATCGCGCCCGCGTCAAAGCGGCGCGCTAGCACGAAGGGACGGGCGGCCTTCAAAAGCCGCCCGTCCCGCCATATCTTCCAATCGACGTTGCGATGAAAAGCCCCGCTTGTGCGCCGGGGCGCTCTCGCCTAAATCGCCCCCATGACCTCGACCAACGACATTCGCCGCTCCTTCCTCGACTATTTCGGGGCCAACGGCCACACCATCGTTCCGTCGGCGCCTCTGGTGCCGCATAACGATCCGACGCTGATGTTCGTCAATGCGGGCATGGTGCCGTTCAAGAATGTCTTCACCGGCCTCGAAACCCGTCCCTATACGCGGGCGACCTCCAGCCAGAAGTCGGTCCGCGCGGGCGGCAAGCATAACGACCTCGACAATGTCGGCTATACTGCGCGGCATCATACCTTCTTCGAGATGCTGGGGAATTTCAGCTTCGGCGACTATTTCAAGGAACAGGCGATCCTCCACGCCTGGACTCTGCTGACGAAGGAATGGGGCATCCCGGCGGAAAAGCTGACCGCCACCGTCTATCACACCGACGACGAAGCCTTCGACCTCTGGAAGAAGATCGCGGGCCTGCCCGACCACAAGATCATCCGCATCCCCACCAAGGATAATTTCTGGGCCATGGGCGACAGTGGCCCCTGCGGTCCCTGTTCGGAAATCTTCTACGACCATGGCGATCATATCTGGGGCGGCCCTCCGGGAAGTCCGGAGGAGGATGGCGACCGCTTCGTCGAGATCTGGAACCTCGTCTTCATGCAATATGAGCAGGAAGCGAACGAGATCGTTTCCGAACTGCCCAAGCCCAGCATCGACACGGGCATGGGGCTGGAGCGCATCGCCGCCGTCATGCAGGGCGTCCATGACAATTACGACACCGACACCTTCAAGGCGCTGATCGCCGAAAGCGGCGCGCTGACCCGCACCGCCACCGATGGCGAATATAAGGCGAGCCACCGCGTCATCGCGGACCACCTTCGCTCGACCAGCTTCCTGATCGCGGATGGCGTGCTGCCTGCCAATGAAGGGCGCGGCTATGTGCTCCGCCGCATCATGCGTCGTGCCATGCGCCACGCGCATATCATCGGCGCGAAGGAACCGCTGATGTATCGCCTCGTCGGCAGCCTCGTCTCCGAAATGGGCGGCGCCTATCCCGAACTGGTGCGCGCGCAGCCGCTGATCGAGGAAACATTGCTGCGCGAGGAAACCCGTTTCCGCAAGACGCTGGAAAACGGCCTCAGGCTGCTGGATGAAGCGACCGCCGGTTTGGGCGAGGGCGGCACGCTGCCTGGCGAAACCGCGTTCAAGCTCTACGACACCTATGGCTTTCCCTACGACCTCACCGAAGATGCCCTGCGTTCGCGCGGCCTTGGCGTCGACCGCGACGGTTTCGACAAGGCGATGGCCGAGCAGAAAGCTGCCGCCCGCGCCGCGTGGAAGGGATCGGGCGAGAAGGCGTCCGATGAAATCTGGTTCGACATCGCCGAAACGACAGGAAGCACCGAATTCATCGGCTACACCTCGACCGAGGGCGAGGGGGAAGTGCTCGCGCTGGTCAGGGACGGCGCGCGCGTCGACAGCGCGGGGCCTGGCGATGAGGTCACCA
>JASGDV010000024.1:0-12340 GCA_049841255.1 Sphingobium sp.
ATGCTGCGTAACCTCATGGCTTATCTGGACTCGGTGAAATCGCGGGACCCTGCGCCGCGTTCGCGCGCGGAAATCCTGCTCTATCCCGGCGTCTGGTCGCTGGCCTTCCATCGCGTGGCCCATCGCCTCTATCGCTTGCGCCTCTATTTCCTGGCGCGGGCGGTGAACCATCTCTCCCGCTTCCTGACGGGGAACGACATCCATCCGGGCGCGAAGATCGGCAAACGCTTCTTTATCGACCATGGCTTCACCGTCATTGGAGAGACCGCGGAAATCGGCGATGACGTCACCCTGTATCAGAATGTGACGCTGGGCGGAACAGACCCGGCCAACGGCATAGCGGGCAAGCGTCACCCGACGCTGGAGAATGGCGTGATCGTGGGTTCGGGCGCTCAGGTGCTGGGGCCGATCCGCGTCGGTTCCCGCGCGCGCGTGGGCGCCAATGCCGTGGTGACGAAGGATGTGCCCGAAGGCGCGACGATGGTCGGCATTCCGGCGCGGCAGATGCTGGTCGACGTGACCGCCTATCAGCGCGATTTCGTGCCCTATGGCACGCCCTGCTCCGACTGCTTCGATCCTGAAAAGCAGAAGCTGGAACTGCTCCAGTGCGAAGTGGAGCAATTGCAGAAGCGTCTGGCCCAGTTGATCGAGGAACAGCACGGGTCCGGCCCCGACGGCAATGACGACATTCCCCTGTTCAAGGAACGCGACCGCGCCTGATGTCCAATGTGACCCCTTTTCCGGCTTATGGGCAAAAGGCCGGGCAGACCGGGTTCGATCGTCTGGAATTGCAGCGGATCATGGACCTGTATGGCCGCATGGTGTCGGCCGGGCACTGGCGCGACTATGCGATAGACATGGGGCGGGATGCGGCGATCTTCTCCGCCTTTCGCCGCTCTGCCGAGCGTCCCGAATATCGCATCGAAAAGCGGCCCGCGCTGCGCCACCGGCAGGGCATGTGGGCGCTGATCGGCGAAGCGGGGCATGTCCTCAAGCGCGGGCAGGAGCTTCCCGCCATCCTTGCGCCCGTCGAACGCAAGCTGCTCAAGATCGTCGATTGACGGCTCTAGGTCAGGATATGGTGGAGCCGAGCCGAAGGCCAGCGCCAGCTAAAAGGGTGATTTTCGAGCATCGGAGCGCAGCGGACTTATAGCCCGTGAGCACCGAAGCGCAGAAATTGAAGCGAGGCGAGTGTCTCGCTTCAACGCTTTGCAGGCCCTCCGGAACTGAATGGCGATCCGCCCTAGGCCGTCACGCGATCCAGATAGGGCAGGCGGTCGGTCAGCGCCTCTGGCAATGAGCCCACCACCCAGGCCCGCGCCCGGTGCCACAGGGCGGAGAGCAGCAGCAGGGCCGATCCGATCACCAGCGCCGTGAAAGCGGCGGACAGTTCGACCGCCCCGGCCTTGCTGAATAGCGCATAGAGCGCGAACAGCACATAAGCGAGGCTGGAGACCAGCAACGCCCGCCGGTCGATGGCCAGCGCCACCAGCCCGAAGGCGAAATAGAGCGCAAGGACCATCATCGCCTTGCCCACGCCCATCTCATTCCCGTCGAACACGCCCAGCAGGTGAAACAGCGAATGGGCGATCATGGGCGCGGCTGTCAGGTGCAGCCAGAAGGCCACGTCTGCGCGGCGCGTCGTCCGCCCCCGGTCCGACATGTCCCAGCGCATCGCCAGCGCGAAGATCGCCAGCCCGGAGAGCAACAGCAGGATAAACCACAGCCCTTCGCTTTCCGGCGCGACCGACAGGACAAGACCCGCGACCACCGCCGCGCCCGCCGCCGCGCCAGCCGCGACGGTGATCGGCACCATGAATCGCCGCCAGTGCAGCCACGCCGCGCCCGCGGTCATCAGGGCGATGCCGGAAACGATCAGTCCTCCGGCCCTGTCTCCGGCATTGGACCATATCTGACCGGCCAGCGCCGCAAGCGCAAAGGCCACGCCGCCCACGAACCCGCCCAGCAGCAGGATCGAGGGCAACGCCATGCGCCGTTGCCGCGTGAAATATTCGGCCAGTCCCCAACTGGCGGCCGCGACCAGCAGCCCTGACGCCATGGAGGGATGATGCTCCGTCGCGCCCAGACGCAGGCTGTTGCCCAGCCATCCGACCGCGACCAGCAGGATGATGCTGGCGATGGCGACGAAAATATCGTTGAAGCCGGTCAGCAGGCGGAAATGTTCTTCATCGACGACCGGACTGGCGCGCATCCGGGCCACATGGTCGCGCAGCGCCTGCGCGGCATCGGCGGACAGCGCGCCCGCCGCTACGGCATCCTGCAGATCGCTCTCGCTATACATGGCTAGCCCCCGGATGATGCCTGATCCCGCCCCGTCTAGCATTGCTGTGTTATTTTATCAACACAGCGGATTTTCTCCTTTTTCCCGCTCCTTTGCGATGATAGCGCCACCGCGACATATGAGGAGTAAGACCGACATGACCCTGCCAGCGTTGCTCGAAGGCCGTTTGTCCCTGCCGCTGATCGGATCGCCGATGTTCCTCGTGTCGAGGCCGTCGCTCGTGATCGCGCAATGCCGCGCTGGCATCGTCGGCGCATTCCCCTCGCTCAACGCCCGTCCTTCGGGTACCTTCGAAAGCTGGCTGCAACAGATCGAAGAAGCGCTGACCGAAAAGGACGCGCCCTTCGCCGTCAACCTCATCGTCCACCGCACCAATGCGCGGCTGGAGGAGGATCTGGCGCTGTGCGTCAAATATAAGGTGCCCATCGTCATCACCTCGCTCGGCGCGCGGGAGGATGTGAATCAGGCGATCCACAGCTATGGCGGCATCGTCCTGCATGACGTCATCAACAATATGTTCGCGCGCAAGGCGGTCGAAAAGGGCGCGGACGGCCTGATCGCCGTGGCGGCGGGGGCGGGGGGCCATGCGGGCACCCTGTCGCCCTTCGCGCTGGTGGAGGAAATCCGCGCATGGTTCGACGGGCCGCTGGTGCTGTCGGGCGCGATCGCGACCGGGCGATCCATCGCGGCGGCGCGGATGATGGGCGCGGACCTCGCCTATATGGGCTCCCCCTTCATCGCGACCGAAGAGGCCGATGCCGATCCGGCCTATAAGCAGATGATCGTCGACAGCAACGCCGCCGACATCCTCTATTCCGACGTGTTCAGCGGCGTCCTGGGCAATTATCTGAAGCCCAGCATCGTCGCGGCGGGCATGGACCCCGACAATCTGCCCAAGGCGGCTTCGATGGATTTCGCCAGCGCGGGGGGCGAAGGGGCGAAGGCGTGGCGCGACATCTGGGGCGCCGGGCAGGGCATCGGCGCGATCCGCAAGATTCAGCCCGCAGGCGCCTTCATCGACCAGCTCAAGGCCGAATATCGCGATGCCGTTGCCGCTTTCCGATCATAGGAAAGCGCGCAATTCCGCGATGAAGCGGTCGAACTGGTCATGGTGCAGCCAATGGCCAGCATCGGCGAACTCCACCAGCCGGGCGTCGCGGAAATGGGCCGCCCGGCCATCCCTGACCGGATTTGACGCCCAGCTGTCGAGGCCGAGGCACAGCAGGACGGGGCAGGCGATCCGGCTCCAGAAGGCGGGCAGTTCCTCGTCGATCCCCGTGCCCGGCGACCAGCCGCGCAGGCAGGGATCGAACTTCCAGCCATAGCTGCCGTCTTCATTCCGGTTGGTGCCGTGGATGGTCAGGTGCAGCGCCTGCTCGACGGACAGATGATCGTTGCGCGCGCGCATGCGTTCGACGGCGGCTTCGATGGTGGCCAGCTTGCGCGCCGGTTTGCGCAGCATGGCCCGCCGCAGTTCGACCCATTCGCGCCATTGCTCGACGACGGGCTCTCCCGCCTTTTCCTGAAGCCGCGCCGGAGAAAGGCCCAGTCCCTCTATCGCCACCAGCTTCTCCACCCGGTCGGGATAGAGCCCCGCATAACGCAGGCTGATCGCCCCGCCGAGCGAATGGGCGACGATCGTCACCTTGCCGCTTCCGATCATGTCCACCATCTGCGCCAGATCGTAGACGAAGCTGCTCATCATATAGGCGCCGTCCGAAGACCAGCCGCTATCGCCATGTCCGCGCAGGTCGACGGCCATGACATGATAGTCGCGGCCCAGCGCCCGCGCGGTCCAGTCCCAGCTTCGCGCATGGTCGAACCCTCCATGCACCAGGATCAGCGGCGGCGCGGAAGGATTGCCCCAGTCCAGATAATGCAGGCGCGTTCGCAGCGACGTGAAGAAATGCGAAGTCGGCGTGGGCGCTGCGGGCGTGGTCATGCGATCCTGTCAGGCTGAAGAACGGGAAGAAGGCTTCCCTCCATTCGTCATGCGCAGGCAGCTTGCAAGAGCCGGGGCGCGAAAAATCTATCCGCCGGGATCGCCATGGCCGCAGGCGGATGGATCGGGCGCTGGCTTGATCGTCCTCACGATCTGCGCGAGCGCCGCCTGCTTGAAGGGCTTGTCCAGCCTTGGCCTGCTGGTCGCATTGGACGGCAGTTCGGCAAAGCCGGTGATGATGATGACCGGCAGGCCCGGCCGCTTCTCCTCGATCACATCGGCCAGTTGCGCGCCGGTCATGCCCGGCATCGCATGATCGGTGATGACCAGATCGACGGTCCCCTGCTCCAATATCCGCAGCGCGTCGGCGGCGCTGCTGGCCTGAAACACGGTGTGTCCCAGATTCTCCAGCATCCCGGCCGTATTGGTCAGCACCAGATCGTCGTCGTCCACCGCCAGGATGACCAGCGGCGCGCCGGTCTCCTCCACGGCTTCCACCGTGATTTCCTCAACGCTTTGGGGCTGCTGCGGGGCCACCGGCAGCCACAGGGAAACCGTCGTGCCCTTGCCTGCCTCGCTCGCGATGGTCATGGCGCCGCCGCATTGTTCCGCAAAGCCATGGACCATGGACAGCCCCAGCCCGGTGCCCTTTCCCACGCCCTTGGTGGTGAAGAAAGGCTCGCTGGCGCGCGCGAGCGTCGCTTCGTCCATGCCTTCGCCCTCGTCGATCACCGACAGGCGGATATAGGGTCCGGCCTGCATGCCGCCGCGCGGGATGGAGGGGGTCGCGACCTCGATGCCTTCGAATATCAGGCGTCCCACGCCATGCATCGCATCCCGCGCATTGACCGCCAGATTGAGCAGCGCGAGTTCGAGCTTGGCGGGATCGGCATGGGCAGGCGCCATGTCGAGGGGGAAACGGGTTTCGATACCGATTCCCGTGCCAAGCGTCGCCTTCAGCAATTCCGCCATGTCGCGCACCAGGGCGATGCAATCGACGCTCTGCAATTTCAGTTCCTGCTTGCGGGCGAAGGCCAGCATCCGCTGCGTCAGCGTCGCGCCGCGCTCCGCGGCGGCCATGGCGTTGTCGATATAGCGGGAGACATCCGCCCCGCTGGCCATGCGTTGCCGGGCAAGGTCCAGGCTGCCCACGATGACGGCCAGCAAATTGTTGAAATCATGCGCCACGCCGCCCGTCAGCTTGCCGATGGCTTCCATCTTCTGCGTCTGGAAAATGGCCTCGCGCGCTTCTTCCAGAGCCTGCTGCGCCTCGCGCCTTTCGGTCAGGTCGCGCGTGACCTTGGCAAAACCCAGCAATTCGCCCTGCGCGTTGCGGATGGCGTCGATGACGACGCTGGCCCAGAATCGCGATCCATCCTTGCGGATTCTCCATCCTTCGGCCTCGAACCGCCCTTCGCGCGCGGTGATGTCTAGCGCCCGGGACGGAATCCCCGCCAGCCTGTCCTCTTCCGAATAGAAGCGGGAAAAATTCTGGCCGAGGATTTCCTCTTCGCTATATCCCTTCAGCCGTTCGGCCCCGGCATTCCAGCTTGCCACCGTCCCGTTGGGGTCCAGCATGTAGATCGCATAGTCCGTCACGCTCTGGACCAGCAGTTCGAACCGGTTTCCCAGCGGGCCAGGCGGCGCCTTTTTCATCGGGGATGGAAATCCTCATCGTCATTTTGCCGGGAAGCGAAACGCATCGTTCCGGTCAACGGTTCCTCCCCTCGCGCAGGAATTGCCATACACCGGCGGGTCGCGGGCTTTTGTCCCCTTGAACGGGGCCATGCGCCAAAGGTTCATGCATTATATATAAATGAAACCGATTCGAAACGAACGGCTTGGGCGCGCATGAGCAGTCCTGATACAAGGGCCGTGTCAGCCTCCCATTACAACGCTCAATGACATGAGCGGATCGCAGGAGAGGGTGAATGACAGCAACAGGCAGAATTTTCCGCGCCGCCGCCGCGGCCGCTCTGGTTCTTCTTCCAGTATCGGGCATGGCTGCCCAGGCCGACACCCCTGCTGCGGAGCCGGTTCCGGCACATGGTCCCGAGCTTTCCGGGCTGGAGCGCCTGACCGCCATGGAAGAAGTAAAGGACCTTCGCCTGACATTCTGCCGTGCGCTCGACAGCCATGACTGGACCACGCTACGTTCGACGATGACGGACGATGTCGAACTCCATACGGCGGATGCAAGCGGCAAGACCGACATCGTCTTCGACAAGAAGGGCATAGACGAGGCGATGGCCTTCATGCAGCAGATATTGAGCCATGGCGACACCGATCACATCTGCGTCATGCCGCAGTTCCAGTTCATCACGGCCGATCAGGCCAGAGCCTTGTGGTTCATCGACGGCTATGGCGACATGAACGGCAAAGTCATCCTCGGTTTCGAAAGGATCGTGGAGGATTATGTCCGCGTCGGCGGCAAATGGCGGATCAAAAAGGCCGACGCCCGCATGCAGGCCATGGTCAGTCTGCCCAAATAGCGCCGCATCCGGCTTCTTCGCCCGCCGCGATTTCGGCGGGCGGCTTTCCGACCCGTAATCACGCCGGCGAAGGCGCCGCTTCCCGGATCAGCATCATGATCTCCGCGCCCAGATGCAGGTCCGGGACATGCCCCAGATGTTGCGCGCGCAGACGCCCCTTCCGATCGATCAGCACCAGCGTCGGCGTGCCTTCCACTTCATAACGCTCCATGGTCAGCGGCAGCCCGCCTTTCGGTCCGGGCGCATCGACGCCGACGGGGAAGGCGATGCGATATTCATGGAGGAACGCTTCGAGCGAGACCGGCCCCTGCGCGTCATGATGCTCGAAGACGCTATGCAGGCCCAGCACCGCCACATCTTCTCGCCGGAATGCTTCGTGGACGCGCGTGGCCTGCGGCAGTCCCTGGCTGACGCAACCGGGACAGAGCATCTGGAAAAACTCGATCAGGACCACCCGCCCGGCGAGCGCGTCCAGCGTCAACGGCGCATCGGTGTTGAACCACCGGATAGCCTCGATCGGAGGCGCAGGTCTGGTTCCGGACATGATGCGCCGGAAGTCTCCCTTTCCCCGTTTCCGGCTGTCCGGAAAGCATTGGCGTAGCCGAGGGATATAGCCTTTTCGGGATTTTCCGGGAAGCTGTTTTGGAGCGGGTGAAGGGGATCGGACGTTATCATCCCTGCCCGCGAGCACGCGTTTAGCGGGGAAGTTCATTCTTATCAATTCTTGCGGATTCAGCGCTGACCGCGTGCCTGTCGGTGATAAAAGTGTCGATCGCCTCCGCCTGAACATCGACGAACCTGCGGCGGAGAGATCAGCAAGACCAACCTGGGCCGCCTGCCGCAGTGCTTCGAGTTTGAGCGCATCTTCTCGCTCACGCTGTTCGACCAGCTGGAGCCCTTCACGCAGAACCTCGCTTGCGTTCTGATAGCGGCCGGTTTCCACCAGCGTCTCGATGAATTGCTGCTGATGTTCGGTCAGGACGACATTCCGGGTTGGCATTGCACGGTCCTCCGAACTTGAGTTTCGACCATATGGCGGGTTGGCATATTATGCCAACCCGCCATCGTTTCCGCCTTGGCTGCTGGACGTCGGTATCTCTGCCAGGAAGTTGCATTTAGATTTCACATATTGATTTTGGGAAATATAAATGTTAGATAATGCCTCGGACCAGCTAGGGGTCCGGAGAATCGTCATGGCAGCCACGCTACACGTCCTTCGGCCAACGACACCCACGATCGCGGGCTACCTCCGCGTCGGGCACACGGACCATCGAAAGCTGGCGGATCTTCATGCTGCGGGTCGGCTGCCATATCGTCGGGTTGTTTTCGACGCCGCGCATCTCGCCGAGCAGCTGGAACTGGCAAAGACGCTCAAGGCGAGCGGCTGCGAGATCGTCCTTGATCCGAATTTCGCCGAGATGGCGACGGCTGGGCGGTTTGGATCATCTGCAATTCAGAAGCTGGCTTGGGCAAATCTGGATCGCCCATGGGAGCCGTCGGACTTTGATCGACGGCGCAACCATGACGCGGCGAAGGCGATTGCCGAGTTCGCTGTAAAGGCTGGCGTCCACGCGGTTCTTGCTCCGACGCATCTCGTCGAAAATGTGAACGACGTCTGGCGGACGACCGACCTGCGCATGTGCGAAGCGCTGCGATATGAACTCGATCGTTGCGGGGGCTCGGATATCGCTGTCGACTATCAGCTTATCACGATCGCGGCACTGTTGAAGGATGGGGCCGTTAGGGCCGCATTCGTTGCCGATATCGAGACGATGCCTGTCGAGAATGTATGGCTCCGGGCATCCGGGTTTGGCGCCACCGCGACTGGCGCTGGAACGCGCCACTTCATCGAGTCCGTTCGGGGTCTCCACGGTATTGGCTGGCCCCTTATCGCTGACATGGCGGGTGGATTCGCAGCGCTCGGAGCCGCGGCCTTCGGCGCGGTGGCGGGCATCAGCCACGGCGTTGGCCAAAAGGAAAGCTTCAAGGCCGCTGATTGGCGCAAATCTCCGACCGGTGGAGGCGGTGCCGCCGCGCGGGCCTATGTTCAGGAGCTCGATCGCTATTTTAAGGAGGATCAATTGCAGGCCATCTTCGACGCAAAAGGCGGACGCTCACGGTTCAGTTGTGCGGATACGAGCTGCTGCACGCATGGCGGCGAGGACATGATCGAGAATGGACATGCACACTTTGTCACGCAGCGTCATCGTCAGCTCGATGATCTATCCGGCGTGCCGGAAGATCGGCGAGCAAGCCACTTCCTCCTTCGTCACCTCGATCCCGCAATTCGCACGGCGCGTCATGCCGTCAAGCTCAAGATCGTGGACGACAAGGTTCTGGCCGCTGTAGGGCAGGCCAAAGTTCGGATGGTGCGTCTTCGCGACGCGCTGGCAGACCTCGATGCAAAGGGGACTGGCGATACACGCTCACGTACACCCAATTTCAGGGGTGGCACGAAGGCTGTCAGCGCAGTCCTGGGACGGTAATCATGGCAAGCGCAGTAGCAAATCTGATCGATGATCTCAGGCAGCGCGGAGGCCTAAAGGGCAGCGATGTTGCCAATATCGCGGCGGTGTCACCGGCTACCGTTTCGCGTTGGACTTCTGGCGCCTCGTTCCCGCACCCGAAGACCCAGCTTCTGATATCGGACCTCCGCTATGTCGTGGACCGGCTGGCGGAATTGTATGATCCTGAGGAAACACGTGTTTGGCTCTATTCCAAGCATCGCCTGCTCAACGGTGAGCGCGCCATCGATCTGATCCATGCCGGGCGAGCCGATGAGGTGCTGACCATTATCGAGAGCCTGAACGAAGGATCCTACACCTGACCATGGCGACCTCTGGGCGGGTTCACGATCGGGCCATCCTCGACGCTCTGGATGCGATGGACCCGGTGCCGTTCGAAGGAACGGTCTGGCGCATCACGAGGGCGGGGCGTGACGCAACCCGCGGATCGGCGGCGAACGGGCGCTGGAGTCCAGGGGGCACGGTAGAGGTTCTCTATACCAGTTTGGAACGCGACGGCGCGCTGGCGGAAATCGGATACAGGCTCTCGCTCGAACCGGTCTGGCCGAGCCGCCTTCAGCGTGAAATTCACGAGCTGTCGGCCAAAAGCGAACGCGCGCTGCAATTTGCCGACGTTGCCAGCTTGGCCGGACTAGGCGTCGACGTATCGCGGTATGAGTCGTTCGATTATAGCGCTACGCAAGCACTGGCGGCGGCGGCACATTTCTTGGAGTTCGATGGCTTGCTCGTCCCCAGCGCTCGCCATAGTTCGGCAAACTTGGTGCTGTTTATGGATCGAGGGTTCCCTGGCTCTCTGGAGATCAGATCGAGCGAATTGGTTGATTGGGCTGGTTGGTGTCGTCAACGGGGCCGGACGACTCCATAACATCGTGCCGTCGCGATAGTGAACCGCTCGTGTGATCTGCTGTGCTTTCTCCCCTTGGCGCCGACTGAACCACGGTACGATCCGGTCAAACGCTGGCGTACTTTGTCGACAGGCGCATCTCCCCGAAATGACTGTATGTACCGCAACCTCAAGATATCCGCACGTCCCCGCCCGATGGGCAATTAGTGCAGCAGGCTGTTCACTAAATTGCGTTGCAATCACAAGATGGGCTGTTTGGAGGCAGTGACAGGCGCATTTGCCCGGCTCGTCCGAGTAAAATCGTGCTTTATCCATGGCGTCAAAGAGCCGTCGAGGTACACCTGCGGCGATCTGTGAAGGTGGTGGAGGTTCGGTACCAAAGGCACATGCCCGTCAGGACAGCAATGCGCCTCAATATCGGTCGTCATGGTGGTCGAGCCCGACCCTAAAAGCGGTCATTCATTCAGCGAGGAAAACATGCGCCCTAGCTGAACTTGATCGCGTCGATCGCTCTCAGAAAGTCGTGATGCTCTTTGAACCACGACATGTTGTCCATCGCGTTGGTCAACATCAGGAACATGTTGGTGAAAAATACCGACAGTGTCTCCTCGTCCGAGGCGCCGGCAAGATGATGCACCTGCTTCGAACGCAGGGCATAGGCCTTTTTGAAGTTGGCCACCACAGCCAGACGATCTTCGACCGTCTTGGCAATCATGAAGGCCATTCGGTCTCCCACGGCTGCTTGAATGGGCTCATTTTCATCGCGCAGCAGGAGATGCTCTGCAGCCGACATGGCGTAGATGAGGCGGCTGCGGATATCGCTGGTCGCTATTCCTTGCGAATAGGCCGATATCGCTGTCTTCACGCGCTTTTCGAACCCGGCGAGCGGACGGCTTCCGAAGAAGATCGCGCAGTTCTGGAAACCATCTTTCATATGGCCGTCGAGCTCGGCGGCCGAGACACGCCAGCGGAAGGGCGCGCGACTGATCATGCCGGAACTGATCAGGCGCAACTCTCCTCCGGTGACGTCGAAAGTCGTTCGGGCAGGTTCATGCTCCATTCCGACCGGCATGCACGCGAAGACGATGTCCCAGCTGATTGCGGCAGGGGACATAAAACGAAGGACGTCCGCCATGTCCGTCGCGACAGCCATCGCGTGCTCCTGCGCATAGTCGTGCTCGCCAATCACGTCGATGCCAACTCCCGCCAGATGTGCGAAATCCCGCCGAAGCTGCTGCAAGGAAGCCCGGATGTCGTCCGCACGTTCGGGAAAGCGTGCCAGGCTCTGCGTCTCGCTCGCGTCAAACAGAGCAGTTCCGATCGGTGTGACCAGAACCTCGCCCAGAACAAAGGCGCGCTCGATTTCGATATTGGCGAGCGGGATAAGGATTTTGTGTGGTTTGACCGCTGCAGCACAGGACTCGAGGAGCTGTGCTGACAAGCTCTTGTCGGTCTCGTGACGAAGTCTCGCGCGCCACCATTTGAAGATCTCGACTTCCACGAACTCCTCGGACAGCCCTTCCTTGAACGGGCGGGCGTTACGAACCTTCTCGACCAATCGGCGTAAGGCAGCATAGCCTTTCTCACGCAGAGCCACCAATTTACCGTCGCGTAGGAAATAGCGGCTCGTGGTGCGTCCAGTGATATCGGCGCTGGTCAGGAGCGGTTCGCCGACAATGTCGGCATCGGTGATCGTTTCTGCGGCTATTTGGCGCGACTTGAATTCCGAAGAAGATTGTCTCCTCAGGGAGCCTGTTTCCGCAGCGCGCAAGAGCGCGTCGCCATCCGCGTCTATGCTCGCTGCTGCATCGGGGTGGAGCGCCTTGGTGTCGAACAGGGGAGGAGTTTGACTCATCGATCTCGGTTTTGAGTGATAGGGTCTTCAGGCTCAAGGCGCGTGGGTCAATTCCTGGCCGCCGTAGCCCTAGGCTGGCAACATGGACAGCCTGATGCATCTTATCGAGAGATACGCGATGACGGCTAAACGCCTCAATATTGCCCGTTTATCGACTCCTAACGAAGTCCCCAAACCCCATAATTATCTATCTTTCCCCCCGGGCCATCATAAGTCGGCAGGCGAGCATCTGATCGCCCCATCGCGTGGCGAACTGAGGTGGTGCCGGATTTCTGGACAGGATGCTAAGCTGGTTCTGACCTGATGGATTGGTACAGGAATGAAGACGACGAGGAAGCGCTACAGCGCGGATTTCAAGGCGAAGGTAGCGCTGGAGGCGA
>JASGDV010000025.1:0-3385 GCA_049841255.1 Sphingobium sp.
CCAGCACCGATTTGGCATTGGCGCCGCCCAGTACCTTGTTCTTCACGCAATAGCTGAGCACGCCTGCCGCATTGCCTGCGCCCACGGACGCGACATCGGGCAAGATCCCGCCCAGCAAGCCGCCCAGGCCTCCCGTGGCTGACACAGGCAGCGGCGTCACGGCGGCGCTGAGCGACAAGGCAATGGCGAAGTTGCGAAATCCGGTGAGAATCATCCCCTCATCCTCCCTCATAGATGAACGGAAGGGAGGATGACCCGGCGGCTTCCGCCGCGCAAGCCCGATCGGATCAGGCAGACGGCATCTGCTGGCTGGTGCAGTGGAAGCTGCCCCCGCCCGACAATATGGCATCGCTGGGGAGCCCCACAATGTCGCGTCCGGAGAAGAAGGGCTTCAATGCTTCCAGCGCCGCCTGATCGTTCGGGCGGCCATAGACAGGCACCACGACAGCCGCGTTGCCGATGTAGAAATTCATATAGCTTGCCGGAATGGCTTCGCCGCCCACCTCGACGCGTCCGGGGGAGGGGATGGGGGCGACCTGCACCCCATGCGCTTGGGCGCGGGCCTTCGCATCGGCATAGATGGCGGCGTTGGGATCGCCCTTGCCGTCCGGCTCCGGCAGCGCGAGGATGCCCGGCGCGACGAAGCGGGCCAGATTGTCCACATGCCCGTCCGTATGATCGTTCATCAGGCCGTCGCCCAGCCACAGCATGTCGGACAGCCCGAGGCTCCCCGCCAGCAGCGTCTCGATCTTCCCACGATCTAGGTCCGGGTTACGGTTGGGGTTGAGCAGGCATTGCTCGGTCGTGACGAACAGCCCCGTGCCGTCCGTGTCGACCGCGCCGCCCTCCAGCACCCAATGCTGCGTGTCGGTGGGCAGGCGCGTCGTAGCGGCCAGTCGCGCGCCAATGTCTTCATCGCCCGGCATCCGATATTTGCCGCCCCAGCCGTTGAAGCCGAAATCGACCAGCGCCCGCTTGCCTCCGCCAAGCACCGCGATGGGCGCGGTGTCGCGCAGCCATACGTCGCCCAGCTTCTGCACGATGATGGTCACGCCTGAATGAACCAGCTTCGCGGCGGCTTCCGCATCCCCTTCATGGGCGACGACCAGACGGACTTCCTCGCCACGCCCTTCCGCATGGACGGCATTGGCGAAATCCGCGATCTGCCGCCGCGCGCCGTCGAAGGCGTCCGGCCATTCGGCGGGATTGGTCGGAAATCCGATCCAGACCCAGTCATGCGGCGCCCATTCGGCAGGCATACGGAAAGTCATCGCGAACCTTTCAGGAGAAACCGCGCGCCCTTTAGCAGCAGAGGCGGGGAAGGGGGAGGGCATTTCGCCACCCGACCTTGAGTCGGGGGCCATTCAGAAACTGCCCCGCTTTAAGCGGCATATGCTCCTTCGAAGGCAAAAGCATGGCGAGCTTCATTTCGAACGAGGCGCATTCCCAATGGCCGCCTTTCCTTATGCATTCATTGCCCGGCGCGGCTCTTGTCTCGAATGGCGCGGAATTCGTCGCCCTGTACCCAGTTGGGCCAGTCCGTGGTGTCGGCCAGCGCCCGGCCCACGTCGAAATAAAGCTGCACGTCCGCCTTCACGCCGCTCCAGTCCCAATGGGGATCATATTCATCCTTGGGACCATGATAGCGGTGCTCGGTATAGTCCTCCGCCGCCGCCATGCCGGCAGCGGCGCCACCTTTCACCAGATCCTCCCCGCCTTCGAAATAGAGCATCGGCACGCCATGCTTGGCGAAGCTGAAATGGTCGGAGCGGTAGTAGAAACCCTTCTCCGGCGTGGGTTCGACGGTGGCGACGCGGCCCTGCTTCGCCAGCGCCCGGTCGAGATAGGCGTCCAGTTCCGACTTGCCCTTGCCGATCACCACGACATTCTTCGCCGGTCCCGCCATGCTGAGCGCGTCCATATTGACGCCACCCACCGTCCGGCCCAGCGGAAAGAGGGGATGGTCGCCATAATAGGCCGATCCCAGCAGTCCCGATTCCTCGCCCGTCACCGCCAGGAAAACCTGACTCCGGTCGGTCGGCCCGGCCTTCACATTGGCCTCCGCCAACGCCACCAGCGCCGCCGTGCCGGTGGCGTTGTCCACCGCGCCGTTGCAGATATCATCACCGTCCGGGGCCGCCTCGCAATGGCCCAGATGATCCCAATGCGCGCTGTAGAGCACATATTCGTCGGGCCGGGTCTTGCCTGGTAGCAGGGCGACGACATTCTTCGACAGATGCTTGCGCAATGCATTGTCGAAGGAAACCGACGCCTTCACGCCCTTGAGCGGAACGGCCTTGAACCCCGGCTTCTTCGCCTCCGCCATCAGCGTGTCGAGGTCGAGACCCGCGCTCGCCAACAGCGCCGCCGCCTTGTCTTTCTGAATCCAGCCGATCGCGGCGGACTGGCCCGCATTGCCGTCCGCGCTGTCGGCCACCTGCTGCGCGCCGGTCCAGCTCGACTGCACCACGTTCCAGCCATAGGCGGCGGGTACCGTGTCATGCACGATGATCGCAGCCGCCGCGCCCTGCCGCGCGGCTTCCTCGAACTTGTAGGTCCAGCGGCCATAATAGGTCATGGCGCGCCCGTTGAACGGCCCGTCCAGCCCCGCCGTCTCATAATCGGGATCGTTGACCAGGATGATGACGGTCTTTCCCTTCACATCCAGCCCGGCATAGTCGTTCCAGCCCTTTTCCGGCGCGTTGATGCCATATCCGACGAAGACGACCGGGCTGTCCTTCACCGCGATATGCGGCTGGGTGGTGCGATAGGTGCCGATCACCATCTCCGGCCCATAAGCGGCTTGCACTGCCGTCCTGCCGCCGGAAAAGCTGAGCGGTGAGACGTTCTTCGCGCGGATCTCGACCAGCGGCACGTCCTGGAACCAGCTTCCATTGTTGCCAGGTTTGAGGCCCAGCTTCGCGAACTCGCTGGACAGCAGGGCCAGCGTCTTCTCCTCGCCCACGGTCCCCGGCGCGCGGCCTTCGAAGGCGTCGGAGGACAATTCCCGCACCAGCCGCTTCATCGTGTCGACCGACGGCTCGACCTTTGCAGCGTGTGGCGGCGCCGCGTCAACGGAGGCGGATGCGCCGACGGAAAGGACAAGGGCGGCGGTTAGGGCCGCGATGGAGCTACGCATGACAGAAACCTCGGAAATGAAGATGCTCAGTTGATGCCAGCCGTATCAGTAGCGCGCAAGATTGTTACGTGCTGGAGAGGGCAAGATTTACCTGCTTCCGGACTGGTGGCGTGTTGGGTGGGTTGCGGACGGTCTATTTTCTCTATCTCCGTTCGCCCTGAGTAGGGGCTGAGCGAAGTCGAAGACCCGTATCGAAGGGTTTCTCGCGCGCTGCACTGTCCTTCGATACGCCACTTCGACAAGCTC
>JASGDV010000026.1:0-12461 GCA_049841255.1 Sphingobium sp.
GCGTCCTTCAGCTTTCCCCTTGGGCCGCTCAGTATTTGACGCCGAGCCGCACGCCCAGCATGCGCGGTTTCATCGCCGTGCGATACATTTTCGCTCCGATCGGTGAGAGGCCGTACGGATCGCCGCAGGTCACTTCGAGACATTGCAGCGAAACGGCGGAATAGGAGCGTTTGTCGAACAGGTTGGTGGCGAAGATCTCCGCCGACCATATGCCGAAATCGATCCCCGCGGAGGCGTCGACCATCGTATAGGCGCCGAGGGAACCCTTGACGCTCTGCTCGAAGGTCCGAAGGTCCGTCTTGCGGCTTCCTTCATAGACCACCGATGTCTGCACATGGGCCTTGGCGGCATCCCCGACCGGGAATTCGTAGCGCGCCACGGCATTGGCCTTGAACTTCGCGGAGACGGGAAGGCGGGTTCCCTTCGGCGCCTGAAGATCCACGGCGCAATCCGTCAGGCAATAATCTTCCCGCAGCTTGGCGTCGTTATAGGCCATGCTCCCGGAGATCGTCAGCCCTTCCGCCGGGCGCGTCCAGATTTCCAGTTCGGCGCCGCGGACGCGCGCCTTGCCGACATTCTGGATGCGCGTGATCCCGTTGGGCGTCAGCGTCGAAAGCTGAACGTCGCTCCAGTCGAGATTATAGATGGCGCCATTGATATGGAGGCGGTTGTCCAGCCAGCTCGTCTTCCACCCGAATTCCAGATTCTCGATGAAGTCGGCCTGATAGCCCCCAAGCGATGCGATGCGATTGGTGCCGCCCGGACGATAGCCGCGCGAGAGGGTCGCATAGACCAGCGCGTCGCGGTTGAACTTGTAGGTCAGGTTGAACTTGTGCAGCAGGCCGGTTTCCTTCTGGCGTCCCTTGACGTTGGTGCAGGGCGCGTCCTTCACCGTCGAAGGGCCGAAGCAGGTCGAAACGCCCGGATAACCGAAGAGATCGCCGAACCCGCCCATGCCCGCGAAGCCGACCAGGCTGTTGTCATATTTGTAGAGCCGCGTGCCCATGGTGAAGGTGACATGATCCGTGGGGTCGGCCGAAATCTCACCGAAGGCGGCATAGTCCCGGTCGATGCGGTTTTGCGCCGTCTTCCAGATGTTGCTGACGGTTCCCGGAACCACCAGACTGTCGGCAAGACCGTCGACCGTATAGTCGTTTTCGATATTGTCCTTCTGCCTTTGATAGAACAGGCCGCCGATGAACCGCACCGGCTCGGACGATGGCGATGCCAGGCGCAACTCGTGGCTTTGCTGCGTATAGCGGTCGATATTGTGAATCTTCTGCTGCGGGCTGATATAGGCCCCGTCATTGTCGACGAAATAGGCGCCATAGCCGTAGAGCGCATCGTAGAAATAGCTGTAGTCGACATAGTCCGCGAAGGTGTCGACCTTGCGCTTCATATAGGCGCCCGCATAGGTGACGTCCCAGGTTCCGATCTTGCCTTCGACCGTGAGCGACGCCTGGAACCATTTGTCGGTGGCAAGCTCTTTCGCGAACTGCATGGTCTGCAAATCGCCCAGGCCCGATTCGGAACCGAAGCTGCCGTGCGCCCGCTGCCTTTGCCCCATAATCTGCGGCGTCACCGTCCAGTCGTCATTGAGGTCGATCTTGAGCGCGGCGCGGCCGCCATAGGTGACGACGTCGTTATAATCGTCCTTGGCATATTGATCGTTGTCGATCGTGACGCCGGAAGTCGGAAAGGTCAGGCTTCCGGGGATATTGTCGATGTAGCCGGCGTCTTTCTTGTACCAGCCCACCACGCGCACCGCCATCTTGTCGTTCAGCGGCGCGTTGACGAAACCCTCGCCCACATAGCCTTGCGAACCGTGGGCGACGGTGTTGAGTTCGACATTCGCCCCCGCCTCGAACTTGTCCAGATTGGGCTTGTTCGTGATGATGCGGAGCGTTCCGGCCTGGCTGGCGGCGCCATAGAGGGTGCCCTGCGGTCCCGCGAGCGCCTCGACGCGCGCGATGTCGTAGACGTGGATGTCCAGCGCGCCCTGAATGGTGGTCACCGGCTGTTCGTCCAGATAGATGCCGACAGACGGCTGGGAACCCGATGCGTTGGCGTTTTCACCGTTGGCGACGCCGCGGAAATAGACTTTCGACGTGCCCGGACCGTTCGTGTTCTGGAAGGAGACGCTGGGCAGGAAGCGGGCGTAATCCTCAAACTTCTGGACCTGCAACTGATCCAGCTTTTCGGAATTCATCGCGACGATGGCGATCGGCACATCCTGAAGATTTTCCGCCCGCTTCTGGGCGGTGACGATGATGACGCCGCTGTCGGCCGCGGCATTCGAATCGCGCGCGCTGTCGGATTCCTGCGCGAAAGCGGTGCCTGACATCGTCAGCATGGTGGTCGCGAGGAATAATGCGGCCTTGGACGGATTGGTGAAACGTGAAAACGCGCAATGCATCTCAGAGAACTCCCCTTTTGGCTATCGGAGCCCAGACAACTTATATGCTTCTTAGGGCGCAGATCATTTGTTGGACGTTCAGCAAATTATTGTCAAGAAACTTTACCATCCGCCGGCAGCGGGCTGGCCGCAGGAGAGGAAACCGATGTCAAAGCCATCATCCTCGTGGTAACCTTCAACGCCGTTCACACAAAAATCAGAATATCCGGCTACGACCCATGATATGACCAGATTGAAATCCTTCACCACCTCCGGCGATACCACGGGACAAGCAATCGCCAGTCTGAACGGCGCCATGGGAAACGCCCCCCTCGATGCGAGTTTCGTCTGCGTTTTCTATGATGCCGAGCATGAGGATGAAGCCATCTTCGACTTCCTGCGGACCCGTTTCGACGGGGCGGCGATCCTTGGCGGAACCTCCTGCAACGGGGTCATGAGTCAGGACGGCCTTGGCGGGCCGCGTTCCATCGGCCTGCTTGTGCTGGAAGATCCGGAAGGCAATTATGGAACGGCCTCCGCGCGGCTTCAGGGCGATGTCCCCGATTGCGCGGAGCGAACCCTCCATGCCGCGCTTGAAAATGCCGATTGCGCCGGTGAATTGCCGGAGCTGATCTGGATTTATCAGGCGCCGGGGCAGGAAGAGGCCGTTATCGAGGGGCTTCGCCGCGTCGTCGGCGACCGCTGCCCGATCATCGGCGGAAGCTCCGCCGATAACGATGTCAGCGGACAATGGCGGCAGATGGGCCCGGACGGCGCGATCAGCGACGGGCTGGTGGTCGGCGTCCTGTTCTCCTCCGGCGGGATCGGCTTCGCGTTTCAGGGCGGCTATGAGCCGAGCGGCGAAAGCGGCATCGTCACGCGGATCGGCTATGATCCGGTCGGCGAAAGCGGCGTGGTCACGCAATCCCGCGGCCGGCAGATCATCTCCATCGATGGAGAGCCCGCCGCCGCTGTCTACAACCGCTGGATCGGCGGCTCGCTCGACGACAAGCTCGCCAGCGGCGGAAGCATTCTGGCCGAAACGACGATGCACCCCGTCGGCGTCGATGTCGGCAAGATCGAGGGGATCACCAGCTACCTGTTGATCCACCCCGACAAGATTCTGGCAGACGGGGTTCTTTCGACCTTCGCCTCCATTGAGGAAGGCACGCGGCTCTACAGCATGAAGGGCGAGCGGACACGCCTCATCACCCGCGCCGGCAAGGTCGCGACCGCCGCCGCCGCCATGCTGCCGGGCGGCCCGGAAAGCCTTGCAGGCGGACTCGTCGTCTATTGCGGCGGCTGCATGCTCGCGGTGGGGGAGGAAATGCCCAAGGTCGCCAGCGCCGTGACCGGCAGCTTTGAGGGCAAGCCGTTCCTGGGATGCTTCACTTTCGGCGAGCAGGGCGCGATCCTGGGCAAGAACGCTCATGGCAACCTGATGATCTCGGCCATCGCCTTCGGAGAATGAGGGCATAGGATGGAAGGCTCCGAAGGACTCCGGGAAGCTCTTGTCACCCTCAGGCGGGAAAACGATCTTCTTCGCATCGAGACGACCCATGCCAATCTTCTCCTGAAGGCGCTGGACGCCGTCCTGTGCGTGGACGGCGACGACGATCCGTTCGTCGGCGTGTTCTCGGCGTTGATGCCGGTTTTCGAATGTTCCCATGCCATCGTCCTGATCGAACAGGAGGATGCCGCCGATGAGCTGGAATGCGTGGCGGCAAGCACCGCCTCGGCGGTCGGCTCCTTCTGGGCGCGGGACAAGTTCCTGGGCAAGGCGCTTTCCGGCCGGATCGTCACGACTGTCGCGGAAGCGGGCGTCGCCACCTGGCCGAACGTGCCGGGGCTTGATCTTGCGGGCGGGGAGCCGGCCCTTTATCTGCCGCTCGGCGTTCGCGGGCGGCGCGGCCTCATGCTGCTCCTGCGCGAATGCGACAGGCCGGGGTTCGACCGGGCGCATGTGGCGCTGGCGAGGAAATTCTCGCTTCTTGCTTCCCATGCCTTCGCCGCAAAGCGCGCCAGCCAGACGGAGGCGGAAAGCCATCGCCTGAAACATCTGGCGGAACAGCTTGAGGCCAGTCAGCAGGCGTTGCGGCACCGCGCCAATCACGATCAGCTTACCGGCTTGCCGAACCGCGCCTATATTCAGGAACTGGTCGGCGAAGCGATCGCGCGCCGTCAGCCGGACGAGCAACTGGCGCTTGCCTTCATCGACCTCGACGACTTCAAGCGGGTCAATGACCTTTACGGCCACGCGGCTGGCGACGCGCTGCTCAAGACCGTTTCCCGGCGCGTCGTTTCCTCGATCCGGCATACGGATATTTTCGGCCGTATCAGCGGCGACGAATTTGTGATCGTGCTCAATCCCGTCAGGCGCCGGTCGGATATTTCGTCGCTCGTCAACCGGCTGCGCGCCCGGCTGCGGGAGCCATTCAGCGTCGAGGGCGCGGAAATCCGCCCCTCCGCCTCGATCGGCATCGCCGTCCATCCCATGCACGGCCATGATTATGAGACGCTGCGCCGGCACGCCGACATGGCCATGTATCGCGCCAAGACCATCTCCAAGGGCGGCGTCGCCTTCTTCAACCGCGAGCTTGGCAAGAAGATGACGGAGAAGAATGTTCTGGAGCGCGAGCTGCGCGACGCTCTCGACACCCGCGCTTTCCATTGCGCGCTTCAGAAGAAGGTCGATATCCGGACCGGCGGGATCGTCGGTTTCGAAGCGCTGCTGCGCTGGGTCGACCGATCCGGCGCGGTGCGCCTTCCCGGAACATTCCTGCCGCTGGCGAATGAGCTGGGCCTTCTCAACGACATCACCAATCTGGTCGTGGAGGATTTGCTGTGCACCTTGCCAAGGCTCGACCGCTGCTTCGGTTCTTCGGCGCGCTACAGCATCAACGTCTCTCCCACCCAGGCCCTGAACATGCAATTCATGCAGGGTCTGGTCCGCAAGCTCCGGGACACCGGGCGAGCGGGCAGCTTCATGCTGGAATTGACGGAAGAATCGCTTGCCGCCACCGGGTCGTTCCAGTCCCAGGTCCTTCCGCTTCTGCGCAACGCCGGGCTGGGACTTTCCATCGACGATTTCGGCACCGGCTATTCCTCGCTCTCCACCATCGCCGATCTGACTGTCGATGAACTGAAGATCGACCGATCCCTGATCTCCGCGATCCACAGGCGGCCGCGCAACCAAAGCATCCTGCGGGCCATCGAATCCATGGGGACGGCGCTCGGCATTTCCGTCATCGCCGAAGGGGTCGAGACCATGGAGGAACAGCTTTACCTGATGGCGCAGACCGGCTTGCGGATCGGACAGGGATATCTGTTCCACAAACCGCAATTGCTGGATGACCTGCTGCGCGACGCCTCGCCTGCCTTGCCCGACATCTCTTCCATCCCGTTGCGCGCATGACCGCCGATAACGCAGCGGCCCATATTCTTTTCTCGACGATCTCTCATCTGGTCGCGTGAATGCGGCAGGCTGGCGCAGCCGCCTTCTGTGGATATTCCCGCCCATGCATGGCCCGGCTTCCCGTCGGAAGAGTCACTTGTTCCCTATGAAAATTCCCCGCTTCTTCGCTTCTTCCGCCTGTGACATGGCCATCGATCTGGGCACCGTGAACACGGTCATCTATGTCCGCAACCGGGGGATCGTCCTCAACGAACCGTCGGTGATCGCTCTTGAGACGCGGCAGGGCATCCGCCGGGTCAAGGTGGTGGGTGACGAAGCCAAGCTGATGATGGGGAAAACCCCCTCCGGCATCGAGGCGATCCGGCCGTTGCGCGGCGGCGTCATCGCCGATCTCGACATTGCCGAGCAGATGATCAAGCATTTCGTCGACAAGGCGCTGGACGGAAGCCGCTTCGCGCGGCGTCATGAGATCGTCGTGTGCGTGCCTTCCGGCTCCACCATGGTCGAACGGCGCGCGATCAGGGATGCGGCGTCGAACGCCGGGGCTTCCCGCGTGCGGATGATCGAGGAACCCATGGCCGCCGCCATCGGCGCGGACCTGCCCGTCACAGAACCGCGCGGCGCGATGGTGGTGGACATTGGCGGGGGCACCACGGAAGTGGCGGTCCTTTCGCTGAACGGCATCGCCTATAGCGGATCGGCCCGCGTGGGCGGCGACCGGCTGGACGAGACCGTCGCCTCTTATGTGCGGCGCGCGCACAATCTCATGATCGGCGAGGCCACGTCGGAGCGCATCAAGTGGGAGATCGGCGCGGCGACGCCTCCCGATGGGGAGGGGCAACGCATCACCGTGAAAGGACGCGACCTCGTGAACGGCCGTCCGGCGGAAGTCTTCATCACCGAAGCCGAAATCGCGCAGGCCCTGCTGGAGCCGGTGGGGCAGATCAAGGCCGCGGTCCTCGCCGCGCTCGAACAGACCGCGCCGGAACTGTCCGCCGACATCATTGAGGAAGGGATCACCCTCACCGGCGGCGGCGCCTTGCTGAGACGGCTGGACGAGGCCCTGGCGGATGCGACCGGCCTGCCGGTCAAGGTGGCGGAGGCTCCGCTGACTTGCGTGGCGATGGGCGCGGGCAGGACGCTGGAGCATCCCGCTTATGAAGCTGTCCTCGCCAGCATGTGATTCCTGTTTGAAGAGCGGCGCCCGGAGGCGAAGGTCGTCATCCCAGGCCCGCACCCGGTTTCATTCTTCCGCGACCGCCTCGATCTTGAGAACCTTGATCGCGCCGGCCTTGCCGCCGAAATCGACGCTCTCGCCCTTTTCCGCCTCCATCATCGCGCGGGCCAGCGGGGCGGAGAAGGCGATGCGTCCTTCCGCCGGATCGGCTTCATCGTCGCCGACAATGGCGATGGTCTTTTCCTGCTTGTTGAGGCGATAGGTGACGCGCGTTCCGAAAGCGACCGCATCGCCCTCCGCCTCGGGCTGCACCTGCGCGCTCGCCAGCCTCGTGCGCCAATAGCGCAATTCGCGCTTCAGCTTCTTTTCCGCTTCCTCGTCCATGCCTCCGGTCGAAACCGCTTCCAGCGCCTCCACCTTCTCCCGGATCAGGCGCAGGCCGCGCGGGGTCACCAGATTAGGGCCCGGCGGTATGGGAATCTCGAAAGTCGGTTCCCGATGCTCGTCATCGCTTTCACGGCGAAAGGCGACACTCATGACACTCTCCTTCTCAAGGCCGTTCGTGCCGGGAAATAGGGGGCCGGGTCATTCCGGGGAGGAAGGAGCCGGACCCGCCCGGCTCCATCGGCCGGTTAATCTTCGTCGAACAGTCCCGCGAGCTGCTCGACCATCGTGCCGCCAAGCTGCTCGGCGTCCATGATGGTGACGGCGCGGCGGTAATAGCGCGTCACGTCATGGCCGATGCCGATGGCGACGAGCTGCACCGGCGATCGGTTCTCGATCCATTCGATCACCTGCCGCAGATGGCGCTCCAGATAGGTGCCGCTGTTGACCGACAGGGTGCTGTCGTCGACCGGCGCGCCGTCGGAGATCACCATCAGGATGCGGCGCTCCTCATTGCGGGCGATCAGCCGGCTGTGCGCCCACAGCAGCGCCTCGCCGTCGATATTCTCCTTGAGCAGCCCCTCGCGCATCATGAGGCCGAGGTTCTTGCGCGCCCGCCGCCACGGCTCGTCCGCTTTCTTGTAGACGATGTGGCGCAGGTCGTTGAGACGCCCCGGCATCGGCGGACGCCCGGCGGCCAGCCAGTCCTCGCGGCTCTGCCCGCCTTTCCACGCGCGCGTGGTGAAGCCCAGTATCTCGGTCTTGACGCCGCAGCGTTCCAATGTGCGCGCCATGATGTCGGCGCTGATCGCCGCGATGCTGATCGGCCGCCCGCGCATGGAGCCCGAATTGTCGATCAGCAGCGTCACCACCGTGTCGCGGAATTCGGTGTCGCGCTCGACCTTGTAGGAAAGGGAGTGCGTCGGGTCGATCACGATGCGCGCCAGCCGCGCCGCGTCGAGCAGCCCTTCCTCCTGATCGAAGTCCCATGACCGCGACTGTTGCGCCATCAGCCGTCGTTGCAGCCGGTTGGCGAGCTTCGTCACCGCGCCCTGCAAGCTCACCAATTGCTGATCGAGGAAACCGCGCAGCCGCAGCAATTCATCCTCGTCGCACAAATCCTCTGCCGTCACCACCTCGTCATGGAGGAGGGTGTAAGCCTTGTAGTCGAAGCCGGGCGGCAGGTCGCCCATCGGACGGTTGGGGCGCACGGGCATCATGCCCTCGTCGCCCATCTCGTCGCCGCCTTCCTCGCTGTCGGCGTCGAACTCGTCGCTATAGTCGGTGTCGCCGTCCTCGGTGTCGCCGCCCTTGTCCTCGGCCCGCGCCTGCGCGTTCATATCGCTGTCGCCGGACTGGTCCTCGCCGGAATCGCCTTCTTCCTGCTGCTGCTCTTCCTCTTCGCCTTCCTGCTCCGATTCCGATTGGTCGGTTTCGGGCTGCGCTTCGGCATCCACCAGTTGCAGATGTTCCAGCATCGCGGCGGTCAGCTTCTGGAAGGCGCGCTGGTCGTCGATGGCGAGCGACAGCGCGTCAAGGTCCGCTCCCGCCTTGTCCTCGATCCACTGGTCGACCATGGCAAGGCCGTCCGCGACATCCCCGGGCGCGGCCTGTCCCGTCAGCCGCTCGCGCACTTTCAGCGCCAGCGCGGTGGAGAGCGGCACTTCGTCGGCGGAGCGCGCCCGTCGGATCGGGTCGGACTTCAACCGCATGTCGAGCGCATGGTTGAGGTTGTCGCGCACCCCCTCCATCGCGCGCGATCCGATGGCCTCGACCCGCGCCTGCTCCACCGCGTCATAGACCGCGCGCGCCACCGCGTCCGCGGGAGCCGATCCATTGTGCATCCGCGCGTTATGATGGCGCAGCCTCAGCGCATTGGCGTCGGCGAAACCGCGCGCCAGCGCCACCTGATCGGCCGGCAGGGTGCGGCCCGGAGTGGGCACCTTGATCGCCTTGCCCGCCATATGCGGCGTGTCGGCGGTGAAGCCCACCTCCACCTCCGCATCGCGCGCGATGGAGCGCGCTGCGCCGGACAGCACGTCCTTGAAAGCGTCGAGGGCGGAGCGTTCGGTCATCGGCCTTCCGGGTCGCCCACGCGCGGCACGGCGATGGTTTCGATCTCGGTCCGCACCTCGGCCATCAGCTTGTGGACGGGACATTTGGCCGCCACCGCGATCAGCTTTCCATGCTGCTCGTCGGTCAGCGGACCGCTGATCGCGATGCGGGTGGTGAGACGATAGACCCCCTGCCGCTCCCGGCTGGCATCGCGCGCGACGCCGACATGGATGCCCTCCACCGGTATGCCGTTGCGCTCCGCATACCAGAGCATCGTCATCGCCTTGCAGGTGCCCAGCGCGGAATCGTAGAGATCGTGCGGATCGGGGCCTTCATCCTGCCCGTCCGGCGGGCTCATGTCCGCGATCAGTTCATGCCCGCGGATATGGACGCGATGCGCGGTGCCGTCCGGCGCGATCCGTTCGACGACGATCATGGCGTCAGGCCGCCCGGTGCGCGACGCTCTCCGGCAGATCCTTGCCGAACACGCGCTGATAATATTCCGCCACCAGAGGCCGCTCCGCCTCGTCGCATTTGTTGAGGAAGGACAGGCGGAAGGCGAAGCCCACATCCTTGAAGATCAGCGCATTCTGCGCCCAGCTTATCACGGTGCGCGGCGACATGACGGTCGAGATGTCGCCATTGATGAAGCCCTGACGGGTGAGTTCGGCGACCTTGATCATGCTTTCGACTTCCTTGCGGCCGCCTTCATGATCATATTCGCCCGATTTGGCGAGCACCACCTGCGCCTCGGTCGCGGCGGGCAGGTAATTGAGCGCGACCACCAGGTTCCAGCGGTCCATCTGTCCCTGATTGATCTGCTGCGTGCCGTGATAAAGGCCGGTCGTGTCGCCCAGACCCACGGTGTTGGCGGTCGCGAACAGGCGGAACCACGGGTTCGGGCGGATGACCCGGTTCTGGTCCAGCAGCGTCATCTTGCCGTCCGTCTCCAGCACGCGCTGGATGACGAACATCACGTCCGGGCGGCCCGCATCATATTCGTCGAACACCAGGGCGACCGGCCGCTGCAACGACCAGGGAAGCAGCCCTTCGCGGAACTCCGTCACCTGCTGCCCGTCCTTCAGCACGATGGCGTCGCGCCCGACCAGGTCGATGCGGCTGATATGCGCGTCCAGGTTGATGCGGATGCACGGCCAGTTGAGCCGCGCTGCGACCTGCTCGATATGGCTCGACTTGCCGGTGCCGTGATAGCCCTGCACCATCACGCGGCGGTTGAAGGCGAATCCCGCCAGAATCGCCAGCGTCGTGTCCGGATCGAACACATAAGCGGGATCGAGGTCGGGCACGCGCTCGTCGGCTTCGGAAAAGGCCGGGATCTTCATGTCGACATCGATGCCGAACACGTCGCGCGCATCGACTTCCCGGTCGGGAGCTTCCATCAGCGTGTCGTTGCGCGTGTCGGGCTGGACGTTGGGGATGTCGGTCATCTTCATGTCTCTTCAGTCAAACGAGTCTGCAAAGCCCTAGACCATTGGCGAAGCGCATGTCGAGGGAATGCGAGGAAGTAGCATTTCTAGACAGGGCGGCATCCGGTGGAACAGGGCCGGAATGCGGCAAATGGCTTTGTCGGGCAGGGTCTAGGCGAAAGCGGGCGCTTTGCGAAGCTGTCCATAGGCTTCGATCACCGATTGCAGGGCGCTCTCATGGCTGCGGTCGCCGCCATTATGGTCGGGATGATAGCGCCGCACCAGTTCGGTATAGCGCGCCCGCAAGGCTTTGCGGTCCGCGTCGAGGGGCAGGCCCATGACGTCCAGCGCCCGCCGGTCCTCCCGCGAGAGAAACTTGCCGTCCGCCCGCGCGGCATTGTCGCGCTCCGCCCTTGCCTTGCGCTCCCGGAACTTGGCGCCGATGGCGTCGAGCGGATCGGAAAAGTCCGCCCAGCGCGGCGGCGGGCTGGCGGCGTTGGAGGAAAAGGCGCGCGTCTCCCGCTCCCACCCCGCATAGGGACGCTGGGCGGCGGCGATCTCATCCGGGCTCATGCCGTTGAAGAAATTATAGCCCTGATTGAACTGCTTCACATGCTCCAGGCATAGCCAGCGCCAGCGCGGCCCTTCCTGATGGGAGCCGCGCCCTTCCAGCGGCGGGGCGCGGAATTCGCCGGGCTCCTCGCAACCCTCGACCGCGCAGGGGCGGTCGCTTTCCACGCGGCCATGGAAGCGGTTGAAACGGCGGGTCGAGAAGGGGTCGCTGGCCAAGACTGTCCTGATGCAAGTTCGCGCAAAGGGCCTATATAGGAAAGATGACCGACCAAGCGAAAGGCCCAGTGGCCACGGAAATCGAATCCCGCCTGCGCGCCGCCCTGTCGCCCCGGCACCTCGCCGTCATCGACGATAGCGAGATGCATCGCGGTCACGCCGGGCATGACGGATCGGGCGAAAGCCATTTCACGGTGGAGATCGTCGCCGACCGCTTCACCGGCCAGAACCGGGTGGTGCGTCAAAGGCTCGTCAACGCCGCGCTGGCGGATTTGTTGCGGGACAAGGTGCATGCCCTTGCCATCAAGGCGAAAGCGCCGGACGAATAGCGAAATCGGAAAAGGGATGGGCCATGCGGGAAGACATCATCATTCAGGCGATCACGCCGACCAGCCATAATCTGGGCGACTTCCGCGTCCACCGCGCCCTGCCTGCGAAAGAGCGCACGATGGTCGGTCCCTTCATCTTCTTCGATCAGGCCGGACCCGCGCAGATCGGCCCCGGACAGGGCGTGGACGTGCGGCCCCATCCGCATATCAATCTCGCCACCGTCACCTATATGTATGAAGGCGCGTTCCTGCATCGCGACTCCCTCGGCACCGAACAGCTTATCGAGCCGGGCGCGGTCAACCTGATGACGGCGGGCAAGGGCATCGTCCATTCCGAACGCTCTCCCGATGCCGATCGCGCCCGCGCCTCCAAACTCTCCGCGATCCAGACATGGCTCGCCCTTCCCGACCGGAACGAGGAGATGGACCCCGCTTTCGAGCATGTGGGGGAGGATCGCCTGCCGGTCATCGAAGGCGATGGAGTTCGAGC
>JASGDV010000027.1:0-19921 GCA_049841255.1 Sphingobium sp.
AGCGAACTCATTCACCGTCGCGATGCCCTGCTCCGGATAGATGAACAGCCATTTCCAGTCGAGCGCGACGACCTGAACCTCAAGCGGCTTCGCATCGGCCGCCAACGCCTTGCCCGGCGCCGTGCGCGCGAGCGGGCGATAGGGATCGAGCATATGCGTGCCGACCCAGGTCAGCGCGCCCAGGCAGATGATGATGAGCAGCGGCGCGGCCCAGATGACCAGTTCGAGCTGGGTCGAATGGTCCCAGTCGGGCCTGTAGGTAGCCTGACGGTTCGCCGCGCGATAACGCCATGCGAAGAAGATCGTCAGCGCCATGACCGGCAGGATGATCAGCAGCATCAGCGCCGTCGAGATCAGTATGAGATGGCCTTGCTGGCGTGCGACGTCGCCCGCCGGGTCAAGCACCACCATGTCGCACCCGGCCAATGCCGTCAGCGGCAGGAGCAAACTCAATCGCGCCAGCGGCGGGAACAGATGGGTCAATGCGCGCATGGTCACCGCCTAGCCACGTCATGTTGCGCCGCACATAGGACATTTTGTCCAATGCCATGATCCCGATCAATGACGCAGGGAACATCACGCGCATGGGCGTGCTATGCTATTAGTCTCGCGCTCAAACGGCAACGGAAAGCTAGGAACGACAGGATGACCGCGAACAGCGTCCCCACCAGGCAGGCCGAAGACGATGCCCGCGCATTGCATGCCGAAGGCCATGGCATCGCGCCGGGCGAGATCGCGATCGGCGTGATCATCGGGCGCACGTCCGAATTCTTCGACTTCTTCGTCTATGCCATCGCATCGGTGCTGGTGTTTCCCAAGCTGATCTTCCCCTTTCTCGATCCGTTGACAGGGACGCTGTGGTCCTTCGCCATTTTCGCGCTGGCATTCATGGCGCGGCCGGTCGGAACCGTGATCTTCACCGCCGTCGACCGCGCCTATGGCCGCGGCGCGAAGCTCACCATCGCGCTATTCCTGCTTGGAGGCTCGACCGCCGCCATCGCCTTCCTGCCCGGTTATGAGACAATCGGCCTCGGCGCGGCGATGCTGCTCGCCCTTTTCCGCATGGGCCAGGGCGTCGCGCTTGGCGGATCATGGGACGGGCTCGCCTCGCTGCTCGCGCTCAATGCGCCCCAGGGCAGGCGCGGCTGGTACGCCATGCTGCCGCAGCTTGGCGCGCCGCTGGGGCTGATCGTGGCCAGCCTGCTTTTCCTGTTCCTGATCACTGCCTTGCCCGCCGAGGATTTTCTGGGCTGGGGTTGGCGCTATCCTTTCTTCGTCGCCTTCGCGATCAACGTCGTGGCGCTGTTCGCGCGCCTGCGTATCGTCATGACCCCCGAATATGCCCAGCTGTTCGAGAACCGCGAGCTTCAGCCCGCCCCCCTGTCCGAGACGGTCCGGTCCGAATGGCGCGTCATCGCCACCGGCGCCTTCGCGCCGCTGGCCAGTTTCGCGATGTTCCACATGGTGACGGTATTCCCGCTTTCCTGGGTTTTCCTCTTCACGAAGGAAAGCCCTGCCCGATTCCTGATGATCGAGGCGATCGCGGCAGCGATTGGATGCGCGGCGATCATCGCGTCAGGTATTCTGGCGGACCGGCTTGGCCGCCGCACCGTGCTCGGCTTCACTGCGGCCGCGATCGCTGTGTTCAGCGGGTTCGCGCCCCAACTGCTTAACGCCGGAGAGATGGGCGAGGCTGCGTTCATGCTGCTCGGCTTTATCTTGCTTGGCATCTCCTTCGGCCAATCTTCCGGCGCCCTGTCTTCGAGTTTCAATCAACGGCACCGTTACACCGGCTCCGCCCTGACGTCCGATCTGGCATGGCTGTTCGGCGCCGGTTTCGCGCCGCTCGCCGCTCTCTGGCTTTCCGATGCATTCGGGCTGTTGGCGGCGGGGGCCTATCTGCTCTCCGGAGCTGTCGCCACGCTTGTCGCGCTGTGGGTGAACCATGAACTGGCGCGGGCGATTGAATGATAGCGCATATCCGATGCGGTCGCAGGTTTCCGATTCAAGCGATTCCCATGATCCAAAGCATGGCGAAGGATGCCGTTCCAAGCACCAGCAACGATGAAGTCACGACGAAGGTGACGCGTGGTCCGGCGAGCGCGACATCGCGGAAATCGACGCCAAGCCCCAGCCCCGCCATCGCCAGCACGGTGAGAAGACCACTCACATGATGCGCCGTTTCGACCATCGGCTGCGGGAGCCAGCCAAGGGAATGAATTGTCGCCAGCCCCAGAAAGACAAGGATGAACGGCGGCATAAGGCGTGCATAAGCCACCGGCGCGCCCTCCTTCATGCGTCTTGCCATCAGCAGCGATAAGACCGCCACGATCGGTCCCAGCATCAACACGCGCACCAGTTTCACCAACGTGCCGATCTGCACTGCCGCGCTGCCCATCGGCGCCGCCGCCGCCAGCACCTGCGGCACGGCGTAGACGGTAAGGCCAGCCAATATGCCGCCCGCCATGGGCGTCAGGTGCAACCAGCCAGCCAGTAATGGCAGGGATATGACAACGACGATGCCCAGGACGGCGGTGAAGGCGATGGAGGTGGCCACATCGTCACTGTCCGCGCGGATGACCGGCGCGACGGCGGCGATGGCGGAATTGCCGCAAATGGCGTTGCCGCATGCGACCAGCATCGCCATCCGGCCGGGCAAACCCATGGCGCGGCCGATGATGAAGCTGACACCGATCGCGCCAACGACCGTCACGACGATAGACAACAGCAAAGGGACGCCCGCCGCCATGACCGCGCCGAAACTGACCGTCGCGCCCATGGACGCCACCGCCAATTCCAGCATCGTCTTCGCGGCGCAATCTATCCCTTGATCGAAACGCGGCGCGGGTCGCCAGAGAGTTCGGATAAAGCCACCAAGCAAGATAGCGATGACCAGAGATTCCAGCCACGGCTTCCCGAACAGGCTCGCCTCCATCCGCTCCAGCCCGATCGCGACGGCCGACACTGCGATGCACAATGATAAACCCGGCCATGAGCCGCTTAGGGGAAGAACAGCTTTCACCTTCTAAAGCTGAGCTTTTTATATTCAGAAATCAAATTGATTGATTTTTGAATTATGATAAGAAAAAATTATTATGACTTTGGAACAGTTGCGAATTTTCACCGTCGTCGCCGAAACACTCAGCATGACGCGGGCAGCCGAGCGCCTGCACTTGACCCAACCGGCGATCAGCGCAGCGGTGGGCGCGTTGGAGGAACGGCACGGCACACTGCTTTTCGACCGGGTCGGACGCCGTCTGGAATTGACGCAGGCAGGTCGTCTGTTCCTGCCCGAAGCGCGAAGCGTGCTGTCCCGCGCCGAAGGGGCGAGGCGCGTCCTTGACGAACTGGCGGGCCTGATGCGGGGAGAGGTGCGGATCGCGGCCAGCCAGACCGTCGCCACCTATTGGCTTCCGGCGCGGATGGCGCGATTCGCCACGGACAATCCGGCTATCCAGATCGCCATGACGGTCGGGAACAGCGCGCAAACCGCTGCCCTCGTCCTGAATGGCGAAGCGGATCTGGGATTTGTCGAGGGACAGGTGGAGGAACCGCTGCTGACGAAGCGTATCATCGGAGGCGACCGGATCGGCCTCTATGCCGCTCCGGATCACGCCCTGGCTGGTCGCCGGGTGGAGAAAGCCGATCTCCAATCCGCCACATGGGTGATGCGCGAAAAAGGATCGGGCACCCGCGACCATTGCATGACGGGGCTGAGGCAATCGGGGATCGATGTCGACGCTTTGCGCATATGCCTGGAACTGCCGTCGAACGGCGCCGCGCTGGAAGCGACGGAGACGGGAGAACTCATCACCGCCGTGTCCGACCTGGCCGCCAACGCCCGTGTCAAGGCGGGGTTGGTCCAGCGGCTCGACTGGCCCTTGCCGGATCGGGCCTTCACCATGCTTGCCCATCGCAGCCGCCGCCCGGGCCGGGCTGTCGCTGCTTTCACCGAACTCGCCTGTGGTAACGGTTGACCGCATAAGGCGTTGAAGTGTCCCCGCCCGATGGATCGGGCGGATCACTTTTGCGGCTTCACCAGCGAGATCGAATGAATCATTCCGGCAATTACAGTTGAAACGGCGCTTATCTTTGGCGCTGGAGCAGCCTTTCAGCCAGTAGGCCGAAGACGATCCCGATCGTCGCCCAAAGAAGAAGCTGCGTCGCCATGGAAGCCACCCGGAAATTCCACAGCAGCGTCGCCGGGAAATCCGCAGGCACCTCGTCGATAACGGGCAGCAGCAACTGGCCGCTCCCCACGACCAGAAAATAGGCCCCGACCGCAAGCAATGTCGCGTCGATCCCACGGCGGGATGGGACCAGCGCGGTCCGCACTTTCCAGGCGATCACCGCTCCGGCCAGCGACAGGGCGATCATCGCGAAATAGGCGGCGGTGCGCAGGCCCACCGTTTCATGCTTCCCGACCGCCGGAGGCGTCTGCGGATATTTGAGCGCAGGGACGATCACGACCAGCAGGAACGCCAGAGCCGCCAGCAGCAAGGCGAAGCTGCGAGGCCCCATCCGCCCGAACCGGCCATAGCCATAAGCGAACAGAAGCGAGAAGATGCCGCCCACCGCCGCGCCGTAAAGGGAAAGAGCCGTCAACAATCCCAGCCCTTTCTGGGTCGAACGGCTGACCAGTTCCTCCTCTTCACCGCCGCCCATCTGTCCTTCGTGGTGATGCGTGGCATGCGAGGCTTCGTAACCAATAGCGCGGTCGACCTGCGGCTCAGCGATAAGATTGGCGCACAGAGTCGCAAGAAAGGCGGCCAGAATGCCCGCAAGCATCCCGCGCCACAGCAGATCCTTCGTCATGACCGTGCCTCAGTGGCAGGGGAAGCCAAGGAGATGCCGTCCGTCATGGACGAATTCATGCACATACATGCCGTCGAAGATCGCGAAAGCGCCCTGCTCGGTGCTGACGAAATAAAGGAAGATCAACGCGATCAGCGCCCCGAAGACGGCCCATGGCAGAATATCCTCGATCGGGATCGCCGTGCCGCCCCGCACCGGAATGAAGCCGTCGTCGAACAATGCGGCCGTGGTTGCCATGATCTTTACTCCTGAAGGGATTGCGCGTCCCTGGTTGACTTGCGATCCGGGAGGAAGGTCTGGCTCTCGACGGCGAATGTCCGCATCGATAACAGTGGCGCGACCGCGCCGGATTCTCACCGGCTTCTTCTTCCAGGATGTCGCAGCCACTTAGAACCGGTGGGCGCGCGGCGTCAACGGCCTGTTGGAGTTTGCCCCTGACCACGTCTCTCCTGCTCCTGTGTGTTGGCGCCACGGCTTCCAGCCGTCGCGGTGGCTTCTCCGATCCCTCGGAATCGCTGGACGAAGGCGGCATCCGGGCGGCGGACCGCATGGAAATTCCCGAACGCTTTCGGGATCATGCCTTCCGCAGCCCATCGCGCGCGGCGAAAGAAACCGCACTCGCCCTCTCCCTGCCTGCCCGGCAGGAAGCCGCGCTTGCCGACATGGATTGGGGGCGCTGGGCCGGACGATCTTTTGAAGAGATCGGGGATGCCGAACCGGAGGCGCTCACCGGCTGGCTGGCCAATCCCGCCAATGGCGCGCCGGACGGCGAAACCATGGCGGCAGCGGCATTGCGGATCGGTCGCTGGCTCGATTCCATCAGGGAAAGCGCGCATCCTGTTTGCGCGATCACGCATCCGATGATGATCCGGGCCGCTCTTTCCCATGCGCTCGACATGCCATTGCGCGCCACGCTGACGATGGACATCGCTCCCCTGTCGCATACCTTCCTGTCATTTCATCGGACATGGCGGCTGCAATCGTTGAATTGCCGCCATTGAGTCCTTGCGGCTTGTCGGCATGACCGGTATGAGCCGCGACGTTCAGGGACGGTAACAATCATCCCTGAGCGTTGATCGCGCCGGTGCCTCGAAAGAGGCTTAAAATGGGAACGCGGTGCGGATGGTCCGCCATCCAAATCCGGGGCTGTCCCTGCAACTGTAAGCGGTAGCGCGATGCACATCGCTTCCCCCAAGGAAGCAGCCACTGGGCCGGACGCTAAATCATGCCGGGCCTGGGAAGGCCGTGCATCGGGCGATGACCCGCAAGCCAGGAGACCTGCCGGCGTCTGGTCGCTCTTGCCCTGGTCCAGGGAATGGCCGCGGCACGGTGATTTCTCCGTCTGAGCGACGATGTCATGCGGCCGGGGCCGCGTGGCCTTGCGTCCATGGGCGAACGCCCGGTCATGGACGCGGGCCAACCGTCGCTCGTCCACCGGCACAGAGGCCGCTGAACGCCGCCGGAAAGCCCCGCCCAAGTTGCTCTGGCGTCTAAGGGGGTTCTCATGAAAAACATCATTGCCGTTTCGCTTTTGGCTCTCGCCTGGAACAGCGCCGCGCTGGCGCAATCCGAACCTGACGATCCATCCGATCAGAAAGTCACCGACCAGATCGTGGTGACGGGCACGCGCGCGGCGGGCGGAATATCGACGGCGACCTTCGGCTCTTCGGTGACGGTGCTCACCAGCGCGGATTTTCGCGACCGCCAGACGCAGGTCGTGTCCGACATCCTGCGGGACGTGCCCGGCATCGCCGTCAACCGGACAGGTCCGGTGGGTGGGCTGACGCAAGTGCGTATCCGGGGCGCGGAAGGCAATCACACGCTGATGATCATCGACGGCATCGAAGCATCCGACGCCACGCAAGGGGAATATGATTTCGCGACCTTGTTCGCAGACGAGGGCGCGCGTATCGAGGTTCTGCGCGGCGAGCAGAGCGCGCTCTATGGTTCCGACGCGATCGGCGGCGTGGTCAGCTATATGACGCCGAGCGGCCGCGAACTCCCCGGTTTCAGCGCCCGGCTGGAAGGCGGATCATTCGATACCCTACAGGGCGCCGTCCGTGGCGCGGGAACCGTGGGCGACATGGATTATGCGCTCAGCGGCTCCTATTCGGGCATAGGCGGCTTTGTCGTCGCGCCGGGCGGATCGCGCGACATCGGTTCGAAGATCGGCACCGTCAGCGGCAAGCTGGGCTATCAGATCGGCTCCGTCGCCTTGCGCGCAGTCGCGCGCTACAACCATACGGACGCGGACATCAACAATCAGGATTATAGCGGCACCGGCTATGCGATCGACGCAGGCGGCTCCTATCGCAACGACGCCTTCTACGCGCTGGTCGGCGCAACCGTCGGCGCGGATGGTCCCTGGACCAACGACTTCAGCGCGCAGATGCAGGACAGCAAGCGCATCTATATCGACGATGACGGCAATATCACCTACGGCACCCATGGACAGCGCCTGAAGGGAAGCTGGGTTTCGACGCTGCAACTCGGCTCGACCGGCCCCGTATCCCATGTCCTGACCGGCGCGATCGATTATGAGCGCGAGCAATTCCATAACCGGGGCGCCATTTCCGCCGCCAACCCGCTCCGCCGGATCACCAATTGGGGCTTTGTCGGACAATATCAGTTGCAGCTCGATGATCGGGGCGGCATCGGCATCGCGTTGCGCCATGACGATAATAACCGTTTCCGCAACAGCACGACATGGCGCGCGCAGGCCAGCTATCGCTTCGCGACCGGCACGCGACTGCACGCCGCAGGCGGAACCGGCGTCAAGGCGCCGAACTTTTCCGAACTGTTCGGCTATTCACCGACCAGCGGCTTCGTGAGCAATCCCGATCTGAAGGCGGAGAAGTCGACCGGCTGGGAAGTCGGCGTGGAACAGGCATTTCTGGACGGAAACGCCCGTATCGACGTGACCTATTTCAACGCCAAGCTGCGCGACAAGATCGAGCCTGTCTATGCGCCCGTCTATACGATGAGGAACGCGCCCGGCAATTCGCCCCATGAAGGGATGGAAGTGGCGATCAATGCCAGAATTCTGCCGACGCTGCGCTTCGACGCATCCTATACCTATGTGGATGCGAAGAGCGAGGCCGGCGTCATCCTGATCCGCCGACCCAAGCATATCGGCAGCGCCAACCTGTCCTGGCGCAGCACGGACGATCGCTTCGGAGTGACCGCGACCGTCCGCTACAACGGCAAGCAATATGACACCAACTTCGCCACTTACCTGACAGAAAAGCTGGACGATTACACCATCGTCAACCTGAATGCCGATGTCGCGCTGACCGGCAACATCTCGATCTATGGCCGCGTCGAAAATCTGTTCGATGAAAATTATGTCGAGAATGTCGGCTTCCTGACCGCCGGTCGCGCGGCCTATGGCGGCGTGCGCATCCGGCTTTGATGCGTGCGCTGGCCCTCCTGACGGGACTTGCGCTGTCCGCGCTGCCGATTCCGGTCGGCAGCGCGGAACGCCCGGCTGCACACGCCGTCCGGCATCAGCCGATGCGGGTCATGTCGATGAATCAGTGCGTGGACCAGATCGTCCTCGCGCTGCTTCCGCCCGAACGGATCGCTTCCGTCACCTGGCTGTCGCGCGATCCCGACGGTTCGCTCCTCTATCGTGAGGCGCGGCGGGTCGGCGTCAATCACGGCCTGTCGGAAGAGGTCGTGCGGCAAAGGCCCGATCTTGTCGTGGCAGGAACCTTCACCACGCCCGCGACCCGCGCGCTGCTCAAACGGCTTGGCTATCCGATGATAGAGGTCGATCATGCCGAAAGTTTCGACGACATCCGGCAGATCACGCGACAGGTGGCGAAGGCCGTGGGAGAGGAAGCGCGCGGCGAGGCGCTGATCGCGCGAATGGACCGGCAACTCGCCGCGCTGGCGCGCGATCCTGGTCCGAAGCTCAGGGTCGCGGCCTGGGACGGCGCGGGCTTCAACGCGAGTGAAGGGTCGCTTTACAACGCCGTGCTGGAGGCGGCGGGCGCGGTCAACGTCGCCAACCGTCCCCCCGCCAGCACTTATGGCCGCCCCGATGTCGAAGTGCTGCTCCAGACCGCGCCCACCCTGCTGGTCAAAGGCGCGGGAGTGGGGCGCAAGCCGGGACTACGCGACAATGTGGAACGGCATCCGCTGATCCGCCGCTATTGGGACGGCGCGCGCACGTTGACCATCCGGCAGGCCTATTATCTCTGCGGAACGCCGCTCGTCGCGGATGCGGCGTTCGAACTGCGGGCGGAATTGCGCGCGGCGGCGGCCCGTGTGCGAACCCCGTTGCCCTTTGCGCCGACGAAGGATCTATGAGCCGCTTCCTCGTCCCCTTGCTGCTTCTGCTGCTTCTGGGCATCGCGCTCGTCTCCATCCTTGCGGGGACGGTCTGGCTGACGCCGGGCGAGATATTCGGCTCCCTTTCTTCGGGAAAAGCGAACCTGCCCGGTCTGATCGCCGGAGAAATCCGCCTGCCAAGGCTCATCCTCGCCATGGCCATCGGCGCGAGCCTCGGACTTTCGGGCGCGGTCCTTCAGGGCTTGCTGCGCAATCCGCTGGCCGAACCCGGCCTGCTCGGCATTTCCTCCGGCGCATCGCTGGGCGCGGTGATCGCCATTTACTTCGGTTTCGCGACAGCCTTTCCCCTCGCCACGCCGATGTTCGCGCTGACCGGCGCGTTCGTCACGGCGGCGGTCGCGCTGATCCTTTCACGCAACGGCGGCACATTGTCGCTGATCCTGACCGGCGTGGCGATCAGCAGCATCGCGATGGCGGGAGTGATGCTGGCGCTCAACCTCGCGCCCAATCCCTATGCCGCCTATGAGATCATGACATGGCTGATGGGTTCGCTCACGGACCGGAGCTGGGATCATGTGCGGATCGCCCTGCCCTTCATCCTCCCCGGCCTGTTGCTCCTGCTGCTGACCGGCCGGGCGCTCGACGCGCTGGCGCTGGGGGAGGTTCAGGCGGAAAGCCTTGGCGTTCCGATCGCCCGCACGCGGTTGCTCGCACTCGCGGGCACGGCGCTGGCAGTGGGAGCGGGGACTTCCATTTCCGGTTCCATCGGTTTCGTCGGCCTGATGGCGCCGCATCTGGTCCGCCCGCTCGTCGGCCATCAACCGGCCCATGTTCTGATGCCCGCGATGCTGACAGGCGCGGTCCTCGTGACCGCCGCCGATGTCGCGACCCGCACGCTGGTCTTCGGCGGCGCGCCGCTCAATGTGGGCGTCTTCACCAGCCTGATCGGCACGCCCTTCTTCCTCTGGCTGATCCTTCATGTGCGGAAGCGGACGGCATGAGCGCCCTTGATCTCGACCGGATCACCGTCCGGCGCGGCGAGCGAACCGTGCTCGACACCGTGACAGCGCGCTTCTCCGCTGGCCGTCTGACCGCGGTGATCGGCCCCAATGGCGCGGGCAAGAGCACGATGCTGGACGTCGCCGCCGGGTTATTGCGTCCTGCGTCGGGAACGGTGCGGCTGGGCGATGAGGAATTATCGGCCATCGGGCGGCGGGATTTGGCGCGGCGGCGCGCCTATTTGCCCCAGCGCGCCGGGGTCGAATGGCCGATCAGCGTCGAGCGCGTCGTGGCGCTGGGCCTTACCCCTGCCCTGCCCGCCTTCGGATCGTTGCCCGCGACGATGCAGCCCGCGATAGACGAGGCGCTTGCCGCCTGCGACCTGCTCGACCTGCGCCACCGGCAGGCGACCAGCCTTTCGGGCGGCGAACTGGCGCGCGTCATGCTCGCCCGCGCCATCGTCGGCGACCCCGAATTGCTGATCGTGGATGAGCCGACGACGGGTCTTGATCCGCGTCATGCGCTCGACGCCATGCGCCGCCTGCGCGCGCGGGCCGACGCGGGACGCACGGTCATGATGGCGATCCATGACCTCGATCTTGCGCTCAACCATGCCGACGATCTGGTGGCGATCCGCGACGGCCGCCTGCTCGCGGCCGGTCCGGTCGCCGATGTCGCCACCGAGGAGATGCTGAGCGCGCTCTATGAGGTGCGCGTCCGTCTTGACAGCGACGGGGATGGCAGGATCGTTCGATTTCTCGATAGAGCGGAGTGAAGATGGAAACCGTCGACTTTGACCTGATCGCTGACCTTGCAGGCGATGCGGAGCATGGCTGGAGCATCGGCAGCTTCGGCGCGATCGGGGAGTTCGTGCGCGATGCGGACGAACCGGCGACGATGCGGCGCGAACCCAGCCTGCTGGAGATCGTCACAGCGCGCGGAGCCATGCGGATCGCGCCGACGGCTCCGCTGACCGCCATCGCCTGGGACAGTCTTTCAGCCGATGGCGAAAGCTGGGGTCATGCCCTTGCCTTCTGCTGCCCGCGCCCGGAAACGCCGGAGCGGGTCATCCGCTCGCTCGGCCCGGATAACGCCTCGATCCGTGCGGAAGACCGGGAATATCGCCTCTTCGACCTCGGCGTCGCATCCGGCGCGGTGACGATGGCGGTCCGGACCAATGACGCCGGTCTGACCGATGCGCTTTCGGCGCATGAAGGCGAACCGCCCCTCTCTGCCCCCGCCATCATGGGCGAAGTGCTGCGCGCGCAGCCGCATCGCGTTCTCCTTTCCCCCGCCGGGCGGATCGAGGTTTTCCAGCCCATCCCGCCAGCCGGCGGCAAATCACCCACAGGCCCGCACACCCATTTGCTGACCAGGCTGGTGCCGAAGGACCGCCCCCACTCATCCAACGTGCCGATCCCGGACGGGATGCAGGCGGCGCTGAGCGTCCATCCCCGCTCGCCATGGCGCACCATGCTGGGGGAAAGGCATGATTTCATTCCGGCCTTCGATGCCGCCTTTCAGCCCTATCTGGAACGCTTCGCCCTCGCGGAGGATCGGGATGTCGAGCGTTGGATACGCGCGCTCATAGAAGGCGGCGCGGAACCGGAATCAGCGCAATGGCCGGACACCCGGCGCGGGCGGACCAAGGCGCGGATCGTCCTGCGTCGTCTGGCGGCAGCGGGCGATTCCCGCGTTGCGGGCTGGCGCGCGCTTCATGATCGCGCACCCATGGAAATCGAAGAAGGAGAAGAAGCATGAGCAAAGTGCCCACCACCGTCATCACCGGCTTTCTGGGCGCGGGCAAGACCACGCTCATCCGCCACCTCCTGCAAAACGCCAAAGGCCGCCGCCTCGCCCTTGTCATCAACGAGTTCGGCGATGTCGGCGTGGACGGCGAACTGGTGAAGGGCTGCAACGACGACGCCTGCCCTGAGGAGGACATCGTCGAACTGGCGAATGGCTGCATCTGCTGCACCGTGGCGGACGACTTCCTGCCCACCATGCAGAAGCTGCTCGACCGGCCCAACCCGCCAGAGCATATCATCATCGAAACATCCGGCCTTGCCTTGCCCAAGCCGCTGGTGAAGGCGTTCCAGTGGCCCGACATCCGCACCCGCGCGACGGTGGACGGCGTGGTCGCGCTGATCGACGCGGACGCGGTGGCGGCGGGCCGCTTCGCCACGGACGAGGCCGCGCTCGCGGCGGCGCGGGCCGCCGACCCCAGCCTCGATCATGACAGCCCGCTGGAGGAACTGTTCGAGGATCAACTGGCCTGCGCCGACATGGTCGTGCTCAACAAGACCGATCTGGTCGACGCCGCCACGCTGGCGAAGGTCGAGGCACAGGTGGATGCGGAAACGCGCGAGGGCGTGAAGATCGTCCGCGCCGATCATGGCGCGGTGGATGTGGGCGCGCTTCTCGGCATCACGGCGGCGGCGGAGGACGATCTCGACGCCCGCCCCTCCCACCATGACGCGGAGGGGGAGGACCACGACCATGACGATTTCGACAGTTTCGTCGTCACCGGCGGAGAAGTCGCCGATGTGGATGCGCTGGTCGCCCGGCTCGGCGCGTTGATCGCAGCGCATGACGTGCTGCGCGTCAAGGGCATGGTGGCCGTGGCGGGCAAGCAGAGCCGTCTTGTCGTGCAGGCGGTCGGCCCGCGCATCCAGCATTTCTACGACCGCGCCTGGACGCCCGCGGAAATCCGCCGGACCCAGCTTGTCGTGATCGGCCAGAGGGGGCTGGATCAGTCCGCCATCTCCGCCGATCTGAAAGGCGTCGTCGGCTGATGCACCTGCTGTCCGCCACACCCGGCACCATCGCCAATGGCGAGGAAGCGATCGACCTCGATCAGCCGCCGGGCGACATCGTCATCCTGACGGTGGCGGACAGCGAACTCGCCTGCTTCGCCAAGGCGGCGGGACAGTTGCCGCCGGGCGCGCCCAGCGTCCGCCTCGCCAACCTGCTGCAATTGCGGCACCCTTATTCCACCGACCTTTATGTGGAAAAGACCATCGCCCATGCCCGCTTCGTGTGCGTCATATTGCTCGGCGGCAAGAGCTACTGGCCCTATGGCATAGACGAGATCGCGGCTGTCGCGCGGGAAAAGGGCATCGCCTTCGCGGCCATCGCGGACGGGCGGGAAGCCGATCCGGCGCTCGACCGCGCCTCTACCCTGCCCGCCGAGGTGCGGGAGAAGCTGCGCGACTATCTGCGGCAGGGCGGGACGGCCAATGCGCTGGCCTTCCTGCAAACGGCGGCGCGGCTGATGGGAGAGGATGCGGGCGAACCGGACGATCCGGTGCCGGTCGCCGATGCGGGCCTCTATCTGCCAGGTGTCGACCGCCCCTCCCTTGCCGACCTGCGCGCGCGCTGGCGGGAAGGGCATCCCGTCGCGCTCCTCGTCTTCTACCGCGCCTTGATGGTCGCGGGTACGCTGGACGCGGTCGACGCGATGGTGGAGGCGCTGGAGGCGCGCGGTTTCAATGTCGCCGCCGTCCATGTACGCGCGCTGCGCGAGCCGTTCGCCATCGATTGGCTGGGCGGCCTGCTGGGCGAGATCGCGCCGGACGTGATCCTGAACGCGACGAGCTTCGCCGCTTCCTCCGCCGGAGACGCGCGGACGCCCGCCGTGCTGGAACAGGGCGACTGTCCAATCCTCCAACTCGCCTTCGCGGGGGTGGAGCAGGCGGACTGGGAAGCATCGGCGCGGGGACTTGGCCCACGCGATCTGGCGATGAACGTCGCATTGCCCGAAGTGGACGGGCGCATCTTCACGCGCGCGGTGACCTTCAAGGCAGCCGAGCGTTTCGACGCCGTGACGCAATGCGGCATCATCGTGCCCAAAGTGGCGCCGGATCGGGTCGCCTTCGCCGCCGATCTTGCCGCGAACTGGGCCGCCCTGCGCCGCACTCCGCCAAGGGAGCGGCGTGTCGCGCTGATCCTCGCCAACTATCCCAACCGCGACGGGCGGATCGGCAATGGCGTGGGGCTGGACACGCCTGCCAGCGCCGCCGCCATCCTCGCCGCATTACGAGAAGCCGGATATGATACCGGCGCAGCGCCGGAAGACGGCGCGACCCTGATGCGCCTGATGACGGGCGGCGTCACCAACGACCTCGCCTCGCTGGAGCGGCCCGGCGAGATCGCGCTGCCGCTGGTCGATTACCGCGCCGCCTTCGCCGCCATTCCCGAAGCCGCCCGCCAAACCATGCTGGAACGCTGGGGGCCGCCTGAAAACGATCCCTTCGTGCGCGAGGACGCCTTCCGTCTTGCGATCCATCGTTTCGGCCATGTCGCGCTCGCGGTGCAACCGGCGCGGGGTTACAATATCGATCCCAAGACCAGCTATCACGATCCGGCGCTGCCGCCGCCCCACGCCTATCTCGCCTTCCATATCTGGCTGGAGCGGACTTTCGGCGCGCAGGCGCTGGTCCATGTGGGCAAGCATGGCAATCTGGAGTGGCTGCCGGGCAAGGCCGTGTCGCTTTCCGCCGATTGCTTCCCTGAAATCTGTGCCGGTCCCCTGCCCCAGCTTTACCCCTTCATCGTCAACGATCCGGGCGAGGGCACGCAGGCCAAGCGGCGCATCGGCGCGGTCATCGTCGATCATCTGACGCCTCCGCTGACCCGCGCGGAAAGCTATGGGCCGTTGAAGCAGCTCGAAGCGCTGGTCGACGAATATTATCTCGCGGCGGGCATGGACCCGCGACGGCTGGAGCGACTGCGGCGGGAGATCATCGACCTCGCCCGCGCGCAGGGGTTGGACAAGGATGCGGGCGCGACCGGAGACGGCGACGACGCGCTTTCGGCCATCGACAATTATCTCTGCGAACTCAAGGAATTGCAGATTCGCGACGGGCTGCACATCTTCACCCGCTCGCCGGAGGGGCGGTTGCGGCGCGACCTGCTCGCGGCGCTGACGCGCACCCCGCGCGGCTATGAGCATGAAGGGCAGGCGTCGCTCCTGCGCGCGATGGCCGACGACCTCGCGCTCGGTTTCGATCCGCTCGATTGCCGCATGGCCGATCCATGGAACGGCCCGAAACCGGAACTCCTGCTTCCCCTGTCGGCAGACCCTTGGCGCACCCATGGCGACACGGTCGAGCGGCTGGAACTGCTGGCGCTCGCCATGCTGGATGGCGCGCAGGCGGCGGGGCCACACTCAGCGGCGGTGCTGCAAGCGATAACCGACGACTTGGCCCCGCGCATAGACCAATGCGGCGCGCGGGAGGCGGAGGCTCTGATCGCGGGTCTGGACGGGCGCTTCGTCCTCCCCGGACCCTCCGGCGCGCCGACGCGGGGGCGGCCAGACGTGCTTCCCACCGGGCGCAATTTCTTTTCGGTCGACACGCGCGCCGTGCCCACCGCCGTGGCCTGGGAACTGGGGCGCAAGTCCGCCCAGCTTCTCGTCGACGACTATCTCCAGCGCGAGGGCGATTATCCCAGGGCCATCGCGCTCTCCGCCTGGGGCACCGCCAATATGCGGACGGGCGGCGACGACATCGCGCAGGCGCTGGCGCTGATGGGCGTGCGCCCGCGCTGGGACTGGACGTCGGGACGGGTCGTCGGCTTCGAGATGATGACTGTCGCCGAACTCGGCCGCCCGCGCGTGGATGTCACCTTCCGCGTCTCCGGCTTCTTCCGTGACGCCTTTCCGGAGCAGATCGACCTTATCGACAGCGCCGCCCGCGCCGTCATGGCGCTGGACGAGCCGGAGGAGGACAATCCCGCTGCCGCCCGCCATCGCGCCGAAACGGCGGCACTGGTCGACCGGGGAGAGGATGGCGCATCCGCCGCCCGCCGCGCGGGCGCGCGCGTCTTCGGGTCGAAACCCGGAGCCTATGGCGCGGGCCTGCAGGCGATGATCGACGAGCGCCTCTGGCACAGCCGCGCCGATCTGGCGGACGTCTATCTCGACTGGGGCGGCTATGCCTATGGCGGCAGCGTGGAGGGGGATTCCGAACGCGCCCTCTTCGCCGCCCGCCTGGCCGACGCCGACGCGGTGGTCCAGAATCAGGACAATCGCGAGCATGACCTGCTCGACAGCGACGATTATTACCAGTTCGAAGGCGGCATCGCGGCGGCGGTCGAGCATCTGAAGGGCGCAAGACCCGTCAGCTATCATAACGACCATAGCCGCCCCGAACGCCCCGTCATCCGCACATTGGAGGATGAGATCGGCCGCATCGTGCGCGGACGCGTCACCAATCCCAAATGGATCGCGGGCGTGATGCGCCACGGCTACAAGGGCGCGTTCGAAATCGCGGCCTCGGTCGATTATCTCTTCGCCTTCGCCGCCACGACCCATGCGGTAAAGGACCATCATTTCGATGCCGTCCACGCCGCCTTCATCGAGGATGAGGCCGTCCGCGCCTTCATGGCGCAGGCCAATCCGGCGGCGCTGCGCGAAACCGCCGCGCGCCTCGCCGAAGCGCTGGAGCGCGGCTTGTGGAAACCCCGATCGAACAGCGCGGGCCTGTTGCTCGCCACCCTTGCAGGAGGATGACCATGGTTGAACGCACCGAGGAACGGCACACCGAAAAGATGAAGAAGAAGCAGGCCGCCCACGACAAGATCGTCGCGACGAAGACGGCGGAGAAAGGCCTTCTCATCGTCCATACCGGCAAGGGCAAGGGCAAGACGACGGCGGCGCTCGGCATGGTCGTGCGCGCCATCGGGCACGGCAAAAGGGTGGGCGTGGTCCAGTTCGTGAAGGGCGCGATGACCACCGGCGAGAAAGCCGTATTCGACGCCTTCCCCCGGAATGTCGAGTTCAAACCCATGGGCGAAGGCTTCACCTGGGACACGCAGGACCGCGCCCGCGACATCGCCGTCGCCCGCGGAGCGTGGGAGGAGGTCAAGCGCATGATCGCCGACCCCTCCTATGACATGGTGCTGGCAGATGAATTGAACATCGTGCTGCGCTACGATTATCTCCCGCTGGACGAGGTTCTGGAGACGCTGGCCGCCCGGCCGGAGATGAAGCATGTCATCGTCACCGGCCGCAACGCGCCGCAGGGCTTGATCGACATCGCCGATCTCGCGACGGAAATGACCCCTCTCAAGCATCCGTTCCGGGAACAGGGCGTGAAGGCGCAGGCTGGCATCGAGTTCTGAAACCCATGGCCCGCTTCCCGGTCCGACAAAACGCGCCGTGGGCGGACGACCAGCGGCTTGCCGCTGTGTCGGGTTCAGCGCGCCATGGCGATGGCGCGCGCGGCCTTGACATAGGCAGGGCCGCCGCAGACCGTCCAGGCTTGCGGGATGCTGATCCGCGTCATGCCGTCGAGAACGGGGTGATGCAGCATGGCCGTGCCCTGATCCGTCACCTTGTCGGTCGCGCTGTCGACGATCAGGTAATCGGGCGAAGCAGCGACCATTTCCTCAAGGCTCATATGCGAAAGCGGAGGCTTGCCGAGCCGGGCCGCCAGATTGACGACGCCCACCCGCTGCATGAGGTCATCCATCAGCGTGCCCGTGCCGGTCAGAAAGCCGCGCCGCTGATAATAAGCGGCCACGGCACCGGATCTGGGGCGCGGAAGGCTGGACAGACCGGCATCCATGCGGGCTATCAGCGCCTCTCCCCGCTCCGGATGGCCCACGGCGTCGGCGACCGTCCTGATGGATTGCACAATGTCGCGATAGTCATGGGCGGGTTTAAGGTCTATCGCCCGATAATGCTGTTCCTTCAATACGGCCAGGGCCGGACTGCGCCGCGCGGGCATACCGATCACGAGATCGGGATCGATGGCGAGCACTTCCTCGGCCGATCCGCTCAAAAGATGAAGATCGCGGGCAGTCGCCGCCGCCGCGGACATTTCCGGATCGGTCGCATTGCGGGTAAGACCGGCGATCTGGCTGCGGTCGGCAAGCGCCAGCACAAGCTGATCGGAGCAAAGATTGAGCGACACGATCCTTCGGGGCCTCTCCGTCCTCCCTGCTTCCGGACGGGACGCGGGCAGGCTCCACGCCGCCACGCCAGCCAGCACGGCAGCAAGGCCGGACAATGCGATCCATCCGCGACGATGATATGCTCTGAGCGCCATTTCCGCCCCCTCATAACAACACGACCCCGGGACACAAGCGTGACGGGGAACCGATCCCATGCGAGGTATTCGTGCCTGACCTTCTTCCCGCCGCGCGCCACCCCGCGCTGATCCCGCTTCTCCTTCTGGGCCTGCTTCTGGTGACCGCCGCTTCGCTGAGTCTGGGGCCGGTTCCGATCGGTCCGGAACGCATGATGGCGGTACTCGCCGGCCATGGCGACCGGATAGGGCGCACCATTCTTCTCGACCTGCGCCTTCCCCGCACTCTGGTCGGGCTGCTGGTCGGGGGGATGCTGGGTCTTGGGGGTGCGGTGCTGCAAGGCTATCTGCGCAATCCGCTCGCCGAGCCCTCCGTGCTGGGCGCGTCCAATTCCGCCGCGCTGGGCGCGGTGGGCGCGATCTATTTCGGTATCGCCGGGTGGAGCATCGTCATGCTGCCCATGCTGGCCATCCTGTCCGGGCTTATCGCTCTGGGATTGCTGTTCGCGCTGGCGGGCCGGTCGGAAAGTCCGCTCATTCTCATTCTCGCGGGCATCGCCGTCTCGACGCTTGCGGGCGCGGGCATCAGCCTGGCGCTCAACCTGTCATCGAACCCCTTTGCCGCCATGGAGATCATGGCATGGCTGCTGGGCTCCATCGAGAACCGGACGATGACCGACGTGTGGATCGCGCTGCCCTGCGTCATCTTCGGCGCGGCGCTGCTGCTTTATGACGGGCACATGCTCGACGCCCTGTCGCTGGGCGAGGATGGGGCGCGGTCGCTGGGCGTCGATCTGCGCCGCGCGCGCTGTCGGCTGCTGCTGGGAATCGCGATCGGCGTGGGCGGCGCGGTCGCGGTGTCAGGCTCGATAGGCTTTATCGGGCTCATCGTTCCCCATCTGGTGCGGCCGATGACCGACCGGAGCCCTTCGGCCATCCTGCTGCCATCGATGATCGGCGGCGCCTTCCTGCTCGTGGCGGCGGATATAGCCGTTCGCCTGATACCCACGGCGAGCGAATTGAAGCTGGGCGTCGTCACCGCCTTTCTGGGCGTTCCCGTCTTCCTGGCCCATCTTCTCAGCGAACGCCGCCTGTGGTGATCCGACTTCAGTGGCCGAGTTGCTGGATGTCGAACATTTCGGGGCGCGGCGAGCGATCGAACGACCATTTGCCGTCCCTGAATCCAAGCATCTCGGAATCGCCCTCAGCCTCCCGATCCGCAAGCCATTTGGCGAGACCGGGATAGAAAGCGTTGATGGACGGAGCGGTCACCCATTCGGGCTTGTCCTTCAGCGCATAGCCATATTTGACCTCGACATTCTGCATCATCTGGTCGACCGGCCCGACCTCCACCTTGCCGATCGCGCGCCTGCCATAGCATATGACCATCTTGTAGCTCGCCATGTCCCCGCTGCCGGGGTGAATGGATTTCTGACCTTCCGGGGTCAGGGTGTAACGAACCACGCGCCGGGAACCTGAACCCGTCCCGGGGTCCGCGATGGACATCTCCCCCTCACGATGAACCAGGCCCGCATCGATGAAAGCCTGCATGCGCTTTTGTTCATATTCCGAATCCACCGACACATCGCGCGGCATGGCGAAGAAGGGCGTGCACACGGGATTGGCATCGAAATGGGACTGGAGAAAATCACGCGCCCAGCTTTCCGATGAAGCCTTGATATTGCCATCCTCATCCGGCTGCCAGGCAACCTCCTCGGAAGAAGAGCCGGAACAACCCGCAACGAACAGAAGAGCGGCGGGGAGCAGGAAATGAATAT
>JASGDV010000028.1:0-7694 GCA_049841255.1 Sphingobium sp.
CGGCTGGCGGCGGGCGCGACGGTGGCGCAGATCGACGCCGCGCCGCCTCCGGTCGCGCAACTGGCGGCGGTGGGCTGCGGATCGACCGGCGCGATCGAGATCAGCGACGGCCCGCACCGCCTGATCGTCAATTGCGGCGGCGCGGCGCTGGAGGGGCAATGGATCGCCCGCGATCTGGCGCAGGGGCTGCGGACCACGGCGGCGCACAGCACGCTGATCCTGGACGACTGCAATTCGACCGCGCTGCTGCCCGACGGCACGCTGGGCAAGGGCGTGACGGAGGTGGAACTCAACCGGCAGGAGCTGGAAAATGGCAGCCGCGTCGATCTGAGCCATGACGGTTATGTCCGGCGCATGGGCTATATCCACCGCCGCCTGCTGCTGATGAGCGGCGACGGCAAGGAAATCCGGGGCGAGGACATGCTGACCCCGGCGGAGCGGCGCAAGAAACCCGCGCGGCTGCCGGTGCAGTTGCGATTCCATCTGGCGCCCGGCGTCGAGCCGACCAGCACGGCGGACGGCATGGGGGCGCTGCTGCGGATCGACATGGGCGCGCTGTGGCAGTTCCGGGCGAGCGCGGGGAAGCTATCGGTCGAGGAAAGCCTGTGGGTGGACGCCGACGGCCGCCCCTATCCCACGCAGCAGCTCGTCGTGACGGGCGAGGCGCTGCCCGGCGGGTCAAGCATCGGGTGGTTGTTCAAACGGGTGGGGTGAGTGCCGGGGGGCGGTGGCGCGTAGGGCGGATTACGGACGGTTCAGTTATCCAACATGCACCGTGCTCCTGCGAACGCAGGAGCCTAGTTCCACCTTTCGATCTGGCTCCTGCCTTCGCAGGAGCACGTTTCACATGACGGCAAGCTATGGCTGATTGCTGTTAGGCCGCTTCAATTAACGACTGGTCGTGGCACATTCCATAAACCCTCTACGCATCTTTGCTGTTTGCAAAGCCCGCTGCCCACGACATGCCGCCGAACGAACGCAATCCGGCTTGATGGCGCGTCGGGTTCAAATTCGACCCACAAACGACCGGCTTCTTTAGGCATTACAGCGTATAGCCCGACGTAACGCTTGAACTCCGTTTCATCGATCTTAGCGCCGTTCCATTCAATGTTTCCGGAAAGGGTGACTTGCACGAGATAGCCATCTCGGAAACCAGTGCCTTGATCCACTGGAATGGTCGCACCGGGTTCGCCACACGCGATGAGTGCTAATATGGCCGAGGATATGAGGACGATCCGCACCGGGTTACCTTATGTGTCGCAAGAATATCCGCTATACATAATCTTAAAAGGCGGCCTAGCGACCATCATTGGCCGAAACCGCCCTTCCTCCACTCCTCATCGCAAGGCTGTATTTTTCCCGCATGGGGCACTAAGGGCTGGGCGAAATTCTTCTGGCGAATCCGAAAAGCAGGGAAATCCATGACTGACGTCACCATCAAGCGCGCCCTTCTGTCCGTGTCCGACAAGGCGGGCCTTATCGAACTGGGGCAGGCGCTGGGGCAGCATGGCGTGGAGCTGGTGTCGACCGGCGGCACGGCCAGGGCGCTGCGCGAGGCGGGCCTCGACGTGAAGGATATTTCCGACCTCACCGGCTTTCCCGAAATGATGGACGGGCGCGTCAAGACGCTGCATCCCAAAGTGCATGGCGGGCTGCTCGCTGTGCGCGGCAATGCCGAGCATGTCGCATCGATGCAGGAACATGAAATCGGCGCGATCGATCTGGTGGTGGTGAACCTCTATCCCTTCGCCGCGACGGTGGCGCGGGGCGCGGACCGGGACGAGATCATCGAGAATATCGATATTGGCGGGCCGTCCATGGTGCGTTCCGCCGCGAAGAATCATGAAAGCGTCGCCATCGTCACCGATCCGGCCGACTATGCGCGGCTGATCGCGGAGATGGCGGAGAAGGGCGGCGCGACCTCCTACGATTTCCGGCGGATGCTGGCCGCAAAAGCCTATGCGGCGACGGCGGCATATGACTCGATGATCGCAAGCTGGTTCGCCTTCGCCGATCAGGGACAGCCATTCCCCGACACGCTGGCGGTGGCGAGCAAGCTGGGCGCAACGCTGCGCTATGGCGAGAATCCGCATCAGTCGGCGGCACTTTACCTGCCGGTCGGGCCTACCGCGAACGGCATCGCGCAGGCGAAGCAGGTGCAGGGCAAGGAACTGAGCTACAATAATTATAACGACGCCGACGCGGCGCTGGAGCTGGTGAGCGAGTTCCGCGACGGGCCGCCGACCGTGGTGATCGTGAAGCACGCCAATCCCTGCGGCGTGGCGACGGGCGAGACGCTGATCGAAGCCTATGAGGCGGCGCTGGCCTGCGACAGCGTGTCGGCTTTCGGCGGGATCATCGCGGTCAACCGGCCGCTGGACGGCCCCACGGCGGAGGCGATCAGCGGCATCTTCACCGAAGTCGTCGCCGCGCCGGACGCGGATGAGGAAGCGAAGGCAATCTTCGCGAAGAAGAAGAATCTGCGCCTGCTGTTGACGGGCGAGCTGCCCGATCCGGCACGCACTGGCCTCATGATGAAGAGCATCGCGGGCGGGCTGCTGGTGCAGGGCCGGGACAATGGGCGGGTGACGCGCGACATGCTGAAGGTCGTCACCAAGCGCGCGCCGACCGGGCAGGAACTGACCGACTGCCTGTTCGCCTGGACCGTGGCCAAGCATGTGAAGTCGAACGCCATCGTCTATGCGAAGGGCGGCAGCACGGCAGGCATCGGCGCGGGACAGATGAACCGCCTCGAATCTGCGCGCATCGCCGCGTGGAAGGCGAAGGATGCGGCGGACAAGGCCGGTTGGAGCGAGGCGCGCACCATCGGGTCGGCGGTGGCTTCGGACGCCTTCTTCCCCTTTGCCGACGGGCTGCTGGCGGCGGTCGAAGCGGGCGCCACGGCGGTGATCCAACCGGGCGGCTCCATCCGCGACGAGGAAGTGATCGCGGCGGCGGATGAAGCGGGGCTGGCGATGGTCTTCACCGGGATGCGCCATTTCCGGCATTGAGCCCAATGGTTTCGTGCTCCTGCGAAGGGGCTTGATCCGATCAGGCCAGATATCTCATCAGACCGGCGGCGTCGCTCGCCGCCGGAACAGGGGGCGTTTCGCTCCCGAATTGAGCACATGGCGGCGGAACAGCCACACGCCCATGCGGATGATGAGGGCGATCCACATGGCCTGCCATAGCAACGCCAGCACATGTGGCCAGATCGCAGCGTCCTGCGCCGCCCGCGCGATCATCGCGAAGGGGGATGACAAGGGAAAGACCGCCGCCGCGATTTCCGGCGCGGACCCCATATGGTCGACGGCATGGGTGGCGAAGAAGAACACCACCATCTGCCCCATGGTGACGGGCATGTTGAGCGTCTGCACTTCCCGCACCGTCGCTGCCTGCGCCCCGATGCCGAGGAACAGCGAGCCGAGCAGGCAGTAGGCCATGGCGAAATAGAATATGGCGAGCAGCAGGAAGACCGGCCAACCGACCGCGGGCGCGGGCACCGCGAAACCGGGAGCGGCCAGCAGCGTCATCGCCGCCATGGCGCAGCCGCCCCAGAAGAGGATGCCGATGAAGCTCATCGACAGCATCGCCATCAGCTTGCCCAGGAACACGGCGTCGATCGGCACGGCGGCGGCGAGGATCTCTATCACCTTGTTGTTCTTTTCCTCCGCCATGTTGGACAGGACCATGCCCGCCAGCAGCATGGTGAGAAGGAAGATCACGATCTGCGCCCCCCGTCCGGTGGCCAGCCGCGCTTGTGTCTGGCCGCTGGCGCTTCGCAGGACCGGATGCCGCTCGACATGCACTTCGGGCAGGATGGCGCGGGTCTTGGCGGCGCTGGCGATCAGCCGGACGTCGCCTTCCAGCCGGGCGATGTCGGACGGCTGGCCGGTCAGCGCCGGATGGTCCACCGTGCCGGAGACGACCGCGACATAGCCCGCTTCGCTGTCGGCCAGCAGGCGGCGCGGATCGGCGGGCCATGGCGCCTGTTTGAGGGCAGAGATATGATCCGCGCCGATGCGGCGGGCGATGGCTTCCCGCGCGTCCATCATCCGGGCGGCTTCCGCGGGCGGCATGGACAGGCCCGCCGCCGGGCGCAGGCTGTCATTGCTGATCTTTTCGCCGAGGCCGCCGAACGCCATGCCGATCAGGATCGGGAACAGCGGCCCCAGCAGGAAGAAAAGGAAGGTACGGGTCAGGATAACCGCCGATAAATCCCGCCGCGCGATGACGAAAGCGGCGCGCATCATATCCTTCATGCCGCATCCTCCCGCGCCCGGTCTTCCTCCATCTGGCGGGCGACCGCTTCCCCCGCGATGGCGACGAAGGCGTCGTGCAGGCCGGGGCGTTCGATGGAGAGACTTTCGATCCCCGCATCGCCGTCCAGCAGGGCGCGCAGCAGCGGCTCGATCCCGCCATCGGGCAGCGCGAAATGCCATGCGCCGTCCTGCGCCAGCGTGTCGGCGGGCAAGGCGCCGCGCCACGGTCCGTCGCTCGCCCGCGTCCGCAGCGTCACCTGCGGACGGAGCCGGCCGCGCGCGGCGGCGACCGATCCCTCGAAGTCGATGCGCCCGCCCGCGACGATGGCGATACGCTCGCACAATCGTTCGGCATGGGCGATGACATGGGTGGAGAAGAGCACCGTCACCCCGGCGCGGGCCTGTTCGCGAATCAGCACCTCCAGCTTGCCCTGATTGATGGCGTCGAGGCCGGAGAAGGGCTCGTCCAGCACGATCAGGCGCGGCTGGTGGACGATGGTGCCGAAAAGCTGGACGGTCTGGGCCATGCCCTTGGAAAGCTGGCGGATGGGCTTGTCGGCGGATGGCCCCATGCCGTGCGCCTCCAGCATCGCGCGGGCGCGTTCGCGGCCCGTTTTGAGCGGCAATCCGCGCAGCGCGCCCATGAAGGCGATGGCGTCGAACGCCTTCATCGAGGGATAAAGGCCGCGTTCTTCCGGGAGATAGCCGATATGGTGCGACTGGCGCAGGGGTTGCGGATCGCCCAGCAGGCTGCGCTCGCCCTCGTCCGGGTCGATGATGCCCAGCAGGGTGCGTAGCAACGTGGTCTTGCCCGCGCCATTGGGGCCGAGAACGCCATAGATGGACCCGGCGGGCACGGCGATGTCGACGCCGTTCACCGCGCGGAAATCGCCGAATGTCTTGACAAGCCCCTTGGCTTCGACGGCATAGGCGGGATGCGGGGGGATTGGATCGCCGATCATAAAACCCCAATAATGACAGCCGATGCCAGTGCAAATCGAAACCTTGGAACAGCGCCTGAAAGCGGAAGCGGCGCGGCTGGGCTTTGCCGCCTGCGCCATCGCGCGCGCCGACGCCGCGCCGCAGGCCGGGCAAAGGCTGCGCGAATGGCTGGGCGCGGGGCATCATGGCGATATGCTGTGGATGGAGGAGCGCGCGGAACAGCGCGGGTCGCCGCAAGGGCTGTGGCCGCAGGTGCGCAGCGTCATCATGCTGGGCATGAGCTATGCGCCGGGACGCGATCCGCTGGCGCTGGCCGATGTCGGGGACCGGGCGCGGATTTCAGTCTATGCGCAGGGAAAGGATTATCACGACACCGTCAAGAAAGGGCTGAAGGCGCTGGCCCGGTGGCTGGTGGCGCAGCAGGACAGCGCGCTCAAGGTCTTCGTCGACACTGCGCCCGTGATGGAAAAGCCGCTGGCGATGGCGGCGGGGCTGGGCTGGCAGGGGAAGCACAGCAATCTGGTCAGCCGCGCCCATGGAAGCTGGCTGTTCCTGGGCGCGATCTACAGCGAGATCGCGCTGACGCCCGACGAAGGCGAGGCGGATCATTGCGGCAGTTGCACCGCCTGCCAGAGCGCCTGCCCGACCGATGCCTTCCCCGCGCCCTATGTGGTGGATGCGCGGCGATGCATCTCCTACCTCACCATCGAGCATAAAGGGCCGATCCCGGAGGAATTCCGCGCCGCCATCGGCAATCGCATCTATGGCTGCGACGATTGTCTGGCGGTGTGTCCGTGGAACAAGTTCGCCGACCGGGCGGCAGCCAATCGCGCCTTTTTGGGGCGGGCGGAGCTGGCGGCTCCGGCGATCGAGGATTTGCTGGCGCTGGACGATGCGGCATTTCGGGAGATTTTCTCCGGCTCGCCCATCAAACGGATCGGGCGGGACCGGATGGTCCGCAATGCAGCGATCGCGGCGGGGAATAGCGGGGAGAAGCGGCTTGTGGAGAAGCTGCGGCCATTGGCGGGCGATCCCGATCCGGTCGTGGCGGAGGCCGCAAGCTGGGCGATAGGGCGGCTTTCGGTTTAGCGCCCCTGCAAGGAGGTGGCGCAACCGGCCGGGTCGACATCGGCGCCCGAAGGCGCGCGGGCGTCCACATGGGTGACGACCGGCTCCTTCCCCTGCCCCGGCGGATAGAGATAGGCGTCGAGTACGCAGCGGCCATTGGCGAATTGCAGTTTCCGCATGGTGCTTTCGCGGATGTCGAGGCGCGGCGTGCCCAGCATCTGGGTCAGATGCTTCGCGTCCATGCCCATGAGCGGGCCGGTCTTCATGAAGGCGCTGGCGGGCGGACCGGCAGGAGGCGGCGCGGGCTGGCGCGTCTGGGGCACCACCGTCCCGGCTCCGCAAGCGGCGAGCGGCAGCGACAGCAGGGCGGCGGGCAACAGGCGGGACGGTTTCATGCGCTATTCCTTCTGACGCCGTGCAACATGTGCACCGCCATAGCCGCGCTCCAGACCGGCGCAAGCAGGTTGACGAAGGGAATGAGGAAGAGAAGCGCCGAAAGGAGGCCCACCAGCCACCGGCTGACGCGCGGAATCGGCGGCAGCGAGGGATGGCGCGGCTGCACCATGTCGGCGAGATCGCGGCCCAGCAGATAAGCGTTAAGGATCAGGAACAGCCCGATGCTGCCCACGCCGGTTACCAGCAGGACGATGTAGGCGGGCAGGGCGATCAGGTTCCAGCCCAGCGTCCGTCCCAGCGAGGCGAGCGCGAGACGCAGGCTGCGGGCCACGCCGACAGGGCGGGCTTCGCGGGCAGCCTGCGGGTAGCTGTCCCGTTCCACGGCGAGGATGATTTCGTCGGCGTAGAAACCCATGATCGCCATGGCGACGGCGCGGAACAGCAGCCAGCCCGCCGCGACCATGGCAAGGGCGGTCGCTGCCGCTTCGGCCAGTCCGCCGCCGCCCCAGCCGAAATGCAGCCGCAGCGCATGGAAAGCGGCCCAGAGCGCCACGGCCAACGCCACGAAGATCAGTAGCGTCAGCAGCAGCGTTTTTGCGAGCAGCCGCCGGGTCGCGGCGTGAAACAGGACCGGGAAGGCGCGCAGGGCGGCGGCGATGACCATGAAGCAGCTATCCTCCGCTCCGCGCGCGGCGTCAATCAGCGCCGTTGCGCGGCGGCGGCGGCATCTGTAGAGACGGGCGCGCCATCATCCCTTCAAGAATAAGGATTCCGCGTGACCGCTTCCGCCCCCGCGCTTGATATCGTCGCCATCGGCAACGCCATCGTCGACGTGCTTGCCCGCAGCGACGACGGCTTCCTCGCCGAGCGCAGCCTCAACAAGGGCGCGATGCAGTTGATCGACGCGGAGATGGCGGAGCGGCTCTATGCCGATATGGAGGCGGGCAAGGAGATCAGCGGCGGGTCTGCGGCCAATACGCTGGCCGGGATCGCGGCGCTGGGCAAGTCATGCGCCTTCATCGGGCA